>NZ_CP152049.1:1197500-1502500 GCF_038630985.1 Paenibacillus sp. FSL H8-0548
GTTCCCGGGTCTTGTACACACCGCCCGTCACACCACGAGAGTTTACAACACCCGAAGCCGGTGGGGTAACCCGCAAGGGAGCTAGCCGTCGAAGGTGGGGTAGATGATTGGGGTGAAGTCGTAACAAGGTAGCCGTATCGGAAGGTGCGGCTGGATCACCTCCTTTCTAAGGAAATACCCGAACCCGATGAGGTTCGGATAAACTTGGCAGTTTATCGCTTACTCGTTGTCAGTTTTGAAAGATTAATCGTCTTTCAACGTTAAGTCATCCGTTTGGTGGCGATGGCGGAGGGGAACCACGCGTTCCCATACCGAACACGACCGTTAAGCCCTTCAGCGCCGATGGTACTTAGACCGCAGGGTCTTGGGAGAGTAGGACGTCGCCAAGCAGGTGTTATATTCACACCTAGCAGCAACCGCAAGGTTGTCTGTGATTTACTTTGCACCTTGAAAACTGGATAACGAAAGAAAAGAATTGCTGAAACATCCTTTAAGTTGTTTTTATTGTAAGCGAAAGGTGTTCGAGATTGTTCCGACTTCTTTTCGTTTTGTTTCAACCATTTGATGTCTTAGGAGATCAGAGAAACAAAAGGAAAACGGCGGGCAAGCCGAATCACCTGAGCATATGGTTAAGCTAGTAAGAGCGCACGGAGGATGCCTAGGCACCAGGAGCCGAAGAAGGACGTGGCGAACAACGATACCGCCCCGGGGAGCCGTAAGCAGGCATTGATCCGAGGATTTCCGAATGGGGAAACCCAGCTGCCGTAATGGGCAGTTACTTTCAACTGAATACATAGGTTGGATAGAGGCATACCAGGGGAACTGAAACATCTAAGTACCCTGAGGAAGAGAAAACAATAGTGATTCCGTCAGTAGCGGCGAGCGAACGCGGATTAGCCCAAACCAAGGAGCTTGCTCCTTGGGGTTGTAGGACGTCTCACATGGAGTTACAAAGGTGTTTGGTAGGCGAAGAGGTCTGGAAAGGCCCGCCAGAGCAGGTAAAAGCCCTGTAACCGAAAGCAAGCACTCTCCGAGACGGATCCTGAGTACGGCGGGACACGAGAAACCCCGTCGGAATCCGGCAGGACCATCTGCCAAGGCTAAATACTCCCTGGTGACCGATAGTGAAGCAGTACCGTGAGGGAAAGGTGAAAAGCACCGCGGAAGCGGAGTGAAAAAGAACCTGAAACCGTGCGCTTACAAAAAGTCAGAGCCCGTTAAATGGGTGATGGCGTGCCTTTTGTAGAATGAACCGGCGAGTTACGATCACGTGCAAGGTTAAGTCGGGAAGACGGAGCCGTAGCGAAAGCGAGTCTGAATAGGGCGAATAAGTACGTGGTCGTAGACCCGAAACCGTGTGATCTACCCCTGTCCAGGGTGAAGGTGCGGTAACACGCACTGGAGGCCCGAACCCACGCACGTTGAAAAGTGCGGGGATGAGGTGGGGGTAGCGGAGAAATTCCAATCGAACTCGGAGATAGCTGGTTCTCCCCGAAATAGCTTTAGGGCTAGCCTCGAGGAATGAGCGTCGTGGAGGTAGAGCACTGATTGGGTGCGGGGCCCGCCAAGGGTTACCAAGTCCAGTCAAACTCCGAATGCCATAGACGTGCTACTCGGGAGTCAGACAGTGAGTGCTAAGATCCATTGTCAAGAGGGAAACAGCCCAGATCATCAGCTAAGGTCCCCAAGTGTGTGTTAAGTGGGAAAGGATGTGGAGTTGCAAAGACAACCAGGATGTTGGCTTAGAAGCAGCCATCATTTAAAGAGTGCGTAATAGCTCACTGGTCGAGTGACTCTGCGCCGAAAATGTAACGGGGCTAAACACACCACCGAAGCTATGACATGTACCTTAATGGTACTTGGGTAGGGGAGCGTTGAATACGGATTGAAGTTGGACCGTGAGGACTGGTGGACTGTATTCAAGTGAGAATGCCGGTATGAGTAACGAAAAGACAAGTGAGAATCTTGTCCGCCGAAAGCCTAAGGGTTCCTGAGGAAGGCTCGTCCTCTCAGGGTAAGTCGGGACCTAACGCGAGGCCGAAAGGCGTAGTGGATGGACAACAGGTTGAAATTCCTGTACCACCGAAGATTGTTTGAGCAATGGGGTGACACAGAAGGGCAGTGACGCGGACTGATGGAATAGTCCGTCTAAGCAGTGAGGCTGGTGTGTAGGCAAATCCGCACACTATAAGGCTGGGCTGTGATGGGGAGCGAAAATTACAGTAGCGAAGGTCATGTACTCCGGCTGTCAAGAAAAGCCTCTAGTGAGATCTAGGTGCCCGTACCGCAAACCGACACAGGTAGGCGAGCAGAGTATGCTAAGGCGCGCGGAAGAACTCTCGTTAAGGAACTCGGCAAAATGACCTCGTAACTTCGGGAGAAGAGGTGCCTCGGTAGGGTTTATAGCCCGAGGGGGCCGCAGTGAAAAGGCCCAAGCGACTGTTTAGCAAAAACACAGGTCTGTGCGAAGCCGTAAGGCGAAGTATACGGGCTGACGCCTGCCCGGTGCTGGAAGGTTAAGGGGAGCGGTTAGGGGTAACCCGAAGCTGTGAACCGAAGCCCCAGTAAACGGCGGCCGTAACTATAACGGTCCTAAGGTAGCGAAATTCCTTGTCAGGTAAATTCTGACCCGCACGAATGGCGTAACGACTTGGGCGCTGTCTCAACGAGAGATCCGGTGAAATTTTAATACCTGTGAAGATGCAGGTTACCCGCGACAAGACGGAAAGACCCCATGGAGCTTTACTGTAACTTGATATTGAACTTTGGTACGATCTGTACAGGATAGGTGGGAGCCTACGAAGCATGAGCGCCAGCTTGTGTGGAGGCACCGTTGGGATACCACCCTGATCGTATCGGAGTTCTAACCTAGAACCGTGAAACCGGTTCGGGGACCGTGTCAGGTGGACAGTTTGACTGGGGCGGTCGCCTCCTAAAATGTAACGGAGGCGCCCAAAGGTTCCCTCAGAATGGTTGGAAATCATTCGCAGAGTGCAAAGGCATAAGGGAGCTTGACTGCGAGACCTACAAGTCGAGCAGGGACGAAAGTCGGGCTTAGTGATCCGGTGGTACCGAATGGAAGGGCCATCGCTCAACGGATAAAAGCTACCCTGGGGATAACAGGCTTATCTCCCCCAAGAGTCCACATCGACGGGGAGGTTTGGCACCTCGATGTCGGCTCATCGCATCCTGGGGCTGAAGTAGGTCCCAAGGGTTGGGCTGTTCGCCCATTAAAGCGGTACGCGAGCTGGGTTCAGAACGTCGTGAGACAGTTCGGTCCCTATCTGTCGCGGGCGCAGGAAATTTGAGAGGAGCTGTCCTTAGTACGAGAGGACCGGGATGGACGTACCGCTGGTGTACCAGTTGTTCCGCCAGGAGCACCGCTGGGTAGCCAAGTACGGACGGGATAAGCGCTGAAAGCATCTAAGCGCGAAGCCCCCCTCAAGATGAGATTTCCCAGTATGTAAGACCCCTTGAAGACGACGAGGTTGATAGGTTCGGGGTGGAAGCACAGCAATGTGTGTAGCTGACGAATACTAATCGGTCGAGGGCTTATCCTAAACACGTTTACTGTGACCCATACATCCGGTAGACAGCAGCAGAACAGGTTTTCAGCAAACCTACCTTTCGTATCCAGTTTTCAGGGCGCAATTTACTAATGATTGTATTAGTAAACGTCTCACATATGTGGGATTAGTTCTGGAATTCAATAGCATAAGTAGTAAATGACGCGGGGTGGAGCAGCCCGGTAGCTCGTCGGGCTCATAACCCGAAGGCCGCAGGTTCAAATCCTGCCCCCGCAACCAAACCAAGGTTTTACCTTCGGATTTATCCGAGCTTATACATACGGAGCTGTGGTGTAGTGGCCCAACATGCCTGCCTGTCACGCAGGAGACCGCGGGTTCGAATCCCGTCAGCTCCGCCATTTTTCAAAAAAGAGTATTAAAATATATGTTGGGGATTAGCCAAGCGGTAAGGCAACGGACTTTGACTCCGTCATTCTCAGGTTCGATCCCTGAATCCCCAGCCATTATTATGCGGAAGTGGCTCAGCGGTAGAGCATCGCCTTGCCAAGGCGAGGGTCGCGGGTTCGATTCCCGTCTTCCGCTCCAATAGTGAACATCTAAGACATCCTGCGCTGCAGGGTGTTTTTTTGTATAGGTCTGATATGATGAGTAAATAGATGAAGGATCGAAGGAGGCGGCTATGCGGAAATTAGTGTTTTTTGTGGGCGGTGCAGGAGCAGGGAAGACGACGCTGGCTAAAGCGCTGGCGAAGAGGCATGGAGTTGCGATCATTGATATGGACACGGTGCTTAGGCCGGCTGCGGTAGCGCTTATGACGCAGGCGGGGCTTGATCCAAGCGATCGTGATTCTAACGATTACAAGAAGTTATGCCGTGATTTAGGTTATCGCATAACAATGGATGCTGCACTCGAAAATATTGCGAATGACGGAGATATATTTGTGATTGGGCCGTTTACAAAGGAAACGGAGACCCCGAATTGGATCGAGCTGGAGCTCGCTGCAATTGGGGCCTCCTTATTGGATGTTGATGTGAAGGTCGTATTTGTATCCCTTCGTGATGATAAGCTTCATTATGAACGAATTGTACACAGAGGGTCAGAGCTTGATCACTACAAGCTGGACAATTGGGACGAGTTTAGCTGCTCACTTGCCAAAAGAGAACTGAAATGGAATATCTCCGCGTCCTCTGTGCTTTATTTTGACAATTCTGAGCAGCTTTCCGAGCTATCATTAGCAGCGCTTGAGACGTTCGTTTATGGAAACGACAATTAAGACTTGCTGGCTGTTAGCTTGGCAAATAGAGCTTCGGTAGCAGCAGCTTCTTTATAATTGAAAATAACAGTTAGATCGTCCAAATGGATGAAAATGTACGGCGGTGAATTTTTAAATACATAGAGCTTGGCATGACCGAGCTTTTCTAAAGAAAAGTTGCCTCTCGCATATTCAGCAGTAGCCACGCCATTCGTTCGGAAGCCGCTAGGAACTGTCTGTTCCAACGTTAGATCTGCAGCCTCTTTGATATCAAAGCTATAATTATACAATGGGTATTCAATAGAGACGATTCCGCTGTCAGCAACAGTGAGAACAGGCTTAGTCTGGTCGGATTGCACGGCAAAAACAGCGATCGGGACGACAATGACAAAAGCGAATACAATACCGCCGTATTGAATCCATTTTCCGCCCCTCGTAGCCATATTTACGGTTGTTCCGATGCCAATACGCTTAGGCACGAAGACGGATTTATTATTAGGATTGAAATAGGTGGACCCATTGATCCAATATTCGTCATCATCTGTATAAATGCCCTTTCCATCGTTCTCTGCAAGACTAACGCCTAACTCTCGAAGCTTGTTATGTACCATTACGATGCTGCCAAGCGGTATTAGCGATACCATAATAATGCCAATGATCCACTGAGTAAAGCTTGGTGAGCTGTTCTGCGTCAATATGATGTATGCGACTATGGCGTTGATGCTCTCAAAGATAGCTAGACAGATCCATAATATCGACCAATAACGGTTCGCTACGGCGTTGATTGCCGCATTGAGGTGATGGTTATCGCTATACCCTTTTGCTTTCATTTTCCCAAAAGAGAAATAGAGGACATAGATAATCGCAGTCATTGCGAGCGAAGCAATTCCTGTCATTCTTAAAAGAGTATTTGAGTTTTGGAAGGAAAGAAGAAGCGGTATGACGGATAGTAGCAGCGGAATCAAAAACCAATACGGAGAAGCAGGCAACGATTGTTTTAGCAGCTTTACTTTTTTATCGATGCTGACGAGCCTCTTTTTGCCAACAAACCATTCCTTTTCACGTTTAAGTGCAGATGCTTTATGATGCATTTTTTTAAAAGGAAGCGTAGAGGTATATAAAAAAGCGGCAATCCAAAGAAATAGATAGATGAAGGCTAATGAAAAGTAAGGCGCAAGCAAATACAGCGGTGCTATAGTAAGCAAAGCTGCAATGCTAAATTGGAGATAAGATTTTTTATATTCGGCTTGCATCTGCTTAATCGCTGGATCCTCCAAAGCAGGCACGGGCAGCGTCACACCAAATAAAATTTGCTTGTTCGGCAGTCCTTGCTTCAAAAACATGACAACAATACAAATATAGACGATTACGGCAGGTATAATTAATAAAAGCTGGTTCATGAATGGTCTCCTATTCTGACAAGGGATGATGTTTGCTTGCTGCAGCAGTAAAGATATTGGAGCAAATTTGCATAAATTCCTCTCTGCTCACTCCTCTTAGGCTGGCCTCGGAAATGACAAGCTTTAACTCATGCTCGAGCTTTTGGTCGAAGTTAGCTTGTTTGTTCCATATCGTGTTGACTTTGGCTCCATGCCTGCGGTCAATCGATATAAATCCCTCATTTTTCAAAATAGCATATGCTTTGTTAACGGTCATCGCATTCACGCCTAAATCATCAGCAAGCTGCCTGACCGTCGGCAAGCGCTCCCCATATGCTAGACCGCCTACGCCAATTCCGATGATGATTTGGTTTCGGAGCTGCACGTAGATCGGGATATCACTGTTATAATCAAGCTTCATAATCATCGGATCACCCCTTATAACAAAGTATTATTTGTATTAACTAAACTAATACAAATAATAGCGATTGTCAAATGACTTAAGACAACTTTGGACAGGTTGTCTACGCAATCGTTATAATAAGCAATAGGAGAATGTCCAATAAATAATCTCAAGGAGAAACTAAAATGACGTCTAAAATACGATTTGGCATTATCGGTACGAACTGGATTACGGAGGCATTTATCGATGCGGCCCGTGAAGCTGAAGGGTTTGAGCTATCGGCTGTATATTCACGCTCAGCAGAAACGGCAGGCGTATTCGCAGCAAAGCACAAAATTACTAACACGTTTACGGATCTAGCAGAGATGGCAGCTAGCGGAGTAATTGACGCCGTCTATATTGCCAGCCCGAACTCGTTCCACGCAGGGCATGCCATTACTTGTATGAAGCATGGCATTCATGTGCTTTGCGAGAAGCCTATTGCTTCTAATGCATATGAGCTGCGGCAAATGATAGCAGCAGCTCAAGAGAACGGTGTGCTGCTCATGGAGGCTCTTAAATCGACGCTGCTGCCAGGCTTTAAAGCTATTCAGGATAACGTGACGAAGCTGGGAGAGGTCCGGCGCTATTTTGCAAACTATTGCCAATACTCCTCAAGATATGATGCTTATAAGGCAGGTACGGTGCTGAATGCCTTTAATCCGGTCTTCTCGAACGGATCGCTTATGGATCTAGGCATCTATTGCATCTATCCGCTCGTCGCTCTGTTTGGCAAGCCGGATGTGATTAAAGCAACGGGTGTTATGCTGGAATCTGGCGTGGACGGAGAAGGCAGCCTCGTATTGCAATATCCAAGCATGGATGCGGTTATCATGTACTCCAAGATTACGCATTCCTCTCTGCCTTCCGAGATTCAAGGAGAGAATGGCAGCATTGTTATTGATAAGATTAGCGAAATAAGCAAAGTCGAGATTCAATACCGCAATGGTACGGTTGAAGATATTTCAGTGCAAGCAGACCATAAGTCGATGTATTACGAGGCTGCAGAATTTATAGCCTTAATTAAAGCTGGACGTACGGAGTCGTCGGTGAATACGTTTGAGAATTCATTAACAACACTGGAGATTATGGATGAAGCAAGAAAGCAAATGGGACTCATCTATCCCGCGGATACAGCAGCATTCAAATAAACGGTGAAAGAGCGGCGCATAGCTGCTCTTTTTTTGTAGGCTGTGAGTAATGGTCAGAAGATTAAAGTAAGACCAATAGCCTATTTTTGTAAAATGAGTTGACTTCGACACTCAATAATGTCATTATGATAATATCAAATTGATAAATAAAGAAAAGCAGGAGAGCGGTAAGTATGGTCGAGAATGAATCGAATTATTTTGCCGGTAATTACCGTTCGCCAGATGGTGCGCCATCCGATATCGTCATTTTTACAATTGTATCGACAGAGAAGCCTATGGGAAAGAAGGCATTGCCTGTGAGGGAGCTGCAGGTGCTTCTGATTCAACGCAACATTTGGCCGTTCGAAGGGCAGTGGGCGCTGCCGGGCGGCTTCACAATGGAAGATGAGACGGTCTATGACTGTGCAAAGCGCGAACTTCAGGAGGAGACGGCGGTCGAGGATGTCCATATGGAATATTTTAACGTATACAGTGCTCCTGGACGTGATCCGCGGGGCTGGATTATCTCTCATGCGTTTCTGGCGCTCGTTAACGAGCGTTTACTTGCCAGGAGAGCAGCGGCTGTTGATGCGTCCGATGTGCAATTGTTCAGCGTTCAAGAAGCGCTCCAGATGGATCTGGCTTTTGACCATAAACAAATATTGAGCGATGCGCTGCAAGGGATTCGCAAGAAGATGCTTACGACAACGATTGCGAAAGAATTCCTTCCAGAGGAATTTACGCTCAGCGAGCTTTATCAAGTGATACAGACCGTTGTTCCGGATTTTGAGGAGCCCAATTTTATCCGCAAGCTGACGTCTACGAAGAGCCGCAGCTTAATTATCGAGGAGGCAAAGGATACGAACGGTCAGCTAAAGCAGTCTAATCAATACTCACAGCGAGCCGCACAATTGTACCGTTTTACGAAGGAAGAGCCTCGGTTGTCAATCTATAGCTAAATGCTGATAAGGAGAGTGCTGGCATGCTTATGCTAAACGGAATAGAGCTTGGTTTGAAGCAGTTTCCCAATGGCGAGACGCTCGTTAATGGTGATGAGATACTTACACATATGGCGGATTTCAATACGCTTGTATGGAAGTATGAAGAGGATGGAGATCTCGTTAAGCTGATGTTCATCAAGAGCTATCTCGATGACCGCAGAGTCAGATGCAGCCTGACGATTTATTATTTGCCTTACAGCAGAATGGATCGTGTGGAAGGAACCTCTGCTTTTACATTAAAATATACGGCTTCCTTCATCAATCGTTTGGATTTCGAATCGGTAACGATCATTGAGCCGCATTCTGATGTTTCGTTAGCGTTGATTGATCGCAGCATTGGCAAATATCCGACGATCCAGCTGCTTGATCAGGTCGCCGAGGAGGTAGGCTTTGATCCGAAGCAGGACTATCTGTTCTTCCCAGACGCAGGTGCGCAGAAGCGCTACAGCAAGGTTCAGGGCTATAAGCAGCTGGTAGGATTTAAGGCGAGAGACTTTCAAACGGGCCAAATTAAAAGCCTGGAGGTTGTCGGTCAGGTGGAAGGCACAGGCTTTAAAGTTATTATTGTCGATGATCTTTGCTCGTACGGTGGAACGTTTATGCTGAGCGGGGAGAAGCTGAAGGAAATCGGCGCTTCGCACATCTATTTGCTGGTGGGCCATTGCGAGAAATCGATCTATAAAGGGAAAATATTAGAAACCGATCTCATCGATAAAGTATTTACAACGAACACGATTCTAGATCAGGCAGAGCACAACAAAATTCATGTATACGAAATAGGAGGTTTATAGGATGACTCAAACATTCGTTTATCCAGCTACACTGCTGTGTGATTTTTACAAGGTGAGCCATAAAAACCAGTATCCAAAAGGAACTGAGCTCGTTTATTCGACCTGGACGGCACGTACTAGCCGCTTAGAAGGGATGAATGAGGTTGTAGCCTTCGGATTCCAATCGTTTATTAAGCAATATTTGATCGCTTATTTCAATGAGAACTTCTTTGCTAGAACGAGAGCTGAGGTAGCTGCTGAATACAAAAGGCTCATACAGTATGCGCTTGGAGTAGCAGAGCCTGATGCTTCGCATATTGAGGAGCTGCATGATCTTGGTTATTTGCCAATTAAAATCAAAGCCATTAAGGAAGGGAAATTAGTGCCAATACGCATGCCGATGCTGACCATCGAGAACACGAAGCCGGAATTTTTCTGGCTTACAAATTATTTGGAAACGTTAATGTCGTGCCAGCTGTGGATGCCGGCTACAAGCGCCACACTGGCGTTCGAGTATCGCAAAATATTAGAAGCGTATGCGCTTAAAACGAATGGCGATACCATCGGCGTTCCGTTCCAAGGGCATGACTTCTCGATGCGGGGGATGGGTGCGCTGGAATCGGCGCTTGGCAGCAGTGCGGGCCATCTGCTTTCGTTTACGGGAACAGACACGATCCCTGCCATTCTCTATTTGGAAAATTATTATAATGCTAATATCGAGAAGGAGCTCGTTGGAACCTCGATACCTGCGACAGAGCATAGCGTAATGTGCGCGCATGGACGCGATGAGCTGGCTTCGTACCGCTATTTGATCAAAGAGGTGTATCCGACTGGCTTCGTCTCGATTGTATCGGATACATGGGATTTATGGAGCGTGCTGGATGAAGTTATCCGCGGCTTGAAGGATGATATTATGAGCAGGGACGGCAAGGTTGTCATTCGTCCCGACAGCGGAGATCCGGTTAAAATCATTTGCGGAGACCCGGATGGGGAGAGTGAGTTCGAGCGCAAGGGTGTCATTGAAATGCTTTGGGATATTTTTGGCGGCACGGTTACTGCTAAGGGCTACAAGCTGCTTGATAGCCATATTGGCGCCATTTATGGCGATGCGATTACGATCGCGCGGTGTGGTGAAATATGCGAGCGTCTGGCGGCTAAAGGCTTCGCTTCGACGAATATGGTGTTTGGTATCGGTTCGTTTACGTACCAGTACAACACTCGCGATACGTTTGGTTTTGCGTTGAAGTCGACATTTACGATTGTGAATGGCGAGGAACGCAAAATTTACAAGGACCCAAAAACAGACAACGGCGTGAAGAAGTCGCAAACGGGCCTTGTTCTAGTAACAGAGGAGGCAGGTGTACTAAGCTATACCGATAATCTGAGTGCAGCGGAATATGCAGCGCGTGAGGCGGAGGATCAGCTGGAAGTTATTTTTGAGGACGGAAAGCTGGTTCAGGACCGGACACTTGCTGAGGTTCGTGCAAACTTATTAAGTCATTTATAATATATCAGTAATAAACAGCATAAAGATAAGATGGCAGCCTGGGGCTTTTTTGAAAAAAGCTCTGGGCTGTTGTCATTAAATGATGTTTCTATATCCAAGCGAGTCGAGTGAAAACAATGATTGTATCAGCAAATAATAGCTGATTTTCTGGATGCCTTCACTCGCTGAAAAGCGTGAAGTTAATGCAAATGTGCAGGATAGCTAGTGTGCGGGGGCGCGTTCGGAGCAAATTCACGATTAATTTATGATTCTCCTGCAACTGATCATACAACGGGCAACTGCGCTAGCCAGCAACTACTCTCAATAGCTTCTATCCTGCACTCTAGCAGGATAGAAGCTGTTTTTCCTCGCTGATGCATGTCTATGATGCACGCCTGCATTATAGACAGCCATATAGGGATGTTTTGAGTTGAAAATGATCTATTCTAATGCACAGGTGCAGGATAGGCAGCTCGGTGGGGCTGAAAAGCGCGAAGTTAGTGCAAATGTGCAGGATAGCTAGTGTGCGGGGAGAAAAGAGAGTGCGAGTTCAGAGCGAATTAACTATTATCGTTCGGAAACTTTAATCGGTATGACATGATCCCGATCTTCGTTTAGCACATACACGGTCCATTCAGATGCAGCAGAGTCATAGGCGGCACTTTTAACGACTGTAAAATGGGATTCATCGGTTTCAAGAGCAGCAAGTGCTCTATTAACAGCCTCGTCTTCCGTTAGCTCTGCTCCTTTAGGCTGACTATCATTTAGAACAGAAATACGCTCGAGTGTACCTTGGGCAGGATACGACTCCGCAAGCTCACCTCCCAATGTCCAAGCCTCTACCTTCATTCCCACCTCTATATCCGAAGGAGCCCCGCGAAACCAATCCGCAGCGTAATAATTTATTTGCCCACCTTGGGCGCTATAGTCCTTACGATCAGGGGAAACGACCAAAATACGTTCGCCATCGGCTTTAACCACATATCCTATGAAACCTGTACCCTCTGCTTGGATAAGCGCTGCTGCTTGTATGTCTGTAACCGAATTTGAAGGCTCATCCGCGTTCGCTCCGCAAGCAGCGAGTAATACTGCAGCTGCGGCGATCAAGCAGAAAATTTTAAGTTGCATGTTCGCTTCCCCTTCCTTTGTTATATTAACGGAGTGTACGAATCAATTGTTGCTATTAGGACAATCTCTTGATTTGTTTTTTATAAAATCGTTGACAAATGCTGGGTAACGGGCTTAATATAGTGTAAATCAATTGAAAGGAGGTCGATGACAATGTTCAAGCTCAATTTAGAATTTCACGCAGCATATTGCACGTCCATTTCATCGGCCTCTGCGGGGCCTATGACTGTTTTCTAATATTTTGCATGCGGAGTGCTGCTGCAACGTTTAGGAAATAAAGGCGCAAGTAAAGCCATGGACATTTACAGGTCTATGGCTTTTTTGTGTTCATTTGATGATTAGGGAGATAACAAGCATGAAAAAAAATTATTATCAGAAGGTACAACTGCCATCGGGGCAGGTACATGTTTATGCAGGACCGGAGCTGTTCGCGTCCTTGGACTATAAAGTATTTGAAATGGCAAACAATAATTTGCAAATTCCAAATCAGGTGTATATGAGCTATACGCCGGATGTACATGTTGGTGTTGGCACTTGTATTGGTACAACGGCAGTCTGGAATGCCAGTGACGGCTACGTGTCGCCATCGATTGTAGGCAGCGATATCGGCTGTGGAATGAGGGTACAGCTTACGAGCCTCCATAAGGATGATCTGAAGGAGGTTAAGCTGCGGCGGAAGTTTGTTCGTGCGATAGAAAAGTATTTGCCGGTTGAGGAGCATGCCAGAGGACATTTCTCAGACATTAGACTGGAGAATATCGTGAAGAAGGGCTTGCACGGCTTGCCTAAAAAATATATTCCTGATGCCTACACACCGCGTAAGGCGAGCTCATTGACGCATGTGGAGAGCAGCCGATTTTATTTTGACGAAGAGGTGCTGGATAAATTCCCGGAAGCGGTCTGGCATCGTGCGCATCGCCAGCTGGGCACGCTCGGCGGAGGCAATCATTTTGTAGAAATTCAGGCGATTGAAATTGCAGAGGAAAATCGAGAAATTGCCGAGAGCTGGGGATTATTCGATGGTCAGGTCGTTATTATGATTCATTCCGGCTCACGGGCATGGGGTGGTGCGGTCAGTCAATATTGCAGCACCGATATGGCAAAAATGATGAAGCAAGAAGGCATTGGCACCGCCGATCCCAAGCTGCTGTACGCTCCGATCTCTCATCCACTAGGGCAAACCTACATTCATTTGATGTATTCAGCCTTGAACTATGCCATCGTGAATCGGCACCTGATTGCGTATGCTGTCCGCGAGGCTGGGAAGGATGTATTCGGTCCGAAGTTTGAGCTGCGTACGCTGTATGATCTCATGCACAACTATGCATGGGAGGAAGAGCAGGACGGGCAAGCGTATTTCGTCCATCGAAAGGGGGCGACAAGAGCGCTCCCTGCAGGACACACGGATAATCCAGAGCCATACGCTGCGACTGGGCATCCGGCGCTTATTCCTGGCTCCATGGGGACGGCCTCCTACATTATGGTCGGCAGCCCCGGAGGAGCGGCTAATCATTATTCAATCTGTCATGGCGCAGGACGCATTCGCTCACGCAACGCAACGAAGCAGCTCATCTCGGTAGAAGAAGTAGCGGCTGCGATGCGCGTAGGGACGGACGATGAAATTGTCGTGAACCAGCGCTCTATGGAGTCTCTCGTTGATGAGTCGCCGCAGGCCTATAAGGATGTCGATCAAATTATTGAAAGTGTGGTAGGAGCGGGGCTCGCGCAGGTCGTTGCCAAATGCAAGCCGCTGGCTGCTGTAAAAGGAACTTAAAAAATAAAGGAATAGAGGGGGTTCGAGGAGAATGCTAAACCAATATGAGGAACTATATCCAGTTAACGTAAATGATGGAGACAGCTCATTTCATTTTAATTTACAAAATAGCTCCACTCATCGGCCCCTTCGTTTGGTATTTGAGGAGGGATAGTCTGTGCTGATTTTGTGTCAGTCGAAGCGCTATCCTTCCACACTACGAGACCATGGACGATGATGTCTATGGTCTTTTTTTATTTGAAATTTCAGTGCATGAAGGAGTGAATAGGATGAACAATATACATACGGATATTTTGTTAGAGCTTGGCAAGATCGAGCAGGAGGAGCAGGTACGGATTGTCTATGCGTGCGAGTCGGGAAGCAGAGCGTGGGGCTTTCCTTCCAAAGATAGTGATTATGACGTTCGTTTTATATATGTAAGGCCGATCGAGTGGTACTTGTCTATTTTTGATAAAAGAGATGTGATTGAGCGGCCGATCAGCAATCTACTCGATATCAATGGCTGGGATTTGCGCAAAGCGCTTCTTCTGTTTCGCAAATCGAACCCGCCGCTGCTGGAATGGCTGCAATCTCCGATTCCGTACTTTACGAAATATACGGTAGCAAAGCAAATCCGTGGGATTTCTCCATTAAGCTTTTCGCCAAAGTCATGTATGTATCACTATCTCAATATGGCGAAGGGGAACTATAGAGAATACTTACAGGGAGAGCATGTGAAAATAAAAAAATATTTTTATGTGCTGCGGCCTATTTTAGCGTGCGGTTGGATTGAAGCCTACAATACGATGCCGCCAATCGCATTCGATGAATTGGTCGAAGCGCTTATACCTAAGAACAGCGAGCTTCGCATCGTTATCGCACAATTGTTAAGGCGCAAGAAAGCAGGCGAGGAGCTCGATTACGAGCCAAGACTTCATCCGATCAATGATTATTTGGAGGAACGCATCGCTTATTTTGAACAGATAGCTCTAGCACTTAGGCAAAGCGAGGGGACGAGGGATGAGCAGCTTGATGACTTGTTCCGCAATGCACTGCAAGAGGTGTGGGGAGAGAGCAAGGCTATTACTGTATAGGAAGGGAGCAGGCTGCAATGGCAATCGTACAACTGAAGTCGACGAACCCAAGCTTTTCGTTCGTCATTAGAAAAAATCCACATACCGGCATGCTTCTGCGCGAAATGCGCAAAGGGATGGCTTACGGCTGGTACACCGATGAAGGGACCTTTAATGTTTATTTTAAGGATGCCGACAATGAGGTTTCTTATAAGCAGCATAGAGAGGATCAATTCGAATATCTCAATGTTTCCCGGTATCATACGCCGCTCTTTGTGCTTGGGGCTATTAATGAGTTTTTTGCTTCACCGCTGAAGGCGCAGGATACGAAGGACACGGAGGAGTATGAGCATGTCTTTCATATCAATATGATTCATATTCAGCTTTTGCGATATATTCAGTTTTTTGAGAAGCATCTGACAGACTATTCGTTTGAAGCGGTGCATCTGGCGGATAAAAGCTATTCACTTACAATCAAGACACATAAATCGCTGCATGAGCTTATGCATGTTGTCAGCGTGCTCTGTTTATTCTTGGCGATGTTCAGCGATGAATATATCGATATCTCCGATAATGTTTTGATGAAATATATAAGGAGTATTCAAATTATGGATGCGCCCTTCTATATCCGCAGCTTGTTTGCCCGCAATTTTCTGGCATCTAGAGATCGATTCAAGAAATATAAGGCAGAGCTTGAGAAGACAGATCGATATGCGATACAGCTCTCCTTTGGCGGGACTGCGCAGCAGCGGCGAAGCTATATCGGCAGTGTGCTTCCATTCGATAAGTCGATTGTGGATGTAGGCTGCGGCGAAGGTTTTTATGCCATTCCATATGCAGCTAAGATTGAGGCCACCTATTATGCAATTGATATTAGCGAGCCATTGCTTGAGATCGTGCAGCGGAGGGCGAAAGGGAAGGAATTGGACAATATTGTTACCTTCTCGTCTATCGATCGCTTCCTAGAGGAGTATAACGGTGAGCAAGTAGACGTTGTACTGACGGAGGTTATCGAGCATATGAGCTTGGAAGAGGCGAGAACGCTTATTCGGCAAATTTGCAAGCAGGTCGATTTTGATTATTTTGTGCTGACGACACCAAATGCCGAGTTTAATGCTTACTATGAGCTGAGCGAATTTAGACATGATGATCATAAATGGGAGCTAGGGCGAGCAGAATTTCAGGAATGGCTGCTCGAAGCGGTGGACATGCAGGATATAGAAACCACATTTATCGCCATTGGTGATGGGGTCAACGGAATTCAAACGACACAAGGTGCGATTTTACGGAAAAGGAGGGAATAGCAGATATGGAAATGAGAACGAGGATTCATACGATTTTTATGTTCATTGGGTCAACAGAATGCGGTAAAACAACGTTTGCAAACGAGGTGCTTATGCCGCAGCTGCGCTTTCGTGAAGAGGAGAAGGGCGTGATTGCCAATGTGCAGTACATATCCTCTGATAGCATTCGGCAGGAGCTTCTGGGGAGTGACTACGATAAATATGATCAAGTGATGCTGGAAGCAAGCGATCAGGCGTTTCAGCTTTTGTTCGAGAAGCTGCGGCTGGTGACAACCTACCCGATTAATGCCGAATTTGTTGTGGTGGATACAACGGGCTTGTCCGAGGATTTTCGAGCAAAGGTGAGAGGAATCGCGAAGGATAATCATTATAATCTGGAGGTTGTACTGTTTGACTACCGGAAGCGGGAGGATTATTACGCATCAGATCGATCAAAGAAGCTAATTACGAGCCATATCAATCGGCTGCGCAAGGAGGTGCTTGGCTCACTTTCGAGGGAGAAGTATAACAAAATCCATAAAGTACGCGCGAAGGACTTTTATTCTCCAGCTGACCGGTTAGTAAATAAGGATTACAAAATTATGATCGAAGATGTCGATGATTATCTGGCTGCAATATTGCCATTAGAACAGAAGGCGATCATTGTAGGCGATGTTCATGAATGCGTGGATGAACTGAAAGCACTGCTCGTGAGCCATGGCTTTGAATTGGATGGCGATCAGCTGCTGGAAACTGCAAAGGTCAGGGATACGAAGGTACTTCTAGTCGGGGATTGGATCGACAAAGGCAAGCGCACGAAGGAAATCATTGATTTTCTATACGTGAATCAGCATCATTTTCTGTTCGTATTAGGCAACCATGAAAGCTTCGTATATAAATATATGCGCGGTGAAATTAAAGGGGTGGAAGAGGAGCTTCTGCATGCCTATTTCGATTCTACGGAGGTGCTTAGAGGAGACGATATGCTGCTTCAGCGATTTAATCATCTTGTGTCGCTTTCGAACCCCTTTTATAAGAGGGTAGGCAAGCACGGCTCTTCTTATTATGTTACTCATGCTCCATGCGAGAACAAATATATCGGCAAGCTGGACTCAGATTCGAAGCGGCATCAGCGTAATTTCCGCATTGACCGCTCAGCGCCGCTTGAGGAACAGCTGGCGTTTCTGAAGAGGGAGGCGGTAGCTAATCAGCCGTATCATGTCTTTGGGCATATCGCAGCCAAGAACGCCTTCCGAATCAAAAATAAAATTCATATTGACTCTGGTGCCGTACATGGCAATCAGCTCACCTCTGTCATGCTTTCGGCGAAGCCGATATACAAATCACAACTGTCTGCCCAAGCGGCGATAGGTGATGAGCTGTACACACTATTCAAACAGGAACGAAAGGTTTCTCTACAGGAGCTAGACGAGGATGAAGCTCGCAGACTTCAGTATTGTGCAAGCCATAAAATTAATTATATTTCTGGCACGATGGCGCCAGCGGATAAGGATGAAGCTGCTGGCGAGCTGGAGTCGCTGAGCAAAGGGCTGGACTATTTTAGGGGCCGCGGTGTCAAGGAAGTCGTGCTGCAGCCGAAATATATGGGATCAAGATGCAATGTTTATTTGCATGCCGAGTTAGACCAATGCTTCGCAGTTAGCCGCAATGGCTACGAAATTAACAAGCTGGATCTAACTCCAGTGTACGAGAAGCTGCTGAATAGGTTTGGCGGCTATATGAAGGAAAACGACATTGCGATGCTGCTGCTCGATGGTGAGCTGCTTCCATGGCAAGCGCTCGGAGAAGGTCTCATTGACAAGCAGTTCAAGCCCATTGAGCAGGCGTTAAAGACGGAGCTGGCCTTCTTGCAGGCGAATGGCTTCGATGAAGCGTTCAATAAGCTTGTGGATAATTATAAGGAAAGCGGCTTTGAGCGGGATCAATTCCACCTTAGCAAAGGGGAGCTGAATGAAAAACATGGCTTAACCATTTATCAGAACTATAAACATGTTCATACGATGTTGGAGAAGCATAGACCTCTAGACGAGCATATTGAAGCCTATGTAACGTACAAGAAGCAGCTAGAGCTCTATGCAGAAGCAGGCGAACTTCAGTATAAGCCGTTTTCGCTGCTCAAAATGATATATCGTGATGGAAGTGAAGCATTGCCGGATTGGTGCACATCAGAGATGTATCGTTTCCTCAGCGATGATTCGTTTATTAAGCTGGATCTGATGAATACAGAGAGCTATGACCAGGCAGAGCAATACTTTCGAGCGCTCACGATAGATAATCATATGGAGGGTGTTGTCATTAAGCCTGAGCAAATAGTCCCGGAAGCCGTTCCTTATATGAAGGTGCGAAATGCAAGCTATATGTCCATTATTTATGGTTATGATTATCGCTTTCCGCATAAGTACCAGAAGCTGATCAAGCAGAAGAGCATTAACATGAAGCTTCGCACATCAATAAATGAGCATCGATTGGGACAGATCATGCTGGAAGTGCCGTTTTCTAACATATCACCGGAAAATGAAGCTTACCAATCGGCTGTTGCTAATCTCCTATTCGAGGTGGCTAGAGAGAAGGAAATTGACCCGAGATTGTAATTGAACCGAATATCACTGGTTTTGCTAATTTCATGATGGAATATATAAGCATTTTATGAAATACTGGTATAAGTAAATAGTCCTAGAAAAAAGCAAAGTTGTCGAAAGACAATGACGCAAAGCCAACAGGCCTAAAGGAAGTTTCCAAAGGTGGCTGGGTTGCCAAAAGGCTGAGTGATAATCGTTTAATATCCTCTTCCTTATAACATCAAGTTACCTCATCTGCAATATTAGGAAGGGATAAGGGATATTAGACAATGGAACTAGAAATTAAACATTTTACTGACAATATGACTAAATTTGATATTGTTCAAAAGGCAGCTAATTTAGGATTTTGGGCGTATGACCATACTTCGGAAAAAACGTCATGGTCCAACCAAATGTTCGCCATTTATGGCATGAGCTCTGATTTTATATTGAAGCAGGATCAATTATTTAACTTTGTTCATCCTGAAGATCGCGAGCGTGTGGCGCGGCAGCTTCTTGCATCGCAAGCATCAAAATCAGAGGATATTAGCAAGTATCGCATCGTTCGTCCAAGCGGTGAAGTGAGACTTGTGGTAGCAAATACTTCGTTTATTCTCGGTGATGACAATGAAATTGTGATGACTATCGGTACAGTTCAGGATCAGACGGAGAATGAAGTTTTGCAGCATTATAAATCAATATTTGAAAATAATCCTGACGCGGTTTTTTCGTTTAACCTAGATGGCCAGTTTATGTCATGCAATTCATCACTTGAGAAAATGTTTGGCTACACTCAGGACGAGGTTCTCGAATGTAATTTCTATCGTATTATCGAACAGGAAAGTATGGATTTAGCGATTCATTATATTGAGAAAACAGTCAAAACACTTGTACCTCAAAATTACGATACGACAGGTATAACTAAAAGCGGACAAACGGTCGAGCTTAATGTGACCAGTATACCGATTATTATTAATAATGAGCTAATTGGTATATATGGTATCGCTAAGGACATTACGCAGAAAAAGAGGATTGAACAATCCCTTACAGAAGCTGAGCTCAAATATCGGAGTATATTGGAGCAATCTATCGTCGGCATATTTGTCGCACAAGGGTCTTGCTTTGTCTATACAAATGAGCAGCTGAATAAGATGCTTGGTTACGATACATTAATCGGTATGGATGTCGGGGGAATCGTCTATCATAAGGATCGTGAAGCAGTCTTAAGTCAGGTCATGAAGCTCAATGAAGGGGAATCGATACCTAATTTTTGCCATCGGGCATATAAGCAGGACGGAACGATTATACACTGTGAGGTGCATTACAATCGTGTCTCTCATTTAGGAGAGAAAGCAATTGTAGGCATTGTCCTGGATATTACAGAACGGAGCAAAGCGGAGGAACTAAACCAATTTTTGGCGTATCACGACTATTTAACAGAGCTGCCGAATCGACGAAGGTTTGAAGAGCAGTTGAACAAGCTGCTAATCGTGAATGCGTACTATAAACAAAAACTGGCGGTAATGCTCATCGATCTGGATCGCTTCAAATATGTGAATGATACGCTGGGGCATCCGATAGGGGATGAGCTGCTCAAACAAATCGCTGACAGGCTGAGGAATAATCTTGGCAGCGGACAGGAAGTGTTCCGGCTTGGCGGAGATGAGTTTGCTATCATCCTATCTAATCTGCAGCAGCAAAGCGATATTACCAAGAGCTCTAATAAAATCATTGATTTGATTAAAAATCAATTTGTGATAGAAGGGTATGAGCTGAATGTAACGGCGAGTATTGGCATCTGTCAATCACCTGACGACGGGAGCACCGTAGAGTCGTTGATGAAAAACGGAGATGCCGCCCTTTATTTTGCCAAATCGAGAGGAAGAGATCAGTTTCAATGTTACTCTTCTTCATTAAGTGTACAAACATTTAAATTGTTCTCGCTCAGCAATGATTTGCGTAAAGCGCTCGGGAGAGGAGAGCTGTTTCTCGACTATATGCCTCGTGTACATACGGAATCGATGGAAATTGTCGGTGTAGAGGCACTGCTCCGCTGGAATCATCCGGATTGGGGGTTGGTGTCGCCAACAGAATTCATACCGATCGCAGAGGAGACGGGACTCATCGTTCCGATAGGTGAATGGGTGCTGCGTGAGGCTTGCATGCAGAACAAGCGTTGGCAGGCAATGGGCTTGGCACCGATTACCGTGTCGGTTAATTTTTCGGTACAACAGCTGCTCAAGCAAAATATATTGATTTCGATTGATCAAATTATCGAGGAAACAGGCTTGTCTCCGGATAGGCTGGAAATTGAAATAACAGAGAGCTCATTTATTAGCAACGAGAAGGTAGTGACAGAGCTGCTGCTTGAGCTGAAGAAGAGAAAAATTAAAGTATCGCTTGATGATTTTGGCACAGGCTATTCCTCTCTTTATTTATTGAAGCGCTTAGCTCTCCATTCCATAAAAATCGACAGGTCATTTGTCGAGGAAATGATGACAGAGCCTAGCAATAAGAGCATCATCGAGTGTATTATTCGTTTGGCTGGGGAGCTTCATATGCAAGTAGTCGCTGAAGGCGTTGAAACCGAGGAACAATTCAACTACTTGAGGGAGCAGCGATGTGAAGAGATTCAAGGCTATTACTTCAGCCGACCTGTGAATCCTGAAAGGATCGAACAGCTGCTCCGTAATAAATCTTTGAAGGAGCCGGCTTTGCTGCTGCAAAACAAGCAGCCGATCGTTAACCGCAGGCAATATTTTCGGATCGATCTTAAGCATTGTCTTCTGGCTGAAATGACGATCACCATGTTTAAGGGCAGAAAGGTCGGACTTGGAAGCACAGAGGTATTTGTGAAAAATATCGGCCCGGGCGGTCTTCGGTTTATGGTAGGCGTTAAGCTCCCGGTTAACAGCGATATTTTATTGATGATTAAAACCCAAATTGCAAATCAATCGTACGTTCTATATGGCTGTATCGTTTGGTACAGTGAAGTGGAGCATGATATTTATGAGTACGGCGTACAGTTTCAAATGAAAGAGAAGGAGCATGATGAGCTGGTCAGTGCGCTTAATATTCTTGCGATTAATCAGCGTGACGGGATGATGACTCATACACAAATTTACGTGGGCGATCCCATACTTCGCATTAAGGAATTGAAGAAGCTTAATTAGCCATTCATGAAAAAGCATTTTGCAGCTCGGCGCAAACCGAGTGCGAAATGCTTTTTTTTTATTACACATTTTGGTTTTGCTGCATCGCAAGTTGGGTAAAAGGAAATAGTAGTTATGGAAAAGGAGGAGATTGGCACTTGAAATTAACGTCGGAACAGCGAATTCAACTGCATGGCTTCAATAACCTAACGAAGTCACTCAGCTTTAATATGTATGACGTCTGTTATACAAGAACAAAGGAAGAGCGTGAAGCCTATATTGCCTATATTGACGAGCAATATAATTCGGATAGGCTGACGAGTATTTTGAAGGCAGTATCGGAAATTATTGGGGCGCATGTGCTAAATATCGCTAAGCAGGACTATGAGCCGCAGGGCGCTAGCGTGACGCTGCTCGTTTCGGAGGGCCCGGTTATCGGCAGCCCTAACGAATCATTTGAGGAATCACCGGGGCCTTTGCCTGATTCAGTTGTCATGCATTTGGATAAAAGCCACATAACGGTTCATACGTATCCTGAATATCATCCGAACGAAGGAATCAGTACGTTTCGAGCTGATATCGATGTGTCCACCTGCGGTGAAATTTCGCCTCTTAAAGCGCTGAACTTCTTGATACATTCGTTTGACACCGACATTATTACGCTGGATTATAAGGTGCGAGGCTTCACCCGTGATATTAATGGACATAAGCTGTTTATCGATCATGATATTAACTCCATCCAAAATTACATACCGAAGGAAGAATGCCTTTTGTATGACATGATCGACGTTAACATTTATCAGGAAAACGTGTTCCATACGAAATGCAAGCTGAAGCAATTTGATTTGAACAATTATTTGTTTGGCTACACCAAGGATTCACTATCAACCATAGAGCAAGAGGAAATAACGAGAAGGCTTAAGAACGAAATGGACGAAATTTTTTATGGTAAAAATATAAGGAGCTGATTAGAATGTCTAACACTAATTCTACTAGCCAAGTAAACCCGCCCCAGCATCAAAATCGCCAGCCGGGCATTGAATCCGAGATGAATCCGCTGCCGATATACGAATCTGATTCGTATAAGGCCGCAGGAAAGCTCAAGGGCAAGACAGCTATTATTACCGGTGGAGACAGCGGAATCGGTCGTGCTGTTTCTGTTGCTTATGCTAAAGAAGGCGCCGATGTGGCAATCGTTTATTTGAATGAGCACGATGATGCGAAGAAGACGAAGGAGATCGTCGAGAAAGCGGGCGTTAAATGCTTGCTGATTGCAGGAGATATCGGCGACGAGGCGTTTTGCAAAAGCGTAATTGAACAGACGATTAAGGAATTCGGCAAGCTTGATATTCTCGTTAATAATGCAGCTGAGCAGCATGTTCAGCAGAAGCTGGAGGATATCACCTCGGATCAGCTAGTTGCGACATTCCGTACCAATGTGTTCAGCATGTTCTATCTGACGATTGTGGCATTGCCGCATTTGAAAGCGTCCAGTGCGATTATCAACACGGCCTCCATAACTGCGTATCGCGGCAATCCTACGTTGATTGATTATTCGGCGACTAAAGGAGCGATCGTATCCTTTACGCGCGCGCTTTCGGTTAATGTTGCCGAGCAGGGAATTAGAGTTAACGGAGTTGCTCCAGGACCGATCTGGACGCCGCTTATTCCAGCGACGTTTGATGATCAGTCCGTGGCAACTTTCGGATCGGATACGCCGATGAAGCGTCCGGGACAGCCGCATGAGCTTGCTGCCGCTTATGTCTACTTGGCTTGTGATGATTCGAGCTATATGTCCGGTCAAATTTTGCATATCAACGGCGGTGAGGTTGTAAACGGGTAAAGGCTGTTGTTACAGGAATCCGTGAAGCTTAGCATATTTCCCCCAGTGCGGATGTCTGCCATCGACATCTATGATGCCGAATTCATCGGACAGCTGCCAGCTGGGGAATACTTGTCCGGATCGTTCCAGCAGATTATTGCTTGCTGCAAGTGCTGCGATTCCACGTCCTATATAATAAGGTGTTTCGGACTCAGCGAAATGCTCTGCATCCGGCTTGCCGCTATTTACGGCATCCAGCCAATTATGCTCTGCTACGCCAAAGTGCTCCAGCATTTCCTCAGAGCGGAGAAAGCCCGGCGTGACGGCTACAGATGAAACGCCATAAGGATTTAAGTCAGCTGCCATCGCTTCCGCGAGATGGATGGGAGAGATTTTGGCGAGGCTGTAAAAGAGACTCCCTCGATAGCGGTAATCAATGCCGTCAGTTACTTCAATAATCAACCCTTGTTTCCTTTCCACCATTAATGGTGCTCCGTAATAGCTCGTAATGAGATGCGTCTTCACGGCACGCTCCTGCATTAACAGCCCTTTGCTCAAGGAATGTTTCCAAAAAGGTGTCTTCCATTCCGTGAGCTGCTCTCCTCCCCATATATTATTAACAAGCACATCCAACTGACCGTTCTGCTCGGCACGAATTTGCTCAAACAGCGATCGGACTTCTGACTCTACTGTATGATCCACCTTAATCGGTATGCCTAAGCCGCCTCGCGCAGTAACAAGCTCTGCCGTTTCTTCAATGGTTTCCGTCCGGTTTAAATCGGAGGCCTGGCCGCGAATACTCCGCCCCGTGCAATAAACGGTCGCTCCCGCTTCTCCTAAGCTTACTGCTATGCCGCGTCCTGCTCCACGCGTAGCGCCAGCTACAACCGCTATTTTTCCATGCAATGGTTTCATCGAATCTCTCCAATCCTGTTTCTATGATTTACTCTTTGTCAGTTTAACAAAGGATATACGACAACTACTGTCATGTATTCATGTTAAAATGAAAAAAAGTTATTGTCAGAGAAGCAAAGGGGGGACCTCGCGGATGAGAGCGGGACGATTAATTGCAATTGTGCTATTGATGCAAAACAACGGAAAAATGACTTCCAAGGTGCTGGCAGAAAAGCTGGAGGTATCGGAGCGGACGATTATTCGCGATATGGAATCGCTAAGCGAGGCGGGCGTTCCCGTCTATGCGGAAAGAGGGTTGCATGGTGGCTGGGTATTATCCGAGGGATATCGTACGAATTTGACTGGCATGCATGTGGATGAGCTTGTATCCGTTATCGTCGCGAGCCAAGCTGCCTTGCTTGGGGACTTGGGCATTGCAAAACATTATGATGCCGCTGTACAGAAGCTGCTGGCGGCTTCTCCCACAGAAGTGAGCAGAAGCGCAGCAATAGCTAGGCAAAAAATACATATCGATGGAGCGGGCTGGCATCAAATGCAGGAGTCTGTGCCGTTTTTATCTGTTGTTCAGGAGGCGGTATGGGAGGAGCGCGCGCTGCAGCTGCGCTATCAGCGGGAGGATGGGATAGCAGAGCGAATTGTCCAGCCGCTCGGTCTCGTTGCCAAACGCAGCGTATGGTATGTTGTAGGCCTTGCTGGCGGGGAGATGCGAACCTATCGCATTGCTCGCCTGCTTGGTGCTGTCATGCTCGAGGAACGAATTCAGCGGCCAACTGACTTTGATTTGGCCAGCTATTGGGAAGAATCGATGGGGGACTTCAGGCAAAGGCTGCCGAAATATCCGGCGACTGTGCTGGTGACGGAGGCTTCTCTCACGAAACTATCGAAAGAGCGTTATGTCAAGGTTTTGGAAAGCTCTCCATCTGAGGAGCCGAATTGGATAACGGCCAAGGTGGAATTTCAAACACTGGCTTCCGCCTGCGAGATCATCCTGAGCTGCGGCTCGCGTATTGCTGCAATCGAGCCCGCTGAGCTGAGAGAAAAGGTTAAGGATGAAGCAAAGGCGATGAATGCGTTGTATAGCTAGCTGTAGAGTATTATGGCGGTTAAACGAATGAGTAGATCAACAATAGCGCAGCTTTCTTTACAATAACTCAAAACGGCAGGCATATCCTAATCGATGCAGGTGCAGTAAAATAAAGAAAGGTTTTAACAGACATAAAACGGGAAATTGTTTGTTATTACATCTACTTTCTTTAACGGCAAGTGACCGAACGATGGAGAGTGCTTGGAGCCAATAGCAAGGAAGCGACGGTTAAGGGGAAGTCAAATAAGGCTTCGCTTATTTTCCTGTGCCCTCAAAGCAGTAGAAACTAAAATTAGGAGTGAGTTATCCAAATGAAACCTATGTCAACAATGCTAAAGCAATGGATATCGACTGTAACGTTAGTTGCGATATTGTTTGGTGTCATCGCACAGCCTGCCTTGGCTGAAGGAGGCTTGCAGGAAACGCAGACTGCTGAGCCAGCAAAGGGACCTGCGCTTATGATTACGGAGATAGTGCCCGACTCGAAAAACGTGAGCTCCACGGATGCATATGAATTTATTGAAGTATACAACAATACAGATCAACCGATAGATTTTAAAGATTACAGCTTAATTTATCATTACTTTACCCCTTTGAATGTCGAAACGAGCATTCCTTGGACCTTATCGACAGACAAAGCAGTTATTATACCCGCGCATAAGCCGGTTGTCTTCTGGGTGAAGGCAAAAACGATATATGAGCTAAATCCTGCTCTTACCGTAGCCCAATTCAATACAAATTACGGATCTGCTTTAGAAGAGGATGTAAACTTGTTCGAAATTAAAACGTCGGGCGGTCTGCACAATAGTGAGCCTCGCGAATTGATCATCCAGGATAAGACAGGCCAAATCGTATCAGCAGCTTCCTACGAGAATGATGATCAAACGAAAGAGAACAAAGGCATTTTTTATTCTTATCCTACAGATGGTTCAGTAAATATGGTGATGATGCCAGGCGCAGGCACACTTGCGGCAACTCCTGGTGTCATTAACCCTGCACAGGTTCCTGGCGAGCCTCAGCTGCCACCGGTAATTACACATACACCGGTGAATAGCGCAGCGCAAACAGAGGATCTAACGATTACAGCGCAAATCGTCCATCCAATAGGTCATACTGTGTCTTCAAGCGTGTATTACAAGCAAGGCTCGGAAACGGAGTTTACTCGTCTTCCAATGCTAGAAGTGAATGGCAGCTTCCAAGCGATCATTTCTAAAGAACTGTTAACTGAAGCCCAATTAAACTATTATATTGAAGCGTCAGATGGCATCGAAACAGCAAGAACGTTAGTTTACGACGTTGTGGTGCAAACAGACCAATTTGATTACAGCAAGGTTCCGCCGCTTCTGATTACAGAGCTGCTGCCCGATAGCGAGAATGTATCGAATGTTAGCAGCGATGCTTTTGAATTCATCGAAGTCTACAATAATACGGATAAAACGATTAACTTCAATGATTTTAGTCTAGTGTATCGTTATCCGGACAAAGGACCGAGCGCCGATATCGCTTGGGAGCTTGAAACGTCAGACGATGCAACCATTCCTTCTCGTCGATCCATTGTTATTTGGGTGCAGAACAATGCGAACGGCCATTATACGACGGATGATTTCAATATGAAGTTCGGCACGACACTTGTAGGAAACAGCAGCCTATTCCGCACAAAAGTTTACGATGGCATGGCAAATGCAGCAGCAAGGTCATTGGTCATTAAAGACAGCAATGGAATCGATCTTGTCATCGCATCTTATCAAAATGATGCACAAACGGTACCAGATAAAGGGATCTTCTACGCGTATCCAATAGATGGAAGCCTACATATGAAGATGATGGACAATCCAGGTACGCTTGCTGCAACGCCAGGAGCCAATGCGTTAGAGCAACTTCCAGCCGAAACGGCGAAATTACCGGAAATGACGAATTACGCACCACAGGTAACTGCAGTAAGCGATGCTAAGCTCGATGGCGGCATTGAGGTAACTGCTGCAATTAATGACGAGAAGCCACTAGCGCTTCAGGCGTCTATCTATTACAAAACAGTTTCACAGCAAAGTTTCACATCGGTGCCGCTGGGGTATTCGGACGGAAGCTTTAAGGCACTGATACCGGCGGGAGCTGTTACTGAGGCTACGATGCTTTATTATATTGAAGCAAACGATGGCATTAACCTAGTGAAAACAGCAGAATATCCGGTTACGGTCAATAAAGATAAATTTGACTCGCAGAGAGCTCCAGTGCTGTTATTGACTGAGCTTGTCCCTGATTCGACGAATATTGGCGGCGGTGATGGCTACGAATTCGCAGAGGTATATAACAACACGGATCAGCCGATTAATTTGAAGGATTATAAAATTCGTTATCGCTACACAGACTCAGGACCATCCGCAGATGTGATCTGGCCTTCCTCGAAGGAAGATGCCATTATTCCGGCTGGTGGGACGGTCGTATTCTGGGTCATTAATAGCTACAATTCTTCAGCAACGGCAGCAAGCTTTAACGCCAATTATGGCGGCTCACAGCTTGTGGAAGGTGTGAATCTATTTAAGCTTTACAGTGATGGGATGGCTAATGGCGGAAAACGTGCCATGGTTATTTCTACGAACAGCGGCATCGAAATTACAGCTGCCTATTATGATAACGATGAGGAAACAAAACCAGACAAAGGTATTTTTTATAAGTATCCTGCTGATGGAACGACGACAATGATTAAATACAGTCCGGGGCGCACAGTAGCTACACCGGGTATTCTAATGGATGGACAAGCACCGGCTGAGCCCGTTCATATGGTGATGGATACCATTTCTCCAGTGATCACCGATTTGACGGAGGTTACTCAGGTTGAGCAGTCCAAAACGTTTGATATTGTCGGCGATGCGAAGGATGAACAGCTGGTAAAAACAGTTCTTCTCTATTACAAGTCTGATATTCAAAGCGAGTTCACGAAGCAATATTTGACCAAAAGCTATGATGACGGCCTCTATCGCCAGACGATCTTTTCGCCTGAGCTGATTGGACGCGAATCAATTACGTATTATTTTGAGATTTCCGATGGAACGAATAAGGTAACTACGCAGCCGAAGCAGGTCGCTATTCTTGGCGGTGCGGATCGTTCGGAGCTGCGTCTAAACGTATCGGACAACGAAATTTTGTCAGGCACCAAAATTTTGCTCGGGGCAGGAGAGACGGCTGCGGCCGATGAGCTTACGCTATCAATTGACGGCAAACCATTATCCTCAGGCATCTATCATGCGGTGGAACGTGATGCGTATTTTGCATTCGAGGTGCAGGGAGCAGATTATTATTTCAAAAATGCAGTTGTACAGGATAAGGAAATTTTGCATACCTTCCTTGATCCCATCCCGTCTTGGTCAACGCTATCCATTCCAATCTCGGCGGATCGACTGAAGCTGGGCGAAAATGTATTGTCAATCTATGCAGGCTCCAAATCAGGGCCGTTCGATGATCGTCCAGAAGAAAACAAGGATGACTTCGAAGTGCGCAACGTTCGCCTAGTATTGGCAGACGGCACAGAAATCTATGATCCAACATTTGCGAGCAAGACTACATCCATTAAAATGGGCGATAGTGCAGGCAAGCATGAATTTCTTGATTTTAAATTTGCTGTTCCTAGTGCCAAGCTAAGCTCGAAGGCTTATGCGTGGAATACGAAGGAAGCAGCCGATGGCGAGTACGACATTATGCTAAGCCATTATTCGGCAGGGACGATTAGTCGTAAAATCAAGGTCGATAATACAGCTCCAACGATTAAGCCATCTGTAGAGGAAGGAAAGGAATATCGTGGCAATTTTGTTATTGACGTAGACATTAATGACACCATAGCAGGCGTGCAAGAAGTAAAGGCTTTGCTTGATGGCAAAATGGTTGTACTACCTTACGCGACTTCATCGGCTAAGCTTTCGCCTGGGGCACATACATTTGAAATTAGTGCCTCGGATAAAGTAGGGAATACAGCGACAGCTGCGGTTCAATTTTCTGTTCCTGACGAAAATCCGTTTGCTCCGGTGCTGGTAGCCCCTATTCATAATACTCAAGAATTGGACAGCTCGGTTAAGTTGTCTGTTAATGTACTCGATCCTCTTGCTGACCGTATGAATGTGAGGTTCTTTCAAGGTTTTAAATATGACGCTAATTCGCAAACAGGCTTTCAAGCTTATCGCAATGCGGCAGATGTAGAGCCTCCGAAGGAAATGATCCCTGCTGGAGAAAAGACATTTACAGCTGATGATTATAAGGCAATCAGTGAAATCGACGGACAATATTTGATCGATGACTCGATTGAACAGTTTCCTTACCAGCGCTTTGAGATTACGCTCGATTCCTCTGTGCAGGATAACGATCTTGTCGAAATTAGCTGGAGCGGCAAATCACTAGAGGGACGGATGGTCAGCCTGTATGCATGGGCACCTTCGGAGAATAAGTGGAAAATGCTCGATACTACTATAGCAGGCAACGAGGATTTTGAACTTGGTTCTGAAGTAACGGCCGGTCAATATCGAAACGGTAACAGTATACAAGTGATGGTACAGGATCAGCTTCCAGAATCGGACGATCCCTATGATTTCTCCTTCGTATGGATGTCGGATACACAGTATTATTCTGAAACCTATTTCAAATATTACCGCGACAACGTCGCTTGGATTCGGGATCATGAGATCGATAATAAAATTAAATACGTTATTCATACGGGTGATATTGTCGACGAATCCGATAAGGAATACCAATGGATTGAAGCAGACAAAAACATGAAGGTGCTTGATGATGCCAAAATTCCATATGGCGTCTTAGCCGGAAATCATGACGTTGATCATCAAAAAGGCTCATATACTGACTATTGGAAATGGTTCGGGGACGATCGTTTCAAGGATCAACCAACCTTCGGAGGGTCTTATAAGAACAATATGGGACATTATGATCTGATATCAGCAGGCGGCAATGATTTCATTATCGTCTACATGGGCTGGGGTCTTGGCGATGCAGAGATCGACTGGATGGATAAGGTTGTAAAACAATATCCGAACCGCAAAGCTATATTGGCCTTGCATGAATATTTGCTCGTTTCGGGCAATCGTGCGCCAATCGCTGACAAGGTGTACGAGCGAGTGGTCGTACCTAACAAAAATGTATTTGCTACTCTATCAGGCCACTATCACGATGCGGAGCTGAAGCAAGACGCGATAGACGATGATGGGGACGGTAGCGCAGACCGTACAGTATATCAAATGCTTGCTGATTACCAAGGCGCTGAGGATGGCGGTCTCGGATATATGAGGCTCATGCAATTTGATATGAAAAACAATAAGCTGCATATCAAGACCTATTCGCCGACGCTTGATGATTATAACTATTATGATCCTAAAGAGTTTCCGGGCAAGGATGAGTTTTCGCTGGATTTAGATTTAGGCGCGGCAACGAAACGTGTGGCAACGGATTATTTCGCTGTACGTGTATATACGGGCAACCAAATCGGGGAGGCGGTCCAATCCGATAGCGGTACAGAGGCTTCGACGATCTGGAGTAGATTGCATGGAAATACCGATTACGAGTGGTATGCGGTAGCTGAAGATGAGCATAGTGGTGAAGGACGATCGGATATTTGGCGCTTTAAGACAGGCGAATCAGTACCGGTGGTAACACCGACTCCGACACCAACACCGACGGAGACGCCGACAGAAGCACCAACGGCAACACCATCACCGACGTCGAACCCAGTTGTGCCGACACCAACGGCTGGATCGGGAAATTCTGAAGGCTTGAACGGCATTATTGAGCTTGAAGCAAGTAAGGACGGCAGCTACAAGCTGGATGCAGAAACGATTAACAAAAGGATAAGCAGCGCAGCAGCAGGCACCGTTATTGAAGTGAAGCTTCTTGCTTCCAGTACTTCGGGTACGGATCAGCTTGAGATGAGCGGTGAAGGCATGAAGGCGTTACAGCAAAGCGGTCTTCCTTTCCGCATCTTGTCGCAAAATATTAGCTTGGATATACCAGCCGGAGCGTTTCCGGCAGCTATTGCAGAGGCTAGTACCGTTCAATTACAAGTAAATGTGAAAGAAACGGATGAGCTGCAATCAGCAGTTGTGGCAATAACGGGACAGGATAAAAGTTTTGCTGCAACCGGACTTGTATATACATTGGAGCTAAAAGCACTTACTAGTACTGGTACTACCGTCTCCATCCATAACTTTAATCAGTCCATTAAGGTGACACGGACATTGTCGCCAGAAGAGCTTTTGGCGCTTGATATGGATTATGCAGGCGTGTACTATTTGAACGGAAGCAAGGCGGAATACATTCCTGCTATATTTGATGGGAACAAGGTAACCTTCACGGTCAATCATTTCTCTTATTATTCAATCTTTGAATACAGGAAATCGTTTGTGGACGTAACCGGTCATTGGGCGGAGGAGTTTGTTGCAAAACTAGCTGCAAAGCATGCGATAACAGGTGTAGATGAGGAACACTTCGCACCAGCCAAGGCAATTACGCGTGCAGATTTTGCGGTTATAGCAGTAAAGGCGTTAGGCTTCCTTGAAATTGAAGCGGGAGATGCATCGTTTGCAGACGTAGCCTCAAGCAAGTATTATGCGGCTTATGTAGAGAAGGCTTCCGAGCTTGGACTTATTATGGGCTATCAGGGACAGTTCAGGCCAGAGGATACGATTACCCGCGAGGAAGCAGCAGCTATTTTAATTAGACTCTACGAGTATATCAATCATACAGAGGCGGCAGTTTCCCAAATGACGGCCTTCGTTGATATCGCGAAAGCGTCTAATTGGGCTCGTGAATCCATTGAAGCTGCGAAAGCGCTAGGTCTAATAAATGGCAAAGGCGGCAACCTATTTGATCCGAAAGCAGACGTTACACGTGCCGAGATTGCGAAAATGATTTGGAGCGTTGTCAAATAGCAGCAAACCAAGAAACAAAGATCGTAGTCCAGCTAAGCTGGAATGCGGTCTTTGTTTTGCTATAAATCACTCCATTTGACTATGGGCTCGTTCTTTCGATACAATTTAAATCACAACATTGAATGACATAAAGTTATTTATGAAAGGAGATAATGAAAAATGAGTGAGTTTGAACATCATTTAGATACGTATGCAGAGTTAATCGTAAAAATTGGCGTGAACGTACAGCAGGGACAAGAGGTATTTATTACAGGTGCTGTAGATCAAGCTGCGCTCGTTAGACTTGTGGCTAACAGAGCATATGAGGCAGGCGCGAGTAATGTGCACGTGGATTGGACCGATGATACGTTGTCTAAACTAAAATATGAGAAAGCTGCGGATGAGGTGTTCGCGAGCTTTCCTGAATGGGAGACGAGCAAGCGCAATTCGTTCGTAGAACGGGGCGCAGTGTTTATCTCCATCGTTTCATCCAGCCCAGATTTGTTGAAGGGAATTGATTCTGGGCGTATTTCGAGCTTTCAGAAGGCTGCAGGCCAAGGACTCAAGGAATTCCGCAGAGCAATTCAAGCTGACAAAGTAAGCTGGACTGTCGTTGCAGCAGCTAGCAAGCCGTGGGCTGCAAAGGTATTCCCAGAAGCAGGGGAAGAGGAAGCTGTCGAGCTGCTGTGGAAAGCCATCTTTGATTCTGTAAGATTGCATGCGGAAGATCCTGTCAAAGCGTGGGCTGAGCATAATGCCAATCTACATAGCAAAGGCGAGACGCTGAACAAGAACCATTTTCAAAAATTGCACTACACTGCTCCCGGTACCGATCTCACGATCGAATTGCCAGAGAAGCATATATGGGTCGCTGCAGGCAGCACAAACGTCAACAACACTCCATTTATGGCGAATATGCCGACGGAGGAAGTGTTTACAGTTCCGCTCAAAACGGGTGTGAACGGTTATGTTTCCAGCACGAAGCCGCTTAGCTATGGCGGCAACATTATTGATCGCTTCAAGCTGACCTTCGAGAACGGACGTATCGTGAAGGTTGAGGCTGAGGAAGGCCAAGAGATTTTGCAGCAGCTTGTTGATATCGATGAAGGCTCGCATTATCTTGGCGAGGTCGCACTCGTACCGCATGAGTCGCCGATCTCACAATCGAACATCTTGTTCTATAACACGCTGTTTGATGAGAATGCTTCGAACCACCTTGCGATCGGCAGCGGCTATGCTTTCAATATTGAAGGCGGCAAGACGATGTCTCCCGAGGAGCTTGAAGCCAGCGGCGTGAACGCAAGCATTACGCATAATGATTTCATGATCGGCTCTGCGGAGATGGATGTCGACGGGATTACGAAGGATGGCAAGATCGTACCGATCTTCCGCAAAGGGAACTGGGCCATTTAGCAAGCCGCATGACATGTAGAGCTACCCGTTAGAAGCGAGAGCTTCTTCGGGCAGCTTTTTTTCATTTTACTGGGAGAAATTACAGTTTCATAGCGGCTTTTCATAAAGGTATATGACATTTGTCATGTCCTCGTATTGACGTTTATGACTGTAATGACGTGACATCATCCTTTACAATAAGGATAGAATAACTGCTTTAGACGTCAAGGATACTCTCCACGCGTCATATTGAGGAGGAAGAATGTTATGACAGAGCCGAAATTAGCTCATCTTAAGAAAGAAGTTGCCCCTTTTGAGAAAACGGATTTAAAGTCGAGCGTCAGACAGCTTATTAACACATTGGTTCCACTCGTACTGCTTTGGTACGCCGCTTACTTAAGTCTTTCAATATCTTACTGGCTAACTATTCCTTTGGTGCTGCTTACTTCTGGTTTCGTTATTCGGACATTCATCATCTTCCATGACTGCACCCACGGGTCTTTCTTCAAAAGCAAAAAAGCAAATGACATTATAGGTACCATTACAGGTGTAATTACACTTGTTCCTTATAGACAGTGGAAAAACTCGCACTCTATTCATCACGCAACGAGCAGCAACCTTGATAAACGGGGCGTTGGCGATTTGTGGATTCTTACCGTAGAGGAATATGCTGCATCTTCGATGATGCGCCGCATCGCCTATCGTATGTATCGTCATCCGATTGTCATGTTTGGTCTTGGCCCAATTGGCGTATTTCTTATTCAATATCGCTTCAATATCAAAGGTGCTAGACGCAAGGAACGTATGAACACTTATTTGACCAATGTACTGATCGTAGGCACGTATGCCTTGCTTATATGGGCTATCGGCTGGCAGTCGTTCTTGCTTATTCAAGGTCCTGTATTTTTTGTATCGGGTTTGCTCGGTATCTGGTTGTTCTATGTACAGCATCAATTCGAGGACTCCTATTTTGAAAGTGAAGACGAGTGGAGCTATGTAAAGGCTGCAGTTGACGGAAGCTCTTACTACAAGCTGCCTAAAGTATTGCAATGGATTACAGGCAATATCGGCTTCCACCACGTCCACCATTTAAGCCCTAAGGTGCCTAACTATAATTTGGAGAAGGCGCATAATGCGACGCCTCCGCTTCATAAAGCAACAACGATTAATATTAGCGAGAGCTTGGAATCGCTCCAGTTCCGCCTATGGGATGAATCAGATAAGAAATTTGTCAGCTTTAAAGGCGTCAAACAACGGATTCGCAAATTAGAAGCTGCCGCAGACAAGCTGAAGTCTACACAACCACAATCTTAAAATATAAAAAGTACGATGAAGCCATGCCGTTATTGGGTGGCTTCTGCTGGTTTAACTTACAAGGAAAATAAGTGCGTGAAGAAATGTGTATGATAAAATGGTACTAACCATAATCGCAGCCGATGCTGGACTTTTCGGGAAAAAGGGGACGACCATGAATAAGTGGTATCAGATTTTTCATAAAAATACAGGTCTAAGCCCGTACGTTTGGGTCGTCTTCTATATTTTGCCGTTTTACTTTATTTTTCGCTCATCCTCACCTTATGAGGTCGTTTCAGGCTTTATTATGATTATTTTGTTTTTTATTTGCTATCGACTCTCCTTTGTCTCCAAGGGATGGCTTGTTTATTTTTGGACCAGTGTCATGATTGTCATATCGATTGCGATGACTTTGTTGTTCAGCTATGTTTATTTTTCGATATTTTTAGCCTTTTTTATAGGAAATGTCCAGAATCGAGCCGGCTTCTTTACACTGTACACCATTCATATTGTCACTACCTTTGTTACGGTCAATTACGGCTTTGTCACGCAAAATAGTTTGTTTTTCACACAGTTTCCGTTCATCCTGATCAGTCTTATCGTCGTTATTCTACTTCCTTTCAATACGTATAGCCGGATTAAGCAGGGACAGCTTGAAGGAAAGCTGGAGGATGCGAATAAGCGAATTTCGGAGCTCGTTAAGCTTGAGGAAAGACAACGGATTTCACGTGATCTGCATGATACGCTTGGACAGAAGCTTTCTCTTATCGGTCTGAAGAGTGATCTTGCAGGAAAGCTGATGCTCAAAAATCCAGCGCAGGCCCAGGCTGAAATTAATGACGTTCGCCAGACGGCAAGAACGGCGTTAAAGGAAGTACGGGAAATGGTCACCCAGATGCGGGGGACAAGGATAGAGGATGAGATGTTTCGTATAAAGCAGATTTTGATGGCAGCAGAAATCAACTGTACCATTGAAGGAGACCTGAAGCTTGGCAATACGAATTTATTGACTGAAAATGTGCTAAGCATGTGCTTGAAGGAAGCGGTAACGAATGTGGTTAAGCACAGCGGAGCGACCGCTTGTACCGTTACGATCGAGTCCACGCGTACCGAGCTGCTGCTGAAGGTAAAGGATAATGGTTCAGGTATTGCTGAAGCTGCTAGAAATTACGGCGGTCATGGTCTTCAGGGGATGAAGGAGCGCCTTGAGTTTGTGAATGGAAGCTTGGAAATTATTTCCGAAGGCGGAACAATGCTGATATGTAGAGTACCAAAAGTAATTAAACAAGGTTCATAACTAGTAAACGGAGGGATTGAGGGTTATGATTAGAATTGTTATTGCAGAGGATCAGCGCATGCTTCTGGGCGCCCTCGCTTCATTGCTTGATTTGGAAGAGGACATGAAGGTCGTCGGAAGAGCGAGTAATGGAGAAGACGCCATAAGTCTTGTTCATCAGCATAAGCCTGACATCTGTATCATGGATATTGAAATGCCAGCGAAGACGGGACTCGATGCTGCCGAAGAGCTCAAAGGCCAAGGCTGTAAGGTAATGATTTTAACGACATTCGCAAGATCAGGCTACTTCGAACGTGCGCTTAAAGCCGGTGTGAGCGGATATTTGCTGAAGGACAGCCCAAGTGAAGAGCTCGCTGACTCGATTCGGAGCGTGATGGCTGGTCGGCGTATTTTTGCCTCGGAGCTCGTGGACGAAGCTTACGGCCAAGAAAACCCATTGACCGAGCGTGAGAAGGAAGTGCTTGTTCTTGTAGCGGACGGTAAGAATACGAAGGAGATTGCGAGTGAGCTCTTCATTACGACCGGAACCGTTCGGAACTATATATCGGTCATTCTCGACAAGCTTGACGTCAGTAATCGAATCGAAGCGATTACGCGCTTTAAAGAAAAAGGCTGGTTCAAATGAAAGCATAGAAACGTACGCCAGTGAGAGTCTCGAGCGATCTCTAAGGCGTATTTTTGTTTCATAAACCAGAAGCCGTTTACGCTTCTTTGAGTGATTAATCCAGCTTCAGGAAATAGTAATAAGGAAGGGAGTTAATGGCATGAGCGATAACAATTTGACACTGCATACGGATAAGTACCAAATTAATATGATGTATGCGCATTGGCTGCAAGGGAGCATGAATGAGAAGGCGGTATTCGAGGTCTCTTTCCGCAAGCTTCCCTTTGGAAACGGCTTTGCCGTCTTTGCGGGATTGGAGAGAATTGTGCAGTATATCCGCTCCATTCATTTTGGCGAAGCAGAAATTGCTTATTTGCGGACACAGGAGGAAAATTATGCCGAGGGATTTTTGGATACGCTGCGTGAGCTTCGATTTACGGGCAATATCTATTCGGTAGAGGAAGGCACGCTCGTCTTTGCAAACGAGCCGCTGATTTGTGTGGAAGCACGTATTTTCGAAGCGCAGCTTGTAGAAACCGCAATTCTTAATATGATGAATTATCAGACACTTATCGCGACCAAGGCCGCACGTATTAAGTTGGTTGCGCAGAATGACATCCTGCTGGAGTTTGGTACGAGGCGAGCACAAGAAGCGGATGCGGCAATTTGGGGAGCGAGAGCGACTTATCTTGCAGGCTTTGATGCTACTTCAAATATGCGGGCGGGTATGCTCTTTGGCATTCCAGCGAAAGGGACGCATGCTCACTCCTGGGTGCAGGGACATAATACGGAGGAAGAAGCCTTCCATGCTTATGCGGATTCCATGCCAGATCATGTAACATTGCTAGTAGATACATATAATACGCTCAAAAGCGGGGTTCCAAACGCGATTAAGATTGGTCATTTATTGGAGAAAAAGGGGAAACGGATGAATGCTATCCGACTCGATAGCGGCGATCTTGCTTATCTCTCGCAAGAAGCGCGGAAAATGCTGGATGAAGCAGGGCTTGAGTATGTACAAATCGTTGCTTCCAATGACTTGGATGAAGGCATCATCGATAATCTTAAGTCGCAGGGGGCGAAGATTGATGTATGGGGTGTTGGCACAAAGCTGATTACCGCTGCAGATCAGCCATCTCTTGGCGGGGTGTACAAGCTTGTTGCCAGGGAGAAGGATGGAAGCTATGAGCCAGTTATTAAAATTTCGGCAAATCCAGAGAAAGTATCCACACCAGGCTTTAAGTCACTGTATCGTATTATTAATACGGATACCGGAAAAGCTGAGGCGGATTATATTGCACTTAAAAACGAACAGCATATAGAGCTAGGAGAACGGATTAAACTATTTGACCCCGTTCATCCCTACATTCACAAGTATATCGAACGCTATGAAGCGATACCGCTGTTAAAGCCTATATTCACCCAAGGAGAGCTGGTGTACAAGCTGCCAAGCTTGGAGCAAATCCGCAGCTATCATCGAGGGCAGTTTGAGCTTTTCTGGCCGCAATACTTGCGAAAGCTGAATGCAGAGGCCTACCGTGTCAACCTAAGTGAAGCCGTCTGGGAGCTAAAGCGGGACTTGATCCAGCGCTATCAATAGCTGACTGAGACTGGATGGAACAGCTTCAACCGTGTTCGACATGGCTAAGCGTGCAAGGTACATCGGACGGATGGATTGGAGAGAGGCGAAGGGTCCTGTTTTGAGCTGGGCAGGGAGCTCTATTACGGTTCGCTTTCAAGGCAGTGGCTTGACCTGTCAATTATGGTGAAGACAATTATACGATTGATTCGCAGCACTTCATTACTTCTTATTCGAGCAGGTGAATGCAGAGCGGGACGGTATGAGTGAAACGGGACATCCTAATGTGATCAGTCATGGACTTATGGCAGAGCAATTGCTTAGCGAAGTCAAGCAAAATAGCTGGTTGGTGAGGGATATACAGATAAAGGACACTTAGGCATACAAATGCCGAAGCTGTCCTTTTTTTTATATAGAAAAGTATAGGCGTGTTGAAATGGAATTTGATCGGAATAATAAAGGGATTTTGTACGATTTGTTGAATTAGTATCAGGTACATATTAGGAAATAATAGGAGGAAAGCTTGTGATTAGAAGTAAAAAGGCTTTTTTTATGATGATGCTGGCAAGTATAATGATGTTGTCTTTCGTACTGCCTGCTTCAGCGGCTGAAATACCGCAGGAGAACTACACGTATACCATCTCTAAGACAACCGGTGAAGTGAAAGAAACGGTAACCATTGAGGATACAGGTGAAATTTATGAGGATTTGGAAATTTCTTCAGTACTCGTTCCGGAAAATGCAGTTTTAACCGTCACAGCAAAGGTTGATCTCAGTGCTACGGTCATCGGATACAGCTGGGAAAAAGGTGTTTTAGTAGCAGAAGCGCTACCAATGACGATTAATGGCAAGGAAACGTCGGAGGAAGGTTTGCCTGCAAATACAACTGCCACAGTAACATTTAATCAAGGTGTTTCTTATTATGAGTTTTTCATATTTGATGAGAAAACAGAGGCTGTGTCCAGCCTTTTCTTCAAGATTGACAAGTGGATAGGAAAAAGCGATCAACCAGATGTTTGGGCTAAAACTGAAGTAGAGATAGCGATGGCAGCAGGACTTATACCTGCGGAATTGCAAAGCGGCTACAAGCAAAAAATAACCCGCGCTGATTTTGCGAAAATTATTATTAAGTTATTGGAAGTGCAAACCGGTCAAACGATTGATGCTATTTTAGCGGAGAATGAGCTTAGCCTTAGCGATAACCCTTTTACAGATACGACTATAAAGGAAGTTATTGCGGCAAATCTGATGGGTATCGTAAACGGTAAGGGCAACGGCAAATTTGATCCCAGCGGCAGCATAACAAGGCAGGAAGCGGCTGTTATGCTTACGAACACAGCAGAGGTGCTTGGTTATGATGTGCTGACAGATGCTTCTGCTTTTGCTGATAAAAGCAGCATTGCCAGCTGGGCTAAGACAAGCGTAGACTTTGTATTCATGTACGATATTATGAATGGAACTGGAAATAACAACTTTAGTCCAAAAGGAAATTATACGCGTCAACAGGCATATATGACGATTACTCGTTTGAATGACGCGCTGCAATAAAGGGAAATGTTAAGTTTAAAGAAGTCTCGCTCGATCTGAGAAAGATCATGCGAGACTTCTTTTTTTGTTGTTTAGGAAATTATGCGATGCTAAAAAATGTGGATAATCGAGTCGAAAAAATAAATAGGGGGGGATCGTTATGGAGAAGCGAGAAACATGGAAGAAACGAGGGATCGTGAAACAGATCTTGAAGGATCATTTTCATGGGTTTTGGGAACTTCATGCGAATCTATTCCCGGAAGAACTGCAGAAAGCGATACCGGAAGCCGTAAACAAGGCAACGCGATGCGGCACGAAGGATATGGGTTACGCGAGATATGAATGTATGGGTTGTACGGAGGGAAAACCGGAACCGGTCATTATCTGTTTTACTTGTAAGAGTCGGTTTTGTCATGGATGCGGAAAGAAATACACCGATGACTGGGCAGAAAAGCAACAGGAGCGAATCCTGAATGTCCCCCATCGTCATACCGTGTTTACGGTACCAAAAGAGTTGAGGAAATACTTCTTTGAGGATCGGAGTCGTTTGAACGAGCTTAGTAAAGAAGTGGCGAAGGTCATCCAATATTACTATCGGCGTAAAAATAAGAGCAAACAGTATGACGTGGGCGTCATTACGGTCATTCATACGTTTGGAAGGGATCTAAAGTTTAATCCGCATATTCATGCCCTGGTTACGGAAGGTGCGTTAGATTGCCATAAGCAGTGGAAGAGTGTGGAGTATATTTCTTTTACCTACTTGAGAAAGTCATGGCAGAAGCTACTTATGGATTTAATGTTGAAGTGGCATCCTGGCGATGCGAAGGTAAAAACGTTGGTAAACCAACTGTACAGTCGGTACAAGCATGGATTTTATGTCAACGCAGAACAACGAATGAAGGATGCCCGTGGAGCGGCCAAGTATATTGGACGTTATCTGGCTCGTCCGGCAATCGCAGAGTATCGCATTATAAAGTATGACTACCATACGGTACATTACTGGTACGAAGATCATCAGACAGGAAAGAGGATCGATGTCGTAGCCCCTGTCATGAAATTCATTTATGCCCTGGTGCAACATATCCCGCCGAAGCATTTTCGAATGGTAGGCAGGTATGGCCTGTACAGCAGAAGTAAGAATAAGGAGTCGCAAAAGATCGTTAACTTATGGCGGTACATGGTCCATAAACAGATTGAAATGACGTTCCCGCCGAAGGAAAAGAGAAGAAAGACGTACCGTCAGCGGATGTTGGAGACTTATGAACGGGATCCGATCGCCTGTCCCTGCTGCAAACAAACCATGTTGCTTGTGGTTATTTGGCATGCAGACTATGGGCGAATTTATTATTATGATGAGGAAAGTGAACGAGCGTATAAGAAGAAATGGGGGGTTCGGGCTAATGAACGAAAGGAAAGGCAAGAAACAGGATAGCGAAAAGGAAGAAGCTGTTGAACTATTTTCCTTTGATGATGAGGAGGAAGAAGTCTTTATCGATTATGTTTGCGTAGATTGCGGATGTTTAGATCCTGTGCCTGATTTCATCGTAGGAGAGTGTTCTTATGAATTAGGACCTGAGGAGAGTCCTGTGTTCGTATGCCCGGAGTGTAACGGAGACTTGGTGAGGAAGAAAGAGCCGGCGGAGAAGTAACCGTCGGCTAGTACGTAAATTCACCGTAGGTGATTTTGTTCTTGTTATAGGGGGAGTGCATGGCACGGTGATGGAGCAAGTACGCTGCAGTTAGCAATGGAACTCTCAGATTACAATGAGTCTCTCAGGGTCACCCCCGACGTCTCCAGCCAAATACTTTCACATGCACCAGTAACTTTGTTGTCCAATGCGTGAGGATATAAAGAACGATGAATAGGATAATGAATGGTCGGAACAAGATCCATAATACAATCCAGGAAACAATAATCTGCCATGTTTTCATTCTTTTCAAGAGATTTCCCGGCATGAGCATAATTCGATACCATTTATAATTTTTTTGTAGAGCTTCAAGAAACTGCTGGCGAATTTGTTTGTCATCCGGGTCAAGTCTGATCGCATTCTTCAGCATGAGCAAATAATCCTCATAGTCATTTCGCCTCTCGGCGGACCAGCCCAGATACATATAGACCATGTCTGACTCTACATCCAGTCGTAAAGCTTTGCTTGCGAGCAGCTTTGATTCAGAAAAATTGAGAAGCAAAGCTTCGTTGTAGCTCAGGTTAGCGATATACAGCGCATTTTCAGGAGAAATCTCAAGTGCTTTAAGCAATAAATCTCTTGCTTCCGCATATTTTCTCACCTTATTGTTTATATTGGCGAGCAAGAAAAAATAATGCGGCTCGTAAGGATCAATTCGCTGCGCTTCCGCAATTGCTTCAGCAGCAGCCTTAAAGTTTTGTTTTGTATAGTAAGCGTTGACGCGCACTAACCAGGCTAACTCATTTTCTGGATTACGCTGAAGTGATTCTTCTGACCAATGAAGGGCTTGATCTAGCTGCTCCATATGAAGGCAAACGTGGCCGAGTAGCGCATAAGCATAAGCGTCCTCCGGTGTATCCCGAATAAGCGCCATAGCTTCGTTTGTGGCATCCTGGTATTTTTTCCACTGCACGAGCTGTTGAATTCTCTCATATCGCTGACTGCTGGCGTCTTCTATCATGGATAAGGCTACCTCGCTATGAATGGATTATTTTAAACCGCTTTGCTTCATATAATCTAGAACGATTTGATAGTCTTGGTTCACATCGCTGAACGTTGCATAGTTTTTGGCAGTGGCAAACCAATCAAGCGTTGTCGCTTTACGCTGCTTGGACGCCTTCTTCAGATCATCCTGTGTAATTGGTTGGATCTCTCCAATTTCTAGCGTTCTCTCCAATGCGCTTTCGACAGCGTCCTTCACAATCTGCTCGAGATCTGCGCCGGAGAAATACTTTGTCTCCTTCGAGATTTTGCTTAAATCAAGTGAAGCAAGCGGTTTGTCAGCCAGCTTCAACTGTAAGATCGTTGATCGCTCGACTTCTTCTGGCGGTGGTACAAAGATCATATGGTTAAATCGACCAGGTCTGCGAAGCGCTGAGTCAAGATACCAAGGTGTATTCGTTGCGCCGATGACAAACACTTGATCATTAAACGTACGAAGTCCGTCAAGCTCCATGAGAAGCTGATTGACGAGAATGCGATCGTGGTGCTGACGCATTTGATTGCGGCTGCCGCCCATTGCATCGAGCTCGTCGATGAAGATGACGCATGGCTTATTCTCACGTGCTTTCTCAAAAATATCATGCAAATTATTTTCGCTTTGCCCCACATACATACCTAGAATAGCCTGCAGCTCAATATGCATGAAATTGGCATCAATTTCACCAGCTACTGCTCTGGCTAGGAAGGTTTTGCCGCAGCCTGGAGGTCCATATAGCAGCAAGCTTCCGCCTGCTTCCTTGCCATAAGCGGCAAAAAGCTCAGGCTGCTTCAGCGGCAAAATAAAGTTCATGCGAATTTTTTTCTTAACATCCTCAAGACCGCCAACATCAGCGAACGTCTCATTCGGCTTCTCTGACTCTACTAAATCCTTACCGTTCGCATCAAAATGAAGCAGCTTTAGCTTATTGCGACGGCGATTAGCAAGCTCATCGTGGTCGTTATGATCGGACATGGTCATCATCCTTTTATAAAGACATTATTTATCATATTATACCAAATTACGAGAGTGTGTTGGGTAACTTTGTATATGACTATGAAATCTTCATGTTTCTTAGGCTTTTAGGCTTTGGGGCATCGACTAACCGCGGGATTCTGCCATGTCACGCCAGCAGCACACTATTCCGCATAATAGATCTAAAAACTAGATCTAAAACCTGAGAATAGCTCATATCCGCAGAAATAGATCTAGAAACTAGATCAAATGCGCGGCAAACTCTGCCAAAATCCGTCAGCAGCACACTATTCCGCATAATAGATCTAAAAACTAGATCTAAAACCTCAGAATAGCTCAAATCCGCAGAAATAGATCTAGAAACTAGATCAAATGCGCGGCAAACTCTGCCAAAATCCGGCAGCAGCACACTTTTCCGCATAATAGATCTAAAAACTAGATCTAAAACCTCGGAACAGCTCAAATCCGCAGAAATAGATCTAGAAACTAGATCTAATGCGCCACAAGCTCCGCCAAAACCCAGGTCGACCTAACATTAGTTTAAAGAACTGTGCGAGCGGCTAATGCTGTTAGGCGATAGCTGCGAATGCGTTGTTTTCCTGAGGCTTGTTCGATTAGTTTATGTTGGAGCAGCAATTGTAAGTATTTAAGGGCAGTACAGTGGCTAATGCGAAGCTGTTTCTCCACATCCTTCGGACCGAAGGTGGCTTCTCGCTCGAGACGTTTCGCCCATCGCAGCAACTCACGCGCAGTTGCAGATAATTGTAATTCAAGTGCGTCTACTCTTCCGATGCCGTACAATTTACCAAGCAGCTGCTGAATAAACTGTTGGCATTGTCTTGGCCTCTCTCGTATGTCGTCATAAGAAAAGCGAACAACGATCCAATCATCCAGAATGAGCTGGTTTTGACGAAAGCGATCATCTGAAAATTTACGCCTCGAAGCATGCTTTTGATGCGGTCCGTAACCGTCAATTTCAATGGAGATTTGGTGAGGTGAGCGAATATAGGTGAAATCGAGAAAGCGACTGCCATCGCGATAATCATTGACTTCATACTCCGGATGCAAATGTTCAAAGCTCCCGAGTATAGGCCACCAAATAAGAGTTGCAAATAGCTGCTCGCCATGGTCGTCTCTGTCTACTAGCCTTCGTCTCCGCTCACTGTCTGCCTCTCGAAGCTCGATATGCGTTATAATCCAATTCTTATAAGCTTGCTCAACTAATAGGGCTCGATTTGTTGTGTTGTCCTTCACCAAATCTGACGGCTGTTGATTTACCATTGTCTCATCCATCTCCCATCCTAAAAACTAAAAAGCACACCGCTCCACTCCAGATTCTGGAGTACATGCGGTGTGCTTCACCTTATATCATTGTAGTTGAGCAATGGGCCGTTGTCATTAGGGGAAATGAGCTTGCTGCATGAATTTGCTAGAAGCAATGAGAGACGATACAATAAATATAATAGGTGCAACGATTGGAACCAGCAGGAAAGAGGATAGTGCTGCGTTAAGGAGCAGGATAGAAAAAGGAGTGCATGAAATGAGTGAGCGTGCAAAGGCTTTGCAGCAACCAAAGCAAGGCCGAGCTAAAAAAGTCTGGATATGGTCATTGGGAGTATTGCTTGTGTTGATCTTAATATTAGCCATTGTATATCAGACAATACTTTATAAACCGTCTTCTGAAGCGAAGACGGCGATGACGAGTGATGAGACCGTTACAGTAAGCGTTGGTCAGGCCGGCTACCGCTTTGAGCCTGCATCTAGCGATGCGGCAGTGCTGCAGCCAAACGTTATTTTTTATCCAGGTGGACTGGTAGATCCGAAGAGCTACGCGCCGTTCGCTCGTGAATTGGCAGAGGCTGGCCACCGGGTATATATTGCAACTATGCCGTTTAATCTTGCTTTTATGGGACAGAACAAAGCCGATGCGTTTATATCGGAGCATCCTGAAGAAAGCTATGTTATTGGCGGCCATTCCCTTGGAGGCGTATTTGCTTCCCGCTATGCAGCTGAGCATTTGGATCAAATCGATGGTGTCTTCTTTCTGGCGGCTTATGCAGAAGAGGCTGGCAGCTTAGCTGATGTTCAATTCCCTGTATTGCAAATGACGGCAACCAAAGATGGTGTGCTGAATAGAGAGGAATGGGGAAAAGGGAAACGTTATATGCCTAATCAAACGGAATATATTACGATAGAAGGCGGAAACCATGCTCAATTTGGCTCCTACGGTTCACAGAAGGGCGATAATGCTGCCACCATTACACTAGAAGAGCAGCAGAAGCAAGTAATTAGCGGATTGCTCGAATGGATGAAGAAGCTTTTATAATAGTAGGCTGCCCCTAAAGATTATTGTGATCTTAGGGGCAGTTTTCATAATATTTGATGTAAAAATATTCATATTAATTTTTTTTTGGAAAATTAGAATTTTGAGAAGGAGCTTTATCGAAGATTGTCGAAATAGAGTACGAAAGAAAGATTTGTATTTTTTTACACTCTGAGGTGCATGATGAAGTTTTGGTATAAATTCGTAATACTGTTTATTTTTTTGTTATTCATAGTCACTAGCCTTCCAGTCGAGGATTCTTTTGCGTTATCAGATTCAGCGACCACGAACATTACAGAGTGGGAAATGATCTGGGAAGAGGATCCGTACCGTGCTGCCCAAAATGCTGCTCCTACCAATGAAGCAAGCGGATGGCAATCTTTTTCCTCCGAGGATGATTTACCTCTAAAACCTGCTAACATTCACTCGGCGTGGCTCAGGTTTAAACTTCCTGCCAATGATTTTGCTAGGCCATCGTTATACATCACCAAACTTACCGCTAAAGATGTTTCTATTTTTATTAATAAAGATCTCGTGTATAAGTCGGAGAGAAACTATCCGTATAACAAAAATGAAATTTTACTGTCTGTGACGGAAAGTGAAGCTAATCAGATGGTTTATATTCTTCTTAAGACCAACTCTGATTGGTTAGGTTTAAATAAACCAATTATGCTTGGCGAAGAGCAGATGCTCAATAAGTCCTTTATGAAAAAGGAGATACTTGACGTCGTTATTGGAGGAGCGTTTATATTTTCATCCTTTGCCATGTTTTTATGTTTTATCTTCATGAATAAATCTTACCTTGCAGGATTAAATTCACTTTCCTTTGTTATTTTTTCAATAGGAGTAATGATACTTGCGTTATCTCCCTATTTGCATAGGGTATATAACGATTATGGGTTCGCTATTTATTATATGTTTGATATAGGTTCAGCTTTAGTGGTTCCGTCTCTATTTTTCTTTTTTGAGAGAATTTTCGGCAGAGGACCGCTGGGACTCATAACCCGCTTTAGAAAGTTCCAAGTCGTTCTTTCGATACTGACTGTTTTATTTCTATTATCTTCATTTTTCTCTAGTAAAATCGCTGAATCGTATATCGCAGTCACAACGATATCTTTTGCCTTCTCAATCGTTTTTGGTAATTTTTTAATATTATTTTGTTTGATCCGATTTTGTTTACAGCGAAATAGAGATGCACAAATTATAACGACAGGGTATGGCATTTTTGCGATCATCGGAGTTTTAGAAGTGATGTGGTATTTTATTCAGGGTATGAATTATGATTTGTTTTTGTGGAAATTTGGCATTTTTAGCTTTATTGCCTCGCTAGTTATTATTTTGGCAAGAAGGATAGTACAAAACTACGAGCAGCTAATCAGCTATTCGAAGCAGCTTGAGGTGTTTAATAACGAGCTGCAGCGATCGGAGAAAATGGAAATTATTAGCCAGCTGGCTGCGTCGGTTGCTCATGAGGTGCGAAATCCGCTGCAGGTGACAAGGGGATTTTTGCAACTGCTTCGGGGAACCTCCGTGAATGACAAAGAAAAAAGCTTTATGCTGCTGGCGATAGAGGAGCTGGACAGAGCTTCAGACATCATTACTGATTTTTTGACATTTGCCAAGCCTCAGATTGATCATACCGTCCTTTTGGATGTGTCAGAGGAGCTTCAGAAGATTGAGGGGATTTTAATTCCATTAGCGAATATGCAGGGCGGGATTATTAAAGTTGATTTATCTCCAAATCTTTATGTTCGCGGTAATTCTTCCAAACTAAAGCAAGCGCTAATTAATATTATTAAAAACAGTATCGAAGCATTAGATACAGGGGGAGTCATACAAATCTATACGTTTATGGATGACTCCAAAAATGTAATCATTAATATAAAAGACAATGGCGAGGGAATAGATGAAAAAGACTTAAAAAGATTAGGTGAGCCCTACTATTCGAAAAAAACGAAGGGAACAGGCTTAGGCTTGATGGTGACCTTCCGCATCATTGAAGTGATGCAAGGGAAGGTTGAATTTTTTAGTACGAAGGGAGTAGGGACAGAGGTTGTTATCCAGATACCTTCGGCAAAAAAATAGCGAGAGCTGCTCATATTCGAGCAGACTCACGCTTTTTTTTGTTATGTTATTGCCAAGCTGCGCCTTCAACATCTTCTTTTTTAGCAACCGTAGGATTTTGCGGAAGTACAAAATAAAGGTTTGTAGAAGTTTCTTCCACAATATTTATTTCAATTCCTTGAGGTACATCAATGCCAAAAGCTTCTTTTAATGCAGCTTTCGGATTTGCGAGAAGCTGAGCCTTAAATTCGGAATCTTCCCATGCTTTTTGAATAACGTTCTCCTGAGTTACTTGCTTTGTCGACAAAATGATCACCCTTTCAAATTATGTATAAGATTACCAAATAAGTATATCATGTAGTTTCGGGAATATCTACAATTAATTCAAATTTTCGACATAAAAGGTGTGTTTAATAGTTTTCATGCAGCTTGACATAACAATAATAGGGGATAATATGTCTATTCGTGACTGCTGCCCATAGTTCCAAAAGTCTTTTTAGTCCTATCTATTCTTTTTCCAAACTAACCAATAAATAGTTAAAACCGCCAGAAAGCATAAGTCTCTTATTTGTATCTATCGTCTCAGCCTGTTGGTTCAAATGGTTTACTAGATAGGTATGAAAGTCTACTAGCTCAATAGCGTTAGTATCCAAAGCGACTAGCTTCTCGTGATGAACGGCCGCAAGCTGAGCGAAGCGCTTCATGCAACCCCTAATGTAAATGGCATTTTCAGCGTCTTTTTCCGTCAGTTTTCTTTCTAAGTTCTGCTCAGCAGCAATCATTGCAAGTAAGCCATTATAGCTGCCTTCTGCGAGATCCTCCTTCCAGTCTGCGTAGTCGTCGGACATTTGAAGTGTCATTAACACAATGTCGATGGCTTGCTCGAGTTTTTCAACTTGTTTCTGGCGTCCTGTTAACAGAAGCGCGCCGGTGCTGGCAATTTTGACAGGTCCTGCTTTACCCGCGGTTCGTATGGGCGAGGTCATGAAAAAGTTTTGCCCAGCTTCATTTATTACGCTATCTGACCATACGGTCACATAATGGTCGTAGTAGCTCCAAAATGGCGAATCTGACGGAAATAATTGGCGAAATACACCGAACATCTCAAGCAGGAGCAGATTTCCAAGCGCTAGCTGCTCTTTCCATTTGGCTGTAGGGATATTGTCCATCAAATCATCCTGAATAAAAAAATAAAGCATTCCATATACATTAGCTTTAGCAAGGCTTTTGCACTCAGAATCGCTAATACCGCTCGCTTCTTTGATCCAAAAGGGAAGAAGGCTGCAAATATAATCTTTGCGGCTCTCATGCTTCACGGGATTGAACTTGTCTGCATAAGCAAGTCCGATATGATTAAGCGGCTCGGGAAAAAGGGAAATCCGATCTTCGGCTTCCTTATATATTTGCTCCAGTTGTGTGATATAACGGGTGTACCAGTTCATTGCAACGCCCTCCGTTAATGTTAAAATGATTACAAAGGCTATACTATACTACGAAATGCTGCATATAATAGAAACTAAATAGTAAGTGCCTTTTCTACTATATCATTTTCAAAATAAGTAAATGTTAACATTTTTTGAAACAAGAGTGAGAAAGATCGAACTACTTATTGAGTAAAACATGAAAATCCAGTAAAATGAAGAAAGGTTATGGAAATAGGAAAGTTTCATAGACCACCCTTTGTCAGGCTACACTCGCAAAACTGGACTAAGGTCGAGGATCAACCTATTACCTGAGCAGGTTTAGAATTTAGTTCTCCTGCATTAAAGTTAATACCTAGATGAAAGTTCTTTAATGTGGAGGTAGTATTGCATGAATAGAGATGTGGAAATTTATGTGCTCTTAACGAATACGGGGACATTGTTTTCAAAGACGATTAGATGGTATACGAAAAATATGCTAAATCATGCTTCTATTGCATTTGATAGTGATTTGAATGAGGTATACAGCTTTGGCAGGAAAAATCCGAGCAATCCTTTTTTTGCAGGCTTTGTGAAGGAAGATGTGCGAGGCGAGTTTTTTGAGAATTCAACCTGTGCACTATACAGATGTACAATTAGTCATTGCGCTTATATTCATATGAGAAATCAAATTCAGTATATGGAAAAGAACCAAGACCAATACAAATATAACCTGCTTGGCATGCTAGGGATTATGCTTAATATTGAGATGAAGAGAGAATACGCGTATTTCTGCTCACAGTTTGTCGCATCGGTCTTTGAAGAAAGCGGTGTTAACTTGGTTAATAAGCCATCGTTCTTCGTTACACCTGCGGATCTGGAGAACACGAATCTGCTTGAATTAATATATCACGGCAAGCTGCAAGCATACACAGGCTGCCAAGAGGAAATAAAAGCTACAGGAACTTTCCAAACTGCATAAAGAAGATCTCTCATGTGGAGATCTTTTTCTTTTTTATTGGAAAATACAGATTAGATTAATTTGCAGGGGGCAGTATTACAATGTCAATGATAAGCTTTGGAATTGTTGGTGGAGGCTGGCGTGCAGAATTTTATATACGGATTGCTCGGGCGCTGCCTGAGCGGTTTCATATTCATACCATGCTCGTACGAGATGAAGAAAAGGGACGAGCTATTGAAGAAAAATGGGGGATACCAACTGTCCGAACGATGCAGCAATTTGCGGCGGAGTCTGACAAATTCAGCTTTGCAGTAGTATCCGTTCCGAGAACGATAGCACCGGAGATCATCCGTCAATTAGCCGAGCGGCAAATACCTGTTCTGGCAGAAACGCCGCCGGCAGCTGATTTAGCCATGCTTACCGCGCTTTACAGCTCATTGCCGAAGGACGCTAAGGTACAGGTGGCAGAGCAGTATTTGTATCAGCCTATGCACGCAGCTCGGATTCAGATGGTACGCTCCGGGAAGCTGGGCGAGGTAACACATGTACAGGTTTCTGTTGCCCATGATTATCACGGGATAAGTTTGATTAGACAGCTGCTAGGTGTACGGTTCGAGTCGGCAGTTATTACCGGCCAGCAATTTGAATCCATAATTATGCAAGGCCCAAGCAGACAAGGCGATCCACAAGTTGAGAGAATGGTTCAATCGGTTCAGAACATAGCTACATTTCGTTTTGGCGACAAGCTGGCAGTTTATGATTTTACGGGAGACCAATATTTCTCATGGATAAGACGCAGCAGAATGCTCGTTAGAGGCAGCACTGGCGAGCTTGTAGACTGTGAGGTGAGCTATTTAAAGGATTTCGAGACACCTATTCATACGGAGCTTAGAAGGGTAGATACTGGTCATCACGGCAATCTGGAGGGCTATCATCATCGCGGCGTGATCGCCGGCGGAGAATGGCTGTACCAAAACCCAGTCGCTCCTGCAAGACTAAGCGATGATGAAATTGCAATAGCTGCCTGTCTATTGAAAATGGGAGACTATGCTGCTGGCAAGGGCTCATCCTTTTATAGTTTAGCGGATGCCTCGCAGGATCATTATTTGGCTCTATTGATGGGGCAAGCGATTGAGTCGGGAAAAACGGTCCACACCGAGAAGCAAATATGGATGTATGGGGAATAAGGTTTGTGGTATGATTTTGCAAAAGGGAGGGGATCGGCGTGAAGGGACAGGGAATTCTTATATCTGCCTTAGTGTTCGCGCTTCTCATTGCGATATTTGCCGTGATCAATGTTGAGCCGGTACACGTAAACTTCTTATTTACGAAGACTACGCTTCCGCTAATTCTCGTAATTTTGGGATCGACGCTGCTTGGAGGCGTGACTGTTGCGATGTTTGGCATGTTTCGTCAAATCCGATTTAAACGGACAGTCAAAGCTTTAGAGAAGCAGATTGCCGAGCTGAATGCTGAGGCAGAGCAGTTTGGGCTATCGAAGGTTAAGCTTCACACTGAGCAGACGGCAGCAATGCCGCAGTCTGAATAATTTATTTTGGATCGCGAGGTCAATCATGTTTATTTATACGTATGCGTGCCATGAGGATGAAGCGGCCTTGTGCGAGCTTGAATTACAAATGCTGTTTGATCATAAGATAAATGGGGGAGCAGTAAGGAGTTCCTATGAGGTCTCTGTTGATCGAAGCCCGTTTGTGAAGCGTCGTATTGCGGCAAGGTATCAAGCTGACAGTCTCGAGGAGCTGCTTTTGCAGCTGTCGTTGATTGAACTGAACGGCAAAACATTCAAGGTGCTGTTCACTACTGGCGACGAGCCTATTCCGTATGAGGAGCAGAGGCAGCTAGAGCGTGCTGCCGGCGCAGTGATGAACGGGAAAGCAGATATGCGGCGTGCTGAGCAGTTGTTTGGTTTAACGAAGCTTGCGGGCCGCTGGTATTTTGGGCAAGTGGAGGAGAACGGCGCCATCTGGCTAAAGCATCAAAGCAAGCCGCAAAATTATTCGACTGCGCTCCCGACCAGAGCGGCACGTGCGATCGTTAATATTGCAGCTGGGAGAAATACGCAGCAGCAGCTGATCGATCCATGCTGCGGAATGGGCACCGTTCTTATTGAAGCGATGTCGATGGGCATTGATATCGAGGGGATCGATCTCAATCCGCTTGCGGTGAAGGGCGCACGTATTAATCTGGCCCATTTTGGCTATCCGGATCGGGTTAGGCTTGGCGATATGAGGCTAATGGAGAAGCAATACGATACGGCGATTGTGGATATGCCTTATAATTTATGCTCCGTATTGCCGGAGGAAGAGCAGCTTGTTATGCTCGAGAGCATTAGAAAATGTGCAAAGAAAGCGGTCATAGTTACTACAGAACCAATACTGCCACAGCTGGAAATGGCTTCTTGGCGCATAGCGAGAAGCACAACATTAAGTAAAGCCTCTTTTACCAGATATATAAGTGTAGTAGAATAAGACTATGTAGTGCATGAAGCGAGGTGAACCTATGTCTACAATCGATCAAAACGAATCTGCCGAGCAGCCAAAGCAGCTGACTCAAGCAGAGAAAGCGAAGCAGTTGCTCGCTCAGAAGAAGCAAAACAAAGCAGGAGGAGCTCCTGGCCAAACGCATCTATCCACAGGGACGCAGGCGCTGAAGAGCCAAAATACGAAGAAGGTCAACAACCAACGTAAAAAAATGGGTGTATAGATGCCGGACTCGTACGATAAGATGCAGCAATAGAAACGAGGAAGAGCGCCGGCTGGCAACAGCTAGGCGTTTTTCTTTGTTGAAATATAGGAAAGTATGTCATTTCGCCATGCTTTCTCTATATTTCTCCGGAATGAAACGCGCTGGCGCCATAAGAACAGCGACAGCCGTTTCACCTTGGATATAATATACAAGAATGAATTCTATAGCAATCCCACATAATGAATATACGTCAATGATTAGTTGCGGAGGGATTCGTTATGACGGCGACCAAACCATCAGGAATGAATATTTATTTGCTTGCCGGTGTGGCAACATCCAACAGTATCTTTACCGAATGCAAAATAAAGCTCGAAAAAATGTTTCAATCGGAAGGAATCGATCCTGTTGTCCATGTTGTTTTTCCGTATGGGGATGCGAGCCGCAGTCTGGTGAGGCAGGTTCTAGAGGTGAGAAGCGACCTGTCCAACCGTCTGACGGCTGGACGTATTGGCGGACAGCAGGCGCTTGCTAAAATCAAAGAGACACTCACGGGTGAGCGGCTTCTTCTCATTGGACACAGTGGCGGTGGAGCAGCTGCTTATCAAGCGGCTAAGATGCTGTATGAGCAAAATCAAGTTGAAGATTTCCGCATCGTTCAGGTAGGCTCGCCAAGAACGCCTATCGAGCCAAAGCTGCAGGAGCGTGTCAGCTATTTTCATTCGATTGACAGCTTGGGAAAGCTCAATGATCCGATTAGCCGTATTGGCACATGGGGCGGCTGGAGCAAATCGAGATATGCAGTACCTAAGTGGAACCGGATGAAATATGCTCCCGGCTATGTGGAGGGCATACCTACGGTAGGAGGGCATGCGGACTATTTTCGCCATACACAGGACTTTGCTGATCAAGAGGCCATCTGCAATTTGGATAAAACGGTTGATCGGATGCGCGGTTGGTTGAAAGGGTGGTTGTGATCCTATACACTAAGGGAAGTAAGCGACGTCAACATCTTTATCGTATGACCGCTTGCTTTCATCTTAGGAGGTGAGCAGCCGATGGCTAATACACATACGTATTCCAAAAGGGAAGAAGTTGCAAACGCAGTTACACATGGAATTGGGGCAGTTTTGAGTATTGCGGCGCTTGTAGTGCTGATAGTATTCGCTGCAACAAAAGGAACGGCCGTTCATGTCGTGAGCTTTACCATTTATGGGTCAGCCATGCTGCTCCTCTATGCGGCGTCTACACTCGTGCACAGCACACCAGAGGGAAAAGCGAAGCGGGTGTTCGAGTCGCTGGACCATTCCTTTATTTATGTGTTTATTGCTGGAACTTATACACCTATCCTATTACATATCGTGCAAGGTAAGCTGGGTTGGGTGCTTTTCGGAATCGTCTGGGGAGCTGCTGTAATTGGCGCAGGCTTCAAAGCTTTTTTTGCTTCGCGTTTCCTGTTTACTTCAACAATCCTCTATATTTTGATGGGCTGGATTATTGTATTTGCATGGAAGCTACTCACCGAGCATCTTGCACCAGGCGGGGTACAGCTGCTTGTGACAGGAGGCTTGCTGTATACGTTTGGGACGGTGTTTTATATGTGGCGCAGCTTTCCGTATCATCATGCGGTGTGGCATTTATTCGTCTTGGCAGGCTCGATTGTTCATTTCTTTGCTATCCTGCTTTACGTGCTGCCCGCTTAGGAAACGCTAGAGGCAAGCAGGCTAGTCGGGAAATAATAAATGGCAATGGCTTGCCTAAAATGCAATAGCCGGACACCAGCCAGGCGGGTCATTGCAAATGGTTATGGCAAAAGCGGGATCCTCGTTCGCAAGATCGGCAAAATAGTTGGATAATATATGATTGCCAGAAACCGAGCCCATTCGAAATGAACGTGGAACCTCGCTCCCTGCATGCATGTAGTAATAGGTTTGTTTAGTTTTGGGAGGCTGGTAGACGAGCGTAGGGAGATGTGGTACGATATCAAACTCGTTCTGCAATCGCCAGTGTGTAGCAATCGACGCATTGTAGCTGCCCGCAAATTTAGGATCACCGACTCTTGGAGCGCCATAAGTGTATACAATAGGAGCTGTAAATTCAGAGTTGTTAGCCAAATCCAAAGCTGCGAGCGTTGCAAGTGCACCGCCTAGGCTATGACCCGTAATGAACAGTGGTTTATCTGAAGGAAGCTGACTAATAATCTCAAGAATTTGTACGCGGGCAGACATATAAATATCGGTAAACCCTTTGTGAGTAAGACCTGCATTTTTGACGGGACGATAGGCCGTTTGCTGTGCAATAAAATCAGATACCCAATCAACAGCAGAGCCGCTGCCGCGAAAAGCAAGGATCGAGGCTCGTTCTGAAGTGAGCACAAAACCGAATCTTTCCTCGCTGTTATCATATGCTTTGGCTGTAAATTCGCTTGCTAAGCTGTAGGGTCTTGGCACAAGAAACAGTCCGTCCTTATTATTGTATTGCATGTACGTTTGTCCGCAAACCGCAGCTAGGAATAGGGCAGTTCGAAGATCAAGCTCCTGTGGTTCTTGTGTGATTCTCTTGCTTGTTCTCATATTGTTTGTTGTCATAACATCCCTCCGCTCATACAACGCCAGCCTTACCGATAAAATAGTGTATGTTGGAGGAGCAGTATAGGTACCTGCGTATAAAAATAGACTTTTTACTAGAACTGCAAGTATAATCGGAGAGTAACCCATTACGAAAGGGGATTCATTCATGTCAATTCAAATAGGTATTGTTGGTACAGGCTGGTTCGGCATGATGCATGCTGAGAAGCTTGCAAAGCTGGATGGTATTCATGTAACCGCTTTTGTAGCTACAAATCAGCAGAAAGCAGATGTAGCTGCGCAAAAATTTGATGGTGCCCGAGGTTATGATTCTGTTCAAAATATGCTCGATGATCGCAAGCTCGATGCAGTATACATTTGTGTTCCTCCTTTTGCGCATGGAGAAATTGAGAGTGCATTGCTAGAGAGAAACATTCCATTTCTGGTAGAGAAGCCTATTGGAGTAGACGAGCAGCTGCCTTCCTCCATATTGAAAGGAATTGAAGATAAGAAGCTGATTACATCGGTAGGCTATCACTTCCGTTATATGGATGGAACGGACCGTGCCAGAGAGCTGCTTCGCGAGCGTACGACGCTAATGGCACTTGGCTATTGGATGGGATCGATGCCTGGCGTAAGCTGGTGGCGCAAGATGAGCGGCTCCGGCGGACAATTTGTGGAGCAGACGACACATGTTGTAGATTTGCTTCGCTATACCGTTGGAGAAGTAACCGAGGTTTATGCAGCGTACGGTGAACGTTATATGAATACGATCGAAGAGGGTGTTTCCGTCCCTGACGTAGGTACGGTTACGCTGAAGCTAGCAGGCGGTTCTGTTGCTACCATTAGCAATACATGCGCAATTCCAGCAGGTGATCGCGCCGGACTACATATTTATACGAATAAAGGTGTGCTGGAGCTAGGGCATCATGGACTTGTTGATATCGAAGCGGGCCGCAAAACGGAATACGCTAATCGTACAGATCCTTATGAGTTGGAAAATGAAGCTTTTCTTCACGCTGTCAGAACTGGAGATACATCACGGATTCGTTCCTCCTATGCAGATGCTTATTTGACGCATCGGGTTACGCTTGCTGCCAATGAGTCTGCGCGTACAGGACTGCCAATTAAGCTATAAGCAAACTATAAAAAAACGTCCCTGAAGGCATCGAGCCTTTGGGGACGTTTTTTCTCGAAATTCGCCTCTATGCCTCCGAACTCCGCGATTCATGCTGCTTGTTGCATAGCCGCATATTGCCGTGGCAAATCACCAACCAGCAACCTACGATGTACTTTTGCAGTAGAAACCTCACATGAGGGTGGATACGGGAAGCTACATTGCAATTATGCAGCAGAATTAGCTTGCAACGACGATTTCCCCCCTCAAAGCATGAATTCTGCTGTAAAAAGTGCAGTCTGCGTGAGTAAGCAAGGGTTGTTACAACAAATCTAATGTACAAAGTGCAATGTAGCTAAGTTCAGCTCTGCTTAGCTAAGCTAAGTAATAAACCCTTCCGGAAATACCGAGCTTTAACTGCGCTTTCTTCGGGATCGCGATTGCAGCTCTGGCTGATCAGAAGCAGCAGAAGAAGAAGGGGCTGCACGACTGGAGCGGCTAGCTTTCAGCTTCGACTTCGAGCTCCTAGAACGACTTGGCTGCGGGGAGGCATCGTCAGTAACGATTTCCTTCGGACTGCGTCCATTGAGCAAATCACCCGTCCAGCCTTTCTTCCATAACCAAATGTACATAATCAGCGTAATGATGAATATAACGGAAAGCATGATGCCAAAGCTCCATTTATAATTTTTGAACGGGAGATTATCAAAGTTGACGCCCCATATGCCTCCGATAATCGTAGCGGGCAGGAACAGGACGGTAAATATCGTCAGCGTTTTCATAATATCGTTGCCCCGAAAATTAGAGATAGCGTCGTCCATCGAAATTAAAGTGTCGATTTCCAGTGCGTAATGCTTCAGCAGGGCATCAATTCTCTCAAGCTTATGTGTCATCCTCTTGAAGCTGTCCTTTTCGGTCAGCTCCTCCATGAAAGCTTCTGTAGCTGCACCGTGCACCTCCCGGACCGGAATGAATAAATGGCTCCAATGCAATAAATCGTACCGTCTCTCAAAAATAACATCTATAAGGCCAGTACGATTTTCCTTGCGCATCGTTGTTTCTAATTCGCCAAGTCGCTTCTCGAAGCCATCGAGACCAGTCTGAAAGGTATCCAAAACAATACTGATCATATTAAACAATGCTTCAGGAGCTGTCTCGCAGCTGCTTAGCTTTGTCTCATGCTCGTAGGATTGAAGCCGCAGAGGCAGTCGCACATCCTCATGTATCGTAATAAGGAGCTGCTCAGTCAACCAGAAGTGAAAGGGCTGAACATCGGCTTGATCATCCGAGATTTGGAACATAAGCGTCCCATAAAGCACCTTCTCCAAGCTGGGGTTCTCCCCTACAGATATGATATTGGTTCGTCTACCTGCACATTCGTCCACCCATAAAGCAGCTTCCGGAAATAATCGCTTTAGCTCCTCCGATCGCTGCTCTGCTGGATCTTGAACGGTTTTTGTAATAGCTTTAACAGCTCTTTGCTCCTCACGCGCGGCAGCGTTTTGTTTTTGTGCTGCCTTCCTGGTGGGGAAAGTATCTTTTTTCACAGCTTGCGTACTTGCTTGCTGGAGTATATGCCATTCCCATCCTGCGGGATAGCGAAGCATCCGGTGGATCATCGCTTTGCCTCCTGCTTATCCGATTTTCCAATATCTATTCCTCCATCATACCGCGAACGACTATGTTGCACAACCTGAACGCTTTATTAGACAAATACTACAAGGCTTCGTGCCTAATGCTAACAAAATACGACTTATTCCGACAAAAACAGGGCATACCAAGATTAGCATTGAACATCATGCTGCTTATGTTATTTGGGCAGCTGCATCGCAAATACATTTGTATATACAAAAGCATCTGGAGGGATAGACTGTGGCAACAAAAATAGCGATATTTGAAACGGAGCAGCAAGCGATAACAGCGATCGAGCAGCTCGAGCAAGCGGGATTTGTAAAAAGTGAGCTTAAGGTTCTAGCCAAGGATTCGGAGCATTCCAGAAGGATCGAAAGAGAGAGCGACGTTCATGTCGATGAACTGCGTGAGCTGGAGGCTACGCCTGATCGGCAAGATTTAGGCATCTTCGGAATGGCTGCTGCAACTGGTTATGCTGGAGCGGGCGTCAATGCCGTTTATGGGATGGCTGGCTACGGCTCCGCACCTTATAATGCTGGAGGATTTCCATTTGTAGCAGCAATACTGCTTGGCGACGACGAGCACAGCGAATCTTTAAGGGCGCTTGGAATTGATGATAGCAAGGCAGAGCTGTGCAGTCAGGAGCTGCAAAGCGGCTCTTTAATTGTTATTGTAGAAACGGATGAAAGCAAATCACTATTGGATAAGGACGGGGGTCCGGATTTATCGCGGCTTGGAGCTGCTGAAGCTGTATTTCGCGCATGCAATGCTTCTTCCATTACAGACGGGGCTTAGCGCTGTGTAGCTTTGAGGATAAGAAGCCGCATTTGACACTCGAGAATTAGCAGCATCCGAGCGACAGAATGAGGCTTCTTTCTTTTTTTTCTCTAAAGCTTGGATAATGATTTGCGATCCAGCTTTACGATGTCTGCTAAGGGATGTCCTTCACCGCGAATAAGATTACTAACCAGCTCAGCCGCGATCATGCTGTATACGGTACCGTTGCCGCCATAGCCGAGGCAGTAATAAACGTTTTTCCAAGCAGGGTCCGCACCGATAAAGGGCAAGCTGTCACGTGATTCGCCGAAGGTAGCGCTCCATTCGAATTCGACTTTGGCCTGGAGCTCGGGAAAAAGTGCTTGCAGCTGCTCAAGGAGCTTCTCGCTGTGCTTCCTTCTTCCTAAGGCGCTATGAAGCGGCTGTTCGATCTCTTCATCCAGGCCGCCGATGACAACACGTCCATCTATCGTTGTACGCATGTATAGATAAGGACGAGCAGTCTCCCAAATCAAATAACGGTCATGCCAGCTTTCAAGATTGGATTGAACGCCGGTCACGAGTGCATAGGAGCGGTTGATATCTGCTTTGATCAGCTGGCCGCGCAGCTCCTCTGGCTCATAACCGACAGCATATACGACATGCTCGGCTTCTATTTCATAGCCGTCTGAGGTTCGCAAGCGATGAAGGCCGGACGGAATCGTTTCATGGGAGACGATATCGGTTTGCTCATGGATTTCAAGACCTTCTGCAACAGCGGCTTCTGCTATGCTATTCACGAATTGCAAAGGATTTATTTCAGCATCGCCGTGGGTGACGATGGCGCCTGGCTTGCGGAAAGGGAAATGGCTCGCGATTTCATCCGGCGACCAGAATTCGACGTCCAGACCACAAGCCTTGAGCGCTTCAAATTCTCTCTTAAGCTTAGGCAAATCCTGCTCGGTGGAAGCATAATAGAGGCTGCTTCTTCTAACTAACCCAACGTCAGCATCAAGCGAAAGGGCGATTTTCTCAAGTGAATCGACGGCAACTTTGCATGCTCGATAGAAGACCTTAGCATCATTTTCTCCAATTTGATCCATTAAATCACAAAGCATTATATCATTAGACAACTGCAGTAAACCAGTATTCGCAGAAGTGCTTCCGCCGGCTACGCAGCCTCTCTCGAGCATGATGGTCGAGAGTCCGTTTCGTACGAAGCCTAAGCTGCTGATGACTCCGGACATGCCGCCTCCAATGACAGCAACCTTTGTTTTTTTGTTTTGACGAAGCGATGGATATTCCTTAGTACTGCTTAGTGTAACTGGCCAGTATAGGTTGCCGGTATATAGCTCCTTCAATGGTCATCCCCCCTTAGCTAGTATTACCCAAATTTACAAATACGAAGCGGGTATTAGCTGATAATGCTGATGGAGGATGACAGCTGCATTTACTTAGTTTTCCTGACCTCTGATACTGCGCATTGCTTCGCGATATGCGGTAGGAGATTGCCCATGGAGACGACGAAATTGCTTGGAGAAGTATAAGGCATCTTGAAGCCCTACTGAGGCTGAAATTTGCTCAATCGTCAGCTCGGAGCGTTCGCGGAGCATCTGGCGCGCTTTATCAATACGGAGTGTAAGCAGGAAGTTGATAGGCGATACGCCAGTTCTTTGCTTGAACAGGCGAGATAAATAGGCGCGATTGTAACCGAGTGATTCAGCCATCTGCTCAATAGACACCGGATGTGCATACTGCGTAGATAAATAGTGAATCACTTGCTGCAGCAAATGGTCGCCATCGGCTTTAGCAGTACGGATCGAGCTTCCGCTCAAAGCATGCAGCGCGGCTTTGTATTCAGCAAACAGAAGATGCAAATAGCCTAGTGCTTCTAAGTCAGCAGCGATACCACCACTGCGGAAGGTCTCGTAAATTCGCCGGAACAAGATGGCTGCGCGTCTCTTATCAGAGGTAAAAACGATTTGCTGCTCGCTCTTAAAGCCGGCATCAGCTACGAGTGAAGCCGAATGAGTGCCTGTGAAAGCGACCCAACGATATCGCCATGGCTCGTCGCTGTCGGATTCGTAGCTGATGAGCTGCTCGGGCTCAATCAAGAAGGTGTGTCCAGCACGAAGCTCGTGCCTAGTGCCATCGCAAACAAATATCCCTTTGCCCTCTAAGACGATATGCATAAGGTAGAAATCATACACCTTCGGTCCGAGCCGATGGAGCGGCTTCGTTTGGCTCTCGCCGGCGAATAAAATAGTAAGTGGAGCATTCTCACCGTCTGCGATAACTGGATTGGAGGCCACGGTATACATATCCGGCTGCATTGTACTTTACACCTGCTTTATATTTTGTGGATTCGTGAACAAATCTAACGTTTATCTAATCATAGCATGTCCCATGCTAAAGTGAAAAGTCACATTAATCCATATAAAAAGCACTTTCCGCCATTTCGTTTTTCAGCTTGTTGCCTTATACTGAAAATGAAATCAAACCAACAAATTTAATAAAAAGGAACGTGATAGCAAATGGCAAACATTGATACGCTAACACAGCAATTTATACAGCAATACGGCGGAGAGGCTAGTGACATTGCAGTGTTTCATGCTCCGGGCCGTGTAAACCTGATTGGTGAGCACACCGACTACAACGGCGGCTACGTTTTTCCGGCTGCTTTAACATTTGGCACTACACTTCTCATTCGTAAACGTTCTGACCATCAGCTAGGGCTTGCAACGACCAACTTCCCAGCATCGAAAAGCTTTTCAGTTGATTCAATCGTATATGATGAAGCTGACGATTGGATGAACTATCCGAAGGGGATCGTATATGAGCTTCTACAGGATGGTGTACAGTTCAAGAATGGCTATGACTTGTTGTTCCACGGTGAGATTCCTAATGGTGCAGGGCTATCCTCATCGGCATCTATTGAGGTTGTAACGGCATATGCGCTTCTAACGCTTGAGGGATTGCCGACAGATACAGTGAAAATTGCTCTGCTTGCGCAAAAATCCGAAAATGAGTTTAACGGAGTTAAATGCGGCATCATGGATCAATTCGCAGTAGCAAACGGTAAAAAGGATCATGCCATTCTATTGATGTGCGATACGCTGGAGTATGACCTTGTACCGTTCGACTCAGGCAGCTACAAGCTGGTCATCGGAAATACGAACAAGCGCCGTGGTTTAGTGGACTCAGCTTACAATGAGCGCCGTGCGCAGTGTGAGCAAGCAGTTCAAGATTTGCAGGTTGCTTTCCCTGAGCTAACGCTGCTTGGACAAATCAATCTCGAGCAATTCAATTCATCTAAGCATCTTATTAAGGACGAAATCGTTCGGAAGCGGGCTCAGCATGTCGTGGAGGAAATTGATCGTGTTCTGCAATCGATCAAAGCGCTCAAAGCAAACGATTTGGCGCAATTCGGTCAACTGATGAATGGCTCGCATGATTCGCTGCGCGATCTTTATGAAGTGACGGGAGTTGAACTGGACACAATGGTAGCAGCAGCTCGTCAAGTGTCAGGCGTGCTTGGCTCTCGTATGACGGGCGCAGGCTTTGGCGGTTGTACCGTTTCGCTGGTGCATGAAGACAGCGTAGCAGCATTCCAGGAAGAAGTAGGCCGCAAGTACAGTGAAGCAACAGGCTTGACAGCTGATTTTTATGTATGCACGATTGGCAATGGCGTAGAGCGTCTAGTTTAACTAGCATTCAACCTATATGGAGAGGGGAAATGAACAATGGCAGTATTAGTAACTGGCGGAGCAGGATATATCGGCTCGCATGCCGTAGCGGCATTGCAGGAGCGCGGCGAGGACATCGTTATCGTCGACAATTTACAGCAGGGACATCGCGAGGCTTTGCTTGGAGGAAAGCTTTATGTTGGTGATCTCCGTGATACAGCGTTCATGGATACCGTCTTTAAGGAAAACGAAATTGATGCGGTCATTCACTTTGCAGCGAACTCGCTCGTAGGCGAGAGCATGACGGACCCAGGCAAATACTATCATAACAACGTGTTTGGCACGTTATGCTTGCTTGAGAAGATGAATGAGTACAATGTTCGCAAAATCGTATTCTCTTCTACAGCGGCTACTTACGGAGAGCCGGAAAGTGTGCCTATCGACGAATATGATCGTACGCTTCCGACCAATGCTTATGGAGAAACGAAGCTAGCGATGGAAAAAATGATGAGATGGTTCGATGTTGCTCATCAAATCAAGTTTATCTCGCTGCGTTATTTCAATGCAGCAGGCGCGCATGAGAGCGGCAAGATCGGTGAGGATCATAGTCCTGAGACGCATCTCATTCCTATCGTGCTGCAAGCAGCGCTTGGTCAGCGTCCGCATATCTCCGTATTTGGCGAAGATTACGAGACGCCTGACGGTACTTGCATCCGTGACTACATCCACGTAAGCGATCTTGCCGATGCGCATGTGCTGGCAGTGGATCGTCTTCGCAGTGGTGCGGAAAGCGCAGTGTACAACCTAGGCAACGGAACAGGCTTCTCCGTGAAGCAAGTGATTGATATTGCGCGCAGCGTTACGGGCAGAGAAATTCCTGCCGTATTTGAAGCTCGCCGTGCAGGCGACCCTGCTATTCTAGTTGCATCTTCGGATCGCGCTCGCAAGGAACTTGGCTGGAATCCGAAGCGCGATAAGCTGGAGGACATTATTAAGAGTGCTTGGAGCTGGCATGAAGCGAGTCCAAACGGCTACAACGACTAAGGTTACTGCTAATTTTGAAAGGAGCTGCATCACGTGGCAAAGGAACAACAAGCGGTATCAGCAAGCGATGCGCTTATTTTAATTGAACGACTGCTGCAATTCGCAAATCAGCGCAATTTGCTGCTCGATCAATTGGATGTGCATGCGGCAAGAAATCAGCTGCTCGATCTATTTCGCTTCACAGAAGCCTTCGAGGGTGAAATTGCGGAAGAGAGCTTGGATAGCGCAGTCGAGCTGCTGGAGCCATTGCTTGATTATGGCTTTGAAATCGGCCTTATCCCGGACAATACGATGACCTATCGGGATTTGCTCGATGCTCGCATTATGGGACTCTTATTGCCGCGTCCGTCTGAGGCCGTCGCACGGTTTGAGCATCAGGTGAAGGAAGAGGGACTTAAGGCAGCAACGGATGCCTTCTATAACCTAAGCATTGATTCAAACTATATTCGGATGGATCGTATTCGCAAAAATCAATACTGGCTCCATGAGACTGAGTTTGGCAGCCTTGAAATTACGATCAATCTATCGAAGCCTGAGAAGGATCCGAAGGAAATTGCCTTGCTCAAAACGATGCCGCAGGCGAAATATCCTAAATGCTTGCTATGTGTAGAAAATGTTGGTTATGCCGGTCGTCCTGATCATCCAGCTCGGCAAAATTTACGTGTGTTGCCGCTTACGCTGCAAACGGAGCAATGGTATTTTCAATATTCGCCATACGTGTATTACAACGAACACAGCATTATTTTTAAAGGCGTCCATGAGCCTATGGTTATTTCTCATTCGTCCTTCGCAAGGCTGCTTGACTTTGTTGAGCAATTTCCACATTATTTCATCGGCTCCAATGCCGATTTGCCAATCGTGGGCGGCTCTATACTTAGCCACGATCACTTCCAAGGAGGCCGTCACGTATTTCCGATGGAGGCGGCTTCTACTGATACGCTATTTGTTGATCCCAAGCTGCAAGGCGTACGCTTTGGCATCGTGAATTGGCCAATGTCTGTCGTTCGGATCAATGGAGCCTCCAAGGCTGATGTGCATAGTGCTGCCTGTCGTATTCTGGACGAATGGCGCGCGTATAGTGATTCTTCAGCAGACGTGCTTGCCTTCACCGAACAAGCGGATGGCGCACTGATACCGCACAATACGATTACACCAATTGCGCGGCTGCGTGATAATGGTGAGTATGAAGTTGATCTAGTGCTGCGCAACAACCGTACGAGCGATGAGCACCCAGATGGCATTTTTCATCCTCATCAGCATTTGCATCATGTTAAGAAAGAGAACATCGGCTTGATCGAAGTGATGGGGCTTGCTGTATTGCCAGGACGCCTGAAGGAGGAACTGGAGCTGCTTGCAGCTTATTTGTCAGGCAAATCCTCCGATGCACCAGAAGAGCTTCAAGCTGCTTCTCATCCGCTCAATAAGCATGCCGCTTGGCTTCAATCTCTTATTGAACGTTTTGGCACGAATAATAGTTCGGAGCAAGCGAAAACGATTATAGAAACCGAAACGGGCGGCAAGTTTCTAGAGGTGCTGAAGGATGCAGGCGTGTATAAGCGCACGACAGCGGGCACAGCGGCATTTGAACGTTTTCTGACGACAATCGGGCTTCAAAAGCTATAAATAGATGAAACCTCCATTTACGCGGCTATGCTGGCGAGTGAATGGAGGTTTTTTTGGAAATATAGGAAAGTATAAGTTTCACATTTATCCTCCGCCTATATTTTTGTGAGAAACTTCTTGTCCTTTAACTAGGACGACGTAGTCGTTTCTTCTTACTTGATTTATTAAATAGGTATTATGAAATTATATTTATTTGTAAACAGCCGAATTTTATGGTATTTTTTATAGGATAAACGAACTTTTTGCATTAATATTTCAAATCGTTATTACTATTTATCGGAGGGGTCAACATGCCCGAAAAAATGCTACCGCTAGACGATTTTTTACAGCTGAACACGGATGATCAAGTAGAGAAGCTAAAGCGCTGGAAGATGGATTACACGCTCAAAGATATTCGGGAGGCTTGGAATTTCAAGCATTCCGCGCAATATTATATGCTGCTTAAGAAGCTGCGTATTTATGAAAGAGTAGTTAACAAATCAGATAAGTTCTATCCTGTACAGGAGCAGCTTGCTGCTAGGTCGCATGCAGGCGGAGATCGTTGGGCAGGACAAAGCACCTTCTCGGAACGCAAGCTGCCTTCCGATAGCTTTGACTATCATTTGAATACGACGCTGAGCGGTCCAGAGCTTGCTGACAAGCTGGAGAGAATCGCCCATTTCCTTAAAGGCGAGCACAAAAATGTCTCTATAAAGCTGTCTATTGAAGCAGCAGAAGTAGAAGCGGAAGAGCAGGAATAGCTGATGAGTCTACAATAAAAGAACCGAGCGAGGCCGGATGTGCCAAGCTCGGTTCTTTTATTGTAGAAAATAGAAAAGAAATGTCTGATTATGGAATAAAATCACGAAATGTAGAACTTTATTTCAAACGCAGCTTGCCAAGCTCAGTAACGAGCGCTTCAACTTCACTGATGCTGAATTTTTCTTTGGAAGCGACAACCTCATAAAGATCCTTGATATCCTCATATTTGCCTAAGTCGAAGTTAGAAGCTTGCATAGCAGCTGCGGAAGCCATCTTAAGCTTCGTTTTAATAACTTCAATCATAAATTCTACATTCTCTTGGGTTTGTAATTCTAAATTAGTCATGGTTTGCCTCCTGAATTTACTTTGCTGTCATTGTAACATGTTTCAAATATGAAAGACCATAAATTGAACAGTATCTTAAAATTGGATACAATTAAACTATATAAGTTGAACTTAAAAAATGAAGTTATAGCGAAGTGAGAAGATCGTACTGGAGAAACGAAGTGTTCGCCTTTGCAGCCGGATTCTTACCTTTAAATGTCTTAGGAAATCAAAGAATCTGGCTGCAACAGCGATCGTAAGAATGATCTACTCGCGCAGCGACCAAAACGTAAATTTCTAGTTCAACTTATTATAGAAAAGAAAAGCAATTGAACACAAGGCAGGTGCAGGAAAATGGAACAGCCAGCGAGAAATGAAATCGTACATTTTTTTGAGGATATTGCAAATCTGCATAGCAATAGCTGCCGTATCGTATTTGTTTGTATTGGGAGCGATCGCTCTACCGGCGACTCCTTCGGACCGTTGGTGGGCACGATGCTTCAGGAGCGAGGCTGGCCAAATGTAATCGGTACGCTTGCGAAGCCCTGCGATGCACATGCCGTTGAACGAGAGATGCAGCGACTGGATCAGTCTGCGATTATTATTGCCATTGATGCGTGTCTTGGCAAGCCTGCTTCGGTGGGCAGATTCATCTTAACCGAGGGTCCTCTTCAGCCTGGGAAAGCAATTGGACGCAGATTGCCGGAAATTGGGCAATATAGTGTGGCAGGCGTCGTGAACATGAATGGCCCGAAAGCCTATTGGATGCTTCAGACGACCTCTCTGTATCAAGTCATAAAGATGGCCAAAGAGGCTGTCGATGCGATTGACGCCGCTTGGAGCAGGTCTGTGAACAAATCAGCGATAGGATAGCATGAAACACAAATCGCATTCATATAAGGAGCGTTTAAATGATGACTGAACAAGCATACTCAATTGCGCAGCGAAAGCTGTTTTTAAATAATGGTGTCCAACTGGCTTATTATGATTCGCACCCTGATGGAGGGGCAGAGGACGGTATTAGCAAGGTGGTCGTTCTGCTTCACGGTTATTGCGGGAGTTCAGCTTATTGGGAAAATATAGTCGAGGGCTTGGAGCCTTATGTACGCGTTATTGCGCCGGACGCGCGCGGGCATGGAAGAAGCTCCGCACCAAGCGATGAAGTCTATGCAATGGAAATGTATGCTGATGATATTGCACAAATGCTCATCGGGCTGCAAATTCACAATGCTGTGCTGCTTGGTCATTCTCTAGGCGGATATATTACACTTGCATTTGCAGAGAAATATTCGAAGAAGCTGTCGGGGTTTGGCCTTATCCATTCTACAGCGCTTGAGGACAGCGATGCGGCGAAGGAGAATCGCGACAAAGCGGTTGCGGCTTTAGAGCAAAATGGAATCGCACCCTTCGTTGACGGCCTATTGCCGAAGCTATTTGCACCTGATAACGCGGAGGCTTTATCGCAAGAGATTGAACGCGGGAAACAAATTGGATACGGCACCTCGCTGCAAGGTGCGATCGGCACAGCGAAGGGCATGAAAGCCAGAATCAATCGCAAGCAGGTTATTGAACAGTCAGAGCTTCCTGTGCTGCTTGTTGCAGGGATAAATGACAAGGTGATTCCAGTTGCGAATGTTTTTGCTGCAACCAATGCAGTAACGGTTAAAGTGGAGCTTGCAGATTCCGGTCACATGGGCATGATTGAGCAGCCGAAGGAAATGGCTGCAGCTATTTTGGAATTCATGAAGGCGAAAGAGTAGGCTGCTGGGAGGGGAGGAAGCATATGTTTCAGCGTGATTATTTCATGAGAATGATTGAGCAGATGACGGAGGCAGTCGGTCAAATTATGAATTTGAGGCGTGAGCGCAAGCAGGAGGAGGCGCTTCTGTTCATAGATGAGCTGCTGGATAAACGGTTTCGGTTAAGCAGCAAGCTTATTCGTTCCTTATCCGACGAGGATTTAATGAAGGTTATGACAACGAACGGAATATTGGAAAGCGATCATATGCAGGCGATTGGAATATTGATGAAGCAGGAGGCTGAGCTGCACGCAGAGCTAGGCCGTGAAGATGAAAGCTTCCATGCCTATGTGAAGGCTTTGCATTTATTTATTCGTTTATCGCTGGCAGACGCTGAACCGACAATTGTGGAGCCGCGCGAGCAAGTAAACGAGCTGCTTGAGAAGCTCCTCCCCTATGAATTGCCTATGCCTACGAAGCGGCTTCTGGTTGAATGGCATGAGATAGAGGGGCATTTCGATTTAGTGGAAAATATGATGCATGAGCTGCTTGCGGAAGGTGCGTTGGGTTCGCCTGATGCTGAGGAGATTTATAGACGGCTGCTGCTGCAAAGCGATGAACGGCTAGAGGCAGGCGATTTGCCGCGTGAGGAAGTTTTAGAAGGACTAGAGTCACTACTGAAATCATAAGCAAAAGGCAATCATGGCTTCACAATTTTTTTTAGGAGTGAGAGATAAGGGATGACGGAACAATGGCAGCAAGAAATAATCAATTGGATCGGAAAGGGTGAACTGGCGCAGGCTACGCTAAGCCAGCCTAGACGCAAGGATGGCACAGCCGCGCCAAAAACAATTATTCGTCCAATTGAGCTCAAAAACGGACTCCATTATCAGTTTGAATATCATTTTGCCAATAAGGTTACTCATGATAACATTACTGAAAATCAAGCATCTGAGCGATTAATCGAGCTTCTTCAGGAAAACTATCGCCAAGCGCTGCTGAAAACTCCAGATGCAGACGTGCAGCTCCTCTTCAATAAGAAGGGCAAAGCGGCTGTTCTTAAGAAGCCGCCTACGGCAGGGGGACGTCCGGCAAGCTTGCTGCATAATAGGCAGAAGCAGCGTGTGCTGGCGGAGGGCAAGGCGGCTCCGTTTCTAGTGGAGCTTGGCATCATGACGCCAGAGGGACTCGTTCATGCTAAGAAACAGGATAAATATCGGCAAATTAATCGGTTTTTAGAAATGGTCACTGACGTGCTTGCCTATTTGCCGACGGACCGCGAGCTTACAATCGTTGATTTTGGATGCGGAAAATCGTATTTGACGTTTGCTCTGTATCATTTGCTGGCGGTGGAGCAGCAGCGGAAAATTAAAATCATTGGACTTGATTTGAAAGCCGATGTCATCGCCTTTTGTTCGGAGCTTGCAGGGAAGCTTGGTTATGATAAGCTTACATTCCTTGTTGGCGATATTGCACAGTACGAGGAGCTGCAGGCAGCTGATATGGTCGTCACGCTGCATGCATGCGATACGGCAACGGATGCGGCGCTGGCCAAAGCCGTGAATTGGGGCGCATCGGTCATTATGTCTGTGCCGTGCTGTCAGCATGAGCTGTTCAAGCAGGTCAGCAATGATGTTCTCTCTCCACTGCTTTCACAAGGCCTATTAAAGGAGCGTTTTTCGGCACTGGCTACCGATGCTGCAAGAGGCACATTGCTGGAGGTGCTTGGATATAAGGTTCAGATGCTGGAATTTGTTGATCCGGAGCACACACCTAAAAATTTGTTGATTAGGGCTGTGCGTACAGAGCAACCAGTGGTTTCCACAAGTAAATGGGAGCAATATAAGCAATTCCGTCAGTTTCTGAATATCACTCCATCTTTGGAGCGCATGCTGGCCGACCGATGGCCTGCCGAGTCTGAATAAGGGCGATAAACAAGGACCAGGTTCAATAAACATTAATTAATTGTCGATGATATTAACATTTGTTACAATGGAAGAAGATGGATGACAAATGGATGGGTGAACCCTATTGGAATGGATGATATGGCTAGACTTTATTATGTTTCTAGTGCTGTGCGGCTTATTTTTTTACGTGTATACCTCAAGCACAGTTACATTGCTGCATCGTATATATTTATTTTTACATTCTGTTTTTATGGTTTGGACACTCTTTCAATTCGTGTCGCAGACGACGGATTCTACCCTTTATAAACTATTTTATCTTTCGATTTCGTATACTGGACTCTCGCTGCTAGGAATAGGCTGGCTCATATTTATTATATTTCTTACCGGCCAATCGTATGTGATTCGAAAGAGCAGATTATTTATGATTGCGATTCCAGCGTTAATTTCGGTTGCAGTTGTCATTATCAATCCCGAGGGGCTGTTTCTTGGGATTAACGATCGCATGCCTTCGTTTAAGCAGCTGCAGCACGGTCCGTTATATTGGATCATGATCTCGCAATTGGTTCTTTATGTAATCGCATCTTTTATTGTTATGTTTAAAAGTCTTCGGGGAGAGAACTCGGATCGGCAGCGCATACTCATAAAAACCGCAATCAACGGCATGTTTGTACTCGTTGTGTTTGCTCTTACAGATTTAATTGTTAATGTTATTAGCGTTTATCAATTTAATAGATTTATTCCTTTAGTTTCAGTAGGGATGGCTGTTACTGCAATATACTTAGTGCATGCGATAAAACGCAATAAAGTGCTTGATATTATTCAAATCGTTCAACGGGATGTTATGAATACGATGTCAATGGGTATTATTGTTCTTGACGAGAATGACACCATTCTTGATGTGAACAAAATAATGAGGTCCATTGTTCGGCTTCGCATAGGTGATAAGTTTAATCCTTCGCTGTTTGTCTCCCAATTTAAGAAGGACACTGTCGATGAGTTTACTGCAATGATAGAAGCGCATCGGAAGCGGCCGCAGGATCGGCTGGAAACTGAAATTGCTGTTCAATTTGACAAGTATCAGCATATCATCGTTCAGTCTGCGCCTATATTGGACAACAAGAAAACGCTCGTCGGCAGACTGCTCACCTTTCAGGATGTGACGGAGCTTAGGCTGCTGGTTCAGGAAACGAAGGATCAGAATGATCAGCTGCAGGATCGAAATCGCGACCTCCTCCTTATGCAGGACGAGCTGTTTCAAGCGAATAAAAAGCTTGAACAGATGGCGATTACTGATGGATTGACGGGCTGCTTCAACCGACGTTATTTGCTGCATCAGCTTGAGCAAGAGGTCGTTACCAACATTCGCTTCGGCGTTCCCTTTTCTATTTTTTTGTTCGATCTCGATCATTTTAAATCGATCAATGACACGTATGGCCATGTAGTTGGCGACGAGGTGCTGTGCAGTACGGTTGATGCGGTAAGAAGCTCGCTTCGCTATACAGATGTATTGGCACGTTATGGAGGAGAAGAATTTACCGTTTATTTACCACATACGAACCGAGAGCAAGCGGAGCTCATTGCCGAGCGGTTGATGACGGCGGTAGAATGCAATCGGGTAAACACAGGGCAGGGAGATCAGTCGGTGTCGGTCACGATAAGTATGGGCGTGATAACGATCGAGCATTTTGAGCCGTATGATCTCACAGATCCAAAAGCCTTTATGCGCGAGCTGCTTGCACAAGCAGACGCTGCGTTGTATGAGGCCAAGTTTAATGGGCGAAATCGAATCGTCAAGCGTAAACTCGCCTAGTATAGAAAGATATACTAGGCGCATTAGGTTCTTTTTAATACTCTTTGCATAGTCAGTTAGACTCTGATCTGATAAAATAGAGCTATCCCTTTACAAGCGCTATAACTATCAAAGGCGGGAACTAATCTAATGAGAAAAGTGCAAATTGGAATGGTCAAGCCAGGTGATAAGGTGGCAAAATCCATATTTCAAGAAAATGGAAGCGTGCTTTTAGGGGAAGGCGTTGAGCTAAGCGATCGATATATCGAACGGCTGCGCAACTTAGGCATTGATTTTCTATTCATTGAAGACGGATTGACGATAGATCTAATGCCAGAGGATACCATTCGAGAAGAAACACGTAAGCAGGCTGTAGATACGATCTATAAAACAATGAACTCCTTTAAGGATCAAACTTCATCAAAGGGACGCACAATAGCTCCAGATATGGGGCGTAATTTTCGAGCCGTATTCGGGCAAATTATGCAGGATTTATCATCAAGACCTAATATGCTCGTCAATTTAACGAGTATTCATGCGATGGATGCCTATTTATTTCAGCATTCCTTTAACGTGGCAGTGTTGGCCGGCATTATGGGAATGGCGAAGGGCTTTAATCGCAATCAACTGGAGGAGCTTGGCATTGGCGCATTGCTCTTCGATATCGGGATGACAAAGCTGCCCCCGAAGCTGCTCACTCACACAGGCAGTTTTTCAGCGGAGGAGCGTAATCTTATAAACGGTCATCCAAAGGATGGCTTTGATATATTGCGTAAATATCATGATATATCTATTGTTTCTGCTCATTGTGCGCTTCAGCATCATGAGCGGTTTAATGGATCAGGTTATCCTCGGGGACTCAAGGAAAACGAAATTCACATGTATGCCCAAATTGTTGGGCTGGCAGATACGTTTGATGCTTTAACCTCGCCAAGACCTTATCGGAAGCGTTATACATCCAGTGAGGCTATCGAGTTTTTATTTGCTGCTGGTGGTACCTTTTTCGATTTGGAGCTCATTAAGCTTTTTTGTCGACACATCTCGATATATCCTGTATCGACCTCACTTTTGCTTAGCACTGGTCAGATTGGCGTCGTATCGGAAAACAACGAGCTAGCCGTTCATCGACCTCGCGTACGCATTATTATGGAGTCTAACGGTGCTCAGCCCGAATCACCATATGAGATAGAGTTAAAGGATCAGCTGCATATAACGATTGTTAAAGAGCTGTAGGCCGTTATTTGAAATATAAGAAAGTATAAGTTTCACATTATAGGGAGCCTTTCGATTGTCGGCATATTTTGCGACACTTGGGACGGCTTCTTTTTTTGCAATAATGACAGTCTTGCTTTATATCTAGAAGTGTTTAAGGTAAAATAATGAGAAATAGAGCTAATAGAGGATGTGTTTCCAAATGGGGTCAAAACAGCACCACAAACTGTCCAAGCTCGAAATGCTGCGAAGAGCGCTTTTTATTACACTAGGTGCGGGGCTAGTATCGGTTGGTCTGGAAATTTTCCTCGTTCCCAACCGTATTGTAGATGGTGGTATTGTCGGTATATCGATTATGGTTTCCCATTTGTCTGCCTTGCCTCTTGGTATTTTTCTATTTCTTTTTAATCTTCCATTTTTGTTTCTAGGCTATAAGCAAATTGGAAAGACCTTTGCTGTTTCAACACTGTACGGCGTTACGGTGATGTCGATTGGGACGTTGCTGCTTCATCCGGTCCCGCCACTCACGGTTGAACCGTTTTTAGCTGCTATTTTTGGCGGTGTTATTTTAGGTATAGGCGTAGGGATAGTGATCCGATTTGGGGGCTCGCTCGACGGTACCGAAATTATTGCGATTGTATTCAACAAAAGACTGCCATTATCTGTTGGCGAGACGGTGATGTTCTTTAATCTGTTTATTCTCGGCAGCGCGGGTTTCGTATTCGGTTGGGATCGTGCGATGTATTCGCTTATTGCGTATTACATTGCGTACAAATTGATTGATATTACGATAGAGGGCTTCGACGAATCGAAGGCGGTCTGGATTATTAGCGATGAAGCGAAGGAGATCGGAGCAGCCATCATGAGCCGGCTGGGCCGAGGTGTCACTTATTTGCACGGGGAAGGCGGCTTTACCGGCGGCAGCAAACGAGTGATCTTCTGCGTAATAACGCGGCTGGAGGAAGCGAAGATGAAGTCGATCGTTCATGAGCTAGACCCTCTAGCGTTTCTTGCTGTCGGAAATATTCATGATGTGAAAGGCGGACGGTTTAAGAAAAGGGATATTCACTAATGATGATAAGAAGGAGATCAGGCTTTGGACGAGTTTGCGAGTATTCAGCACTGGACAGCTGGCAGACAGGCTGATGAGTGGCAGCGAAAGCGCGGGGTTGTCATCGGTATCGGTGATGACACTGCGGTGGTTGATCCTGCTTCGGCATCGGTTGGCGTAGCCGGGCCGAGTCGGCTGCTGCTGGCGGTCGACACGATGGTGGAGACCGTCCACTTCAAGGAGTCGACGATGCGGGACGAGGATGTCGGCTATAAGGCGCTTGCGGCCAACATCAGCGACATTGCCGCGATGGGGGGCGTGCCCTTGCATGCGCTCGTATCGGTCAGCGTACCGCCCTCGTACACGCCAGAGCGGATGCGGAGGCTGTATGACGGGCTGTACGAATGCGCCGAGCGCTACGGGGTTGCTCTTGTAGGCGGCGATACGACGTCGTCGCCGCAGCACTTGGTTGTTGCCGTGACGGTGACGGGAACCGTGGAGGCGGGGCGTGAGCTGCTTCGCTCCGGGGCGAAGCCGGGCGATGCGGTGTTTGTGACCGGCGCCGTAGGCAGGTCGGCGGCCGGTCTTCATGCGCTGCTCGCCGAGGAGACGAGGGGAGGCGCGCGCGGTTTGGAAGCGGGCGAAGCCGGACCGCTTCAGGCGGTTGCGCCGCTGGTGCAGGCGCATCAGCGGCCTGCGCCCTCTGTAAGAGCGGGCAGGCTGCTGCTTGAGCGGGGGAGCTGCCGCTCGCTCAATGATGTAAGCGATGGCCTAGCCAGCGAGGCATGGGAGCTGGCGGAAGCTTCAGGGCTTCGCCTAGTTCTTCGTGAGAAGCTTATGCCTAGAAGCGGGAGCATGGCAGCTTACGCAGCAAGTGTTGGCATAGATTCGCTGGAGTGGATGCTATATGGCGGAGAGGATTACGTCTTGCTGGGAACGATGGCTGCTGAGGATGCCGAAGCGATGAAAGTCGTTTTTCATCAAGAGGGCATTCCTTTTTTTATTATCGGGGAAACCGAGGCTGGCGAGCCTGAAGTAGAGCTTGTTCGCAGTGATCAAAACGATGAGAAGCGAGTGAAGCTAAAGAAACGCGGATACAATCATTTTTTGTCATGAACGGGTGAATCGAATGGAACAAAAGGTAAGCCATGCCATATGGCTGGCACAGACAGAACAGGATACAGTCGCTTTAGCTCAGGAGCTTGCGTTAAGGGCAAAGCCAGGAATGCTGCTTGCTTTAGACGGCGACCTGGGCGCGGGCAAAACAAGATTTTCGCAAGCCTTTGCCGCAGCAATTGGGGTAAAGGGCATTGTAAATAGTCCGACTTTTACAATTATTAAGGAATACGAAGGGGAGCAGCTCCCCTTTTATCATATGGATGTATATCGACTTTCGCTGGAGGAAGCTGACGAGCTGGGACTCGATGATTATTTTTATGGCGAGGGCGTTACGATTGTTGAATGGGCAAGCTTGATCAAGGAGCTGCTGCCGGAAGGCCGGCTGGAGCTGTATATTGAGCATCTTGGCGATGAATCGAGGCGTATCCAGCTGACTGGCTATGGCGAAATCTATGCGAGCTGGTGCGAAGCCGTTAATAAGATAGGAGCAGGAAAATGAGAATTGAGCAGAACTATCAATCGGTGACGATTTTGGCTTTAGATACAGCAACAGCAGCGATGGCGGCTGCCATTGTTAGCGGAGAAGATGTGCGGGCTGAAATTCAAACATGGGCAGAGAGAAACCACTCGGTTCATGTTGTGTCCCATATTAAAGAAATGCTCATCAAGAGCGGACTTGCAGAAGAAAGCATCGATGCGATTGCCGTTGGCAACGGGCCAGGCTCCTATACAGGGATGCGTATCGCGGTGTCTGTCGCGAAGACACTCGCTTGGGTGTGGAATAAGCCGCTTGTCGCAGTATCCAGTCTGGAGGCCATTGCTTATGGCGCATGGCATCATGCACTCGAAGAGCAGGCTGAGGGGGCGAAGGCTGCGGCTGGCGAGCACTGGGTGCTGCCCATTATGGATGCGAGACGCGGACAAGTGTATTCAGCTGGCTTCTCGATGTCTGCCGAAGGGCGCTGGAGTCGCTGGACACCGGATGGCGTAAGGCTCATGAAGGATTTTGTGGAACAGCTGGAGCAGCGCTTGGCGGCTGAGCCGTCAGGTGCGGTCAAGAGCATATCGCTTGTGGGAGATCTATCGCTTCATGAGCAAGGAGCAGAGCAGCTGCAGCAGATTGGAGCAGCTGCAGGCGTAATCGTGCGTCTACAGCCTTTTGTTCAAGAGGGAAAATGGATTGCAAGGCTAGGCCGTATAAAGCTCGAAGCTGGTCAGATAGAAGACCCGCATCTATTAATTCCCAACTATACACAGCTTACCGAAGCTGAGGTGGTATGGAAGGCCAAGCAGGAGGGTGGGGCTAAGGTATGAAAGTTGACGTAAACACGCTCGTTTATCGTTCGATGACGATGGCCGACATTCCTCATATTGTTTCCATTGAGCAGGAAGCGTTCTCGAGTCCATGGACCACGGAGGCGTTTACGAACGAGTTGACGAACAACTTATTTGCACGTTATATGATTATGGAATATGAGGGACAAGTGATCGGCTATGGCGGCATGTGGATTATTATGGACGAAGCACATGTGACGAATATCGCAGTACAGGTCGATTACCGGGGACAGGGGCTCGGCAACTGCTTGCTGGGTGAGCTGCAGCGAACGGCGGTTTTTTTTGGTGCTGTCAAAATGACGCTCGAGGTGCGGCCTTCCAACGAAATTGCGCAGCGGCTCTATCGGAAATACGGCTTTGAGCCGGCGGGCATTCGCCCAAGGTACTACTCCGACAACAATGAAGATGCGCTTATTATGTGGGCGGTGCTTGAACATGAGCAGTCCAAAGCAGGGGAGCAATGAACGTGAGTCAGTCACAGAAGTCAGCAAATGCGCTGCTATCGAATGACCTTATTTTGGCTATTGAAACCAGCTGCGACGAGACATCGGCAGCTGTTATTCGCGGCGGCAAGCATATATTATCTAACGTAGTATCGAGTCAAATTGAAATTCATGAGCGCTACGGAGGCGTCGTGCCGGAGATTGCCTCGCGCAAGCATGTAGAATCCATTACGCTGATCATTGAGCAGGCCGTTCAAGAATCAGGCTATACGCTGAAGGATATGGCGGCGATTGCAGTGACGCAGGGTCCTGGTCTTGTAGGCGCGCTGCTTGTAGGCGTCGTTGCAGCCAAAAGCTTATCGATGGCGCTAGATATTCCGTTGATCGGTACCCATCATATCGCAGGACATATTTATGCCAATGAGCTTGTTCATGACATCGTATACCCATGTATGGCGCTTGTTGTATCAGGCGGACATACGGAACTTGTGCTGATGGAAAGTGAAGGTGACTTTCAAGTGGTCGGCCGTACTAGAGACGATGCTGTCGGTGAGGCTTATGATAAAGTGGCAAGGGCGCTGCATCTGCCCTACCCAGGTGGACCGCATATCGACAAGCTTGCGATAGAAGCAGAGGAATCCATCGTCTTGCCTCGCGCATGGCTGGAAGCTGATAGCTTTGACTTTAGCTTCAGCGGATTAAAATCGGCGGTGCTTGCGGTCATTAATCAGACGAAAATGAAAGGTCTGGTGCTTAATGAGGGAGCATTAGCACGCGGCTTTCAGGAATCGGTTACGGAGGTGCTCGTAACGAAAGCGCTGCGCGCGGTTCGTCAGTTCGGTGCGAAGCAGCTGCTGCTATGCGGTGGTGTTGCGGCCAATCGCGGTTTGCGCGCTGCCTTAACGGCTCGCTGTGAATCAGAACGGGTACCGCTGCTCATTCCGCCTAATTCTCTCTGTACGGATAATGCAGCTATGATTGGAGCAGCGGCGTATCTTAAGCTGAAGCGCTCGGAATTTACAGACCTCGACATGAAGGCAGATCCTGGTTTTTCACTAGAGAGCTGGTCTGTGGGCGGATCGAATCAGAGCACGATAAAGTAACCCCGATAAAAAATATTTGGTGGAAATTGTGAAAATGGAATTGACAGACTATTTCTTAAGGCATATAATAAGCCACAATACTTCACACTTTAATCTCATAACTTACAAACGCAAAGAACAGGAACAGTAAAGCTTGTCCGGGAAAGTCATTAGCGCATATATGAATGAGCTTCATTTATACATCGCTGTGACACAGAGAGCTGCGGGATGGTGCAACGCAGTCGAAGGATGCTTGAAGCTCACCTGGGAGCGGAGCAATGGAAACGATGGCGGCATGAACAAATGCGAATAAGCCATGCAGGTACATTGTTACGGTTAACCACCGTGATCAGGTGCATGTGAGTCAACATCCGGAGTTGGCCATATGCTTAAGTTGGGCTTTCCTGCTCGTTTGTGAGTGAATGGGAGTCAACAAGGGTGGTACCGCGCGGGTCTTTTATAGCCTGTCGTCTCTTGATTCAAGAGACGACAGGCTTTTCTTGTTGTCTAGGCAGTGGAGTAGCTGACCATCAAAGCAAATATACAAACAAATTAAAGTATACAACATAGAGTAAAAACGCTATGAACAGGAGTAGTAGAACATTAGGCTGGCAAAGCGAATTTCAGTCTATCTTATCGCATTGCGATAAGATGGGAACGTTGAAATCGTGCAGAGAGCTGCGGGGTGGTGCGACGCAGTCGAAGCTGAGGTTTGAATCTCGCCTGGGAGCGGAACGATGGAAAACAGCTTGTCATCTGACATGCGCCTACATCGTTACGGTTAGCCGCCGTCATCGGGCATTTAAGCGGGCATGGAATCCCGCAGCAAGCAGTAAGGCTGTCGATTGGCAGCTGAGCAATGCTTCTGCATCAGGTTCCGGTCAATTAGAGTGGTACCACGGCAGCGTAAGCTCGTCGTCTCTTACAAGGAGACGGCGAGCTTTTTTTATGCAAATTTTTAGCAAGTACTATCGCTTCTTGTTCAATGAGGTGCCGCTAATGGCTAAGATAACTAACCAAAACTTAGGAGGAATTAACGATGACAAACGAAATGAAAAAAATTCAAATTTTTGATACAACACTGCGCGATGGCGAGCAATCCCCTGGTGCTTCTCTTGATCCCGAACGTAAAATAATTATTGCACGGCAGCTTGGCAAGCTGGGCATCGATGTCATTGAGCCGGGCTTTCCGGTCTCAAGTCCAGGCGAATTCGCAGCTGTGCAGCAAATTTCTCGTGAGCTTCAGCATGTAGAGATTGCGGGATTTGCGAGAGCGGTGAAGGTCGATATTGATGCGGCGATCAAAGCTACACAGGATGCGGCTCGCAGAAGGCTGCACATATTCATTTCCTCGTCGGACATTCATCTTAACCATCAACTGCGGAAATCACGTGATGAGGTCGTTAAAATTGCTCGCGACATGGTCGCATACGGAAAACAACTCGTCGATGAAATCGAGTTTTCAGCGATGGACTCTACACGCTCAGGAAGAGATTTTGTCATTCAGCTGGTAGAGGCTGTTATAGCAGAAGGAGCGACGATCATTAATCTGCCGGATACGCTGGGCTATGCTATGCCGGAGGAAATGAGCGAGCTGTTCCGTGCGGTCAGGAAACAAGCAAGAGGCGGCGATACGGTAAGATATAGTGCGCATTGTCATAACGATCTTGGCATGGCGGTAGCCAATAGTATTGCAGCCATTCATGGAGGCGCTACGCAAATCGAAGTTACAGTAAACGGAATTGGCGAACGGGCGGGCAACTGTTCACTGGAAGAGCTGGTTATGGCGATTGAAACGCGTAAGGATGCCATTGGGGCGGAGACTAACATTCAGATCGGCGAAATCTATGAAACATCGCGGATGGTGAGCCGCGCTATGAATTTCCCGATTGCTTACAACAAGCCGATCGTTGGACGCAATGCCTTCCAGCATGAATCAGGCATTCATCAGGATGGCCTGCTGAAAAACCGCAGCACCTATGAAATTATGGACCCGGAAGCGATGGGGATTTCACGCAATATGATTATTCTAGGCAAGCATTCTGGTCGTCATGCCATTAAACATCGTCTTTCCGAGTATGGTATAGACATGACAGAGGCTCAATTACAAAGTGTGTATGATAAATTCAAGGAGACGGCTGATGCTCAAAAGATCGTTTCCGATGATGAGCTGATTCGTATAGCAGGCGAGCTGACACAGACACAGCCAGATCCTTATGTGCTCGTTGACCTTCAGGTTCATGCCGGTACGCAGCGCTCTCGCACGGCAACGGTTACGATTCGCGAGAACGAGTTTGGCGCAGAGAAAACTTATGTAGCGATGGGAGCTGGACCGATTGAAGCTGTAATCCATGCCATTAAGCAAGCGATTCCTGTCGCAGCCGAATTTGAAGATCTTGAGCTTCATTCCTTATCCACAGGCGAGGATGCGCACGGCGAAGCGGTTGTCAGCATTGTGCATCAGGAGCAGCGCTTCCGCGGAACCTCTATTCATAACGATATCGTTCTCGCTGCTGCTCAGGCTTACGTGGCAGCTTGCAATCAAGCGGTTATGACGACAGGCATCAGAATAGTTGAAGCTTCTCCGAATCGAGCAGTAAACTGACTCTGATTGTGAAATAAGCTTTGGTTTTTCCCCATAGTAGGGAAGTAAGCTTCTCTATTATGGGAAAGCCAGCAGGTGCTCGTTCGAATGGTATAAGGAGGCGTGGCTGAAATGAATAATAATCGAGTCATTAGCTATTATAATCAATTTGATGAGTGGGGGCGTCTGGAGAGAGAACCGCTTGAGTTTAACGTTAATTGGCATTATATCAGGAGGTTTCTTCCGAAGAACGGGCATATTTTAGATAACGGTGCAGGGCCTGGAAAATATGCAATGGAGCTGGCTAGCTGCGGTTATGAGGTTACATTAACGGATTTAACCCCAAGGCTTGTGCAGATTGCTAGAGAGAAAGCGCAGGAGCTTGCGCTAACAGAACGCTTTAAAGGCTTTCATATCGCAGATGCAAGGAGCTTGAACATTTTTTCGGATGATAGCTTTGATGCTTCATTAATGATGGGACCGCTATATCATTTGCAGCTGCAGGAGGAAAGGGAACAAGCTGTTAAGGAACTATATCGAGTGACACGAAGGGATGGTTACGTATTTGTTTCATTTATGACTCGTATCAGACATGTGCTCACAGTGCTTGCTCATCCGCAAAGCTGGCGTCCTAATGATAATATGGGAGACATTCAAGCTTTTATGGAAACAGGGCTGTTTAATCATAGCGATGAGGGAAGATTTACTGGGGCGTATTATTATCATATAGACGACATCACTCCGTTTATGGAAACCCATGGCTTCGAAACGATTAAGCTCATCGGCTCCTCCAGTGCAGCTGGTTCTCTAACTAAGGAACAATTTGATTATTGGAAATCTCTTGGAGCGGAACATTACGCGAAATTCATGCAATTTATATACGATACTGCAGAAAATAATTATTTACTCGGTTCTTCCTCGCATTTACTCTATATAGGTAAAAGAAAATAATACAATAAATTTACCAAATTTAGTGTTGTGCACAAAGTTATCCACATTTCAACGTTAAATTGTGTATAAGATGATGAAATGCCCGAAAACACTGGATTTACGTTCGCTTAACATTGTGAACGAATAGGGGATAGTTTTTCGAGGATAAAGCTGTGGATAATGTGAATAACGTGGATAAAGTAACAGGAAAGTATGAGTTTGTGCCTAAGAATCGACGAAATCCGCGAAAATACTACTATAATACTCATGTACTATCGACTGAATTAACTAACAATTTATACAGAGATGTTGATAACATTGTGGATAACTATAAAAGGTGGTTTTTGGATAGACTAATCAAGATCAAGGAGCAGATATTGGCTTTAATAGAGCGCTGCTGCCGCATGAATCATTATATTTGCAAAAACAGTCGAGCATCTTATTCTCAGATGATAGACTGTTTTTTTGTCTTTAGAGGCTCCATATGTACTTTAATACACTTGAGACTAATATGGATGCTGCTCGGTTTTACTATTTATGTTTTAGAGATTGCCTTTGGCATATAGGCCGTATTGCAATAAGTACAGCGTACGTTTCTTGACGTTAGTGATGACGATATGCGAGCAGTAATGGAGGGCTGCACGGGCGGCGTTTGTGTCACTTTGTATTGCATTTGCATTGCGCTTGTATTGCGGGCACGCAAAAAATTTGCGTGAATTACTACTCAGATTTTCGGTGAAAAAGTCAATGGTATAGGTTATCGTGAAACTATGACGCATACCAAAACATAAATCTCACCTTATATTGTATAGATTAAGCAATGTTGAGAGTGAATGGAGGTTAACCAAAGAATGGATAAGGAAGCAATCATTCAGGTAAGCTCGGTCAGCAAGTATTATGGTGCGAATAGAGCAGTAGAGAAAGTATCCTTTAAAGTGAATGAAGGAGAAATCTTTGGTATTATCGGCCAGCATGGTGCTGGAAAAACAACACTACTAGAAATGTTAATGGGAATTCGCATGCCTGAACAGGGGAGCATACAGATCTATGGTCAAGATGTTGTGCTTGATGCAGAACGTCTGAAGGAAGATATCGGAATTCATCTGCAAAGCACATCTCTTGTGGATAAGATGAATGTGCGCGAAGCTATGGAGCTGTTTCAAGGCTTCTACAAACGAAAAAACGACTTGGATCTAATTATTGAGCAATTCGGTCTTAGTCCATATTCGAATAAATTAGTAAAACGCTTGTCAGGCGGTTGGAGACAGCGTACGGCATTAGCAATTGCATTAGTCAATGATCCAAAAATTATATTTTTGGATGAACCAACGACGGGACTGGACTCACAGGCCAAAAGAGACTATTGGTCGCTGCTGGCACTGCTTAAACAGCAAGGAAAAACGATTGTAGTTGCTTCCCATGATATGGAGGAAATACAGCGTTATTGCAGTCGTGTTTGCGTGATGCGTAAGGGAGAATTAATGGCCTGCGCTAACCCAACGACGCTTATTGCACAATTGCCGGGCGGCGGGATGACCATGGAAGCTGTTTATATGCATCATGCAGTAGAGATGAAGGGGAGAGTGAGTGTATAAGAAGAACCGGATAGATAGCGGTTTTTAAATCGCATACATAAACCTCAAGGAGGGCTTTTAAGTCAATGGATCATCGCGATCACATCGAAAGTCCGTCAGTCGAGCGCAGAAGATTACTAGAAAAGAGAATGGAGATGGTTGCTAATTTATTAAATCAAATAAATGAGGGGGATAGTAATAAAGAAGGTCAACAAGAAGGAAAGCGTAAACGGAAAAACGACTGTAACGGCATAATGACACTTAGATGGTTAGGACAGTTTGTAGGTGCGCTTCAGCGCATATTTTTGCATAGCTGACAAGAGGATTAATCTTTTTCTCCCCCAAATGGGGGATTTTTTTTTTTATAATAGTAGGTTAATCTAAAAAAATGCAAAATCGCTCGATAATTGTCAGAAATTCAGGGGAGAAGTAGGGATATTACTAGGTATTCGGGATCTCACCAGCTGCGGTTGTAACATTTTTAAAATAGGAATCAGGAGTGAGTTAATCGTATGGTAAAGAGGGAAATTCTAGGCGGTAGAATAGGTAAGTTTAGTCTAATGATCATGCTTTGTTTTACAATCATTTTCACATCAGTTGGAGCATTAATAGGTACTTCCGAGGTAGCTAATGCAGCTTTTGGGTTTGGCAAGGGAGAGGGAATTGCAGGTAATCCCTATATTATTTCCACGCCTGAGGAGCTAAATGCAATTCGTTTTTATCCTACTGCTCATTATATGCTTGGAAATGATATTGATTTAACGGAATTCCTTGCTGAAGGCGGCGCTGGTTACAATGGGGGCTCTTTTTGGGACCCAATCTATTTATTTACTGGGAAATTAGATGGTAATGGTTATATTGTAAGCGGCTTGAAAATTAATCGTACCGGTAACTACATCGGTTTTTTCAGTCAACCAGCTTCTGGTGCTGAGATAAAAAACATTGGTTTCGAAAATGTGGATGTATTCGGAAATGGTTTGTTTATAGGCGGCTTAGCAGGTGCTTTAGTCAATCCTTCAACTGCAATCATGAATAGCTATACTACAGGGAAAGTTTCAGGAATTAGCTATGTAGGAGGACTAGTAGGGTATCAGCGTGACAGCTCGATTATGAATAGCTATTCTTTAGCTGAAGTTGGTGGAGCCTCTTCCATAGGAGGTTTAGTAGGATATCAAGATTGGGGCTCGATATCCAATAGCTACGCTGCAGGTCTCATTACGAACAGTATGGAGGGCGGTTTAGTAGGGGCGAGCAATCAGGGAACATACGACCATAGCTTCTATGATAAAAAGTCCATAGCGATGGACAATGGTAAAGGAATAGCTAAAACAACGACTGAGATGCAAACAAAATCCACCTTTGAAGCCGAAGGCTGGGACTTTTTTGGGGTTTGGTATATGTCTGCTAATGAGTATCCTCAATTACGAATATTTGTTATTGCAGAGACCCCTGCTGCAAATCCGCCAGGCGGATCTATTGTAAATGGATCAACGGTGACAATTAGCAGTGGAACAGCAGGTGCAGCGATCTATTACACGACGAATGGCGATGAACCGACAACGAGCAGTACGCTGTATGAATCCAGTTCTCCTGTCATTATCGATGACGATCTGACGATTAAGGCGATTGCGATGTATACAGGAAAGATAGACAGTGAAGTTATGAGCAATAGTTATTCAATTATACGTGGGGAAGCACCTGTAACTGGGTCTTTGGAGAAGGGGACCGTCAGTGGAACAACGACATTGAAGGGTGTCACAGCTGCAATGGAGTACAAGGTCAATAGCGGCGAATATGTAAAGATTGACAATACTGCTGTTACTGATATCAGCATCAATGCAGGAGATAAAATCTATGTCCGATTAGCAGCAACCGAGCTGGCTCTAGCATCGTATGCACAGGTGCTGACGGCTGGGCTAGTTGATATTAAACCAGCATCAGCTCCGACATCTGCAAGCTTAGCCCAAGGGACGAACAGTGGATCAGCAAAGCTCAGCGGTGTAACAAATGTAATGGAGTACTCGCTTGATGGTGAGGATTACACATCGATCACAACAGGAAACACAATCGATAATATGGCTGTAAATGCAGGAGATTCGATTTATGTCCGAATCGCGGCAACGGTGCAACAGCCTGCATCAGATGTTCAAGTGCTGCAGGTCGGTTTAGCGGTTATTAAACCAGCAACAGCGCCGACAACTGCAAGCTTGGCTCCAGGAACGAGCAGTGGAACAACAAAGCTCAGCGGTGTTACGGATACAATGGAGTACTCGCTAGACGGTGAGGAATACACATTGATCACAACAGGAGCTTCAGTTGATAACATTAGTGTAAATGCAGAAGATTCGATTTACGTCCGGATCGTGGCAACGGTGCAACAGCCTGCGTCAGAGGCTCAAGAATTGACGGTTGCTCTGGCGAATATAAAGGCTGCATCAGCGCCGACAGCTGTAAGCTTGGCTCCAGGAACGAGCAGTGGAACAACAAAGCTCAGCGGTGTTACGGATACAATGGAGTACTCGCTAGACGGTGAGGATTACACATTGATCACAACAGGAGCTTCAGTTGATAACATTAGTGTAAATGCAGAAGATTCGATTTACGTCCGGATCGTGGCAACGGTGCAACAGCCTGCGTCAGAGGCTCAAGAATTGACGGTTGCTCTGGCAGATATAAAGGCTGCGTCAGCGCCGACAACTGCAAGCTTGGCTCCAGGTACGAGCAGTGGAACAACAAAGCTCAGCGGTGTTACGGATACAATGGAGTACTCGCTAGACGGTGAGGATTACACATTGATCACAACAGGAGCTTCAGTTGATAACATTAGTGTAAATGCAGGCGATTCAATCTACGTGCGAATCGCGGCAACAATGCAACAGCCAGCGTCGGATGTTCAAGTGTTAACGGTCGTTCTGTCGGACATCAAGTCGACACCAACGACACCAACGATACCAACACCAAGCGAAACTAAAGTAACCTCATCCAATGGTCAATTAACGATACCCAAAGGCAGTGCTGGTGAGGTTAGTTTGGAGGATTCTGCAATTGTAGTCTTCATACCAAGTGATGCTGCATCCAATGAGTTGAAATTAACAATTGAGAGAGTATCAGATACGAAGACTCTCCTTCCGAATAACGAAATATTGGTTTCTTCTGTATTCGAACTATTGAAAAATATTTCTGATGACTTTAAAAAACCGGTAACATTGACATTTACTTTCGATTCAAAAAATGTAAATAGCAACCAAAGAGTGGCTGTATTCTATTTTGATGAAGTGAAGAAGACTTGGGTGGAAATTGCCGGCGGAAAGATAAACGGAAACCGTATCACAGTGGAGGTTAATCATTTCACGAAATTTGCGGTGCTTTTGGTAGACCAAACTTCAAATGATGTTGATTTCAACGATATTTCCGGTTATTGGGCAGAGGACAGCATTAAACAAGCGGTAAGCAAGGGAATTGTTAAGGGGTATACGGATGGTTCATTCAAGCCGCGTAATTCCGTAACGCGTGCGGAATTTACTGTGATGCTGATGAATGCGCTGAAGCCTCAGACTTCGGGAATTGAGCTGACTTTCACAGATACAACGAAGATCGGAGCATGGGCACAGGGAGCTGTAGCACAAGCTGTACAAGCGGGTATTATTAATGGATACAGTGATGGTACTTTCCGTCCTAATGCAGAAATGACGCGCGCTGAGATGGCAGCTATGATCTCGAAGGCTATGGGCTTGTCTGTCGAAACAAATGCAGTAACTGACTTCGCGGATGACAAGGATATTCCTTCATGGGCGAAAAGTGCGGTAGCCGCAATTAAGAAGATTGGTCTGATAGAAGGTAAAGGCACTAATAAATTCGATCCAAATGCCATTACAACGCGTGCAGAGGCTGTAACGCTTCTATTAAAAATGTTGGCACAACAAAGCAACTAATCCCATTTGGGTTATTCTAGAGGCAGCTGCCCTTAGAGTAACCCTTTTTATTACAGCGATAAAGTCATTACGTGATTCGTTACAGATTCCATAGTATAATAGTGGAATATTGAATGGCGGAGGCTTGAAAGTGAATAATTGTATTCCACTCATTGCTCAGCAAATGCAAAGACTAGTTCAGCGTTATTTTACAGCTGAGCCTCTTTTACGTTATGCAGAGCTGTTTATAGAAGACAAGCTAAGAGAAACGATTCGATTTGGACAATTGACAGTGATCCATTATCAAATGTTTGGCGGCAAGAGCGATGAGCCATACGAGGCAGCGGCAGCGGTTGAGCTGTTTGTTTTGGCATCAGATATATTGGATGACCTGCAGGACCAGGATGCTCCAGATAAGCTTTGGATGCAAATACCTCAGCCTATTGCCATTCATGTCGCTACGGCGCTCCTGACGCTGTCTCAACAAGCGATGCTAGGCAGTACAGTGAATGATGAGATACGAATCGCACTTTTGGAAATGATGAATACCCAGCTGCTGCTGGCGGCAAATGGTCAAATGCTCGATTTGGCAAATGATATAACGGACGAGCAGTCATACTTAGAAATGGTTAAACTTAAATCAGCTACAATGCTCCAGCTTGCTTGCATGACTGGTGTGCTGCTGGCAGGCCAGCCATGGAATCCAATTGTTGCCGAATATGCAATGGAGATCGGAATGGCCGCCCAAATACAAAATGATCTCCGAGATTTACTGAGATGGGACGACAAGAGCGACCTTCTTAAGAAAAAGCGTACGATGCTGACGCTCTATTTAATAGAGTCGGAGGAAGAAGAGGATCAGTGGATCAAAGCCTATTTTCAGGGCGATATTTCTATGGAAGACATTCTATTAAAGCGAGAGCTTTTTCTCGAAACCTGCGAGAGATCGGGTACGATATTGTATGGATCAGTCATGAGTCGGATGCACTATAATCGATTTGAGGAGCTCTTGAATTCTATCCATGAGATAAGTCCCTGGAAACCGACTTTTTTATCTATAATAAATCAAGAAATTACATAATAACAAACCACGCAAAAGCCATTTCGGTAAATACGAATCACTTTTGCGTTTTCTGTTGAATACATTCCTGTTATAGTAGAGAAGTACCATGATTCCAAAAAAATAGTAGAAGAGATGCGGAGGAGTTAATATGTTAAAAGAAACGATTCGCCAATTGGTAAAAAGCACTGAGAAAATGTCAATGGCTATGGGTGGACAATTGCAAGTTGCAGGTGTTTCTGCGGCAGAACAAAAAGCTCTTCTTGGCGAACTGAAAAACAAAAACGAGAAAAACAGCGGCTACGCATACATGTGGAGCTAAGCTTTGATTAAGAGTGGAGGGAAGAGGGCAGCATGAGACCAACGCTATTGAACCGCAGCATCGCAATCCTCTTCCTAGCAGTATTTTTGGCTTCTCTCTTCTATTTAACCGCGGTAATCGTGAGAGTTCCATCGATAGGTGCAGTATTAATTAAGGAATCGGATGATCGCTATATCGTTAAATCAATTGAACCAGCCGGTCAGGCTGAAGTAAAAGGAATTCGGGTAGGTGACCAGATTCTTACGATTAACGGTGAGCCTGTCAATGAATTTAGAAATGTTATCAAATACAATTCAATTGAGAATGCAGATAATATTCTTTTATTACATAGAAATAATGTTCAACAGGAAATAGCCTTTGCAAAAGGCTGGACCGGTGATCATTCCCTCTGGGAGCTGCTGATACAATTGTATATCCCGGGAATATCGCTAGTTATTTTTTGTGCGTTCTCAGGGTTTTTATATGTAAAGCGCAGGAATGACAAGGCAGTGATTGTCCTCATTTTATTTTTTATTTCTATCGGGATTAGCTACTATAGCTCAGCTGCATCCTATCGAAGCGATCCAGTAGGAATTACAGTTATTTATGTTATACTGCCAACGATCCCCTTGCTATTCATGAGCTTCATGAATATTTACTTGCAAAGATTTGATGTCCAATTTATTAGCAAGCAAGTGCTTCAAGCACTATTTGGAGCGGTCGGGTTAGTCGGTATTGCGAGCTTGCTCTATATATGGACTGATCTATTTTCTATTAAAATGTATAGCTACGTCGAAATGGCCTTTAGCGGAACTGTGCTCTTAGGCAATTTAGTATGTGTAATTATGCTCATTCGCAAGTTTCTAAAACATCGTAAAACTAAGTTGAGTTCATTATTTACGATTACTTTAATTTCGCATCTAGTAGCATTTACTCCATTCACAGCCTTTAATTTGATTCCTCAAATTTTTGGGCAAAACCAGATTGTACCCGCTGCATTTACTGCTCTTTTCTTATTCGTTCTTCCGATCGTATATTTCTACTTATCAACTTCGAATCAATTATTTGATATTGATTTTATATTAACGAGATTTAAATACTATACGGCGCTTGCTTTCATTCCCGCTGTAATTGTAGCGGCACTTGTGGCGTTTGTATTGTTAGGGGAGAAAGATTCGTCATGGACGGCGTGGTTTGGCGTGTTTTTTGTCATCTACATCGGAATGACGTTGTTTTTATATGCAAAGGAGCAAATCGATCAACGCTTTAGGCCTAAGCTGTTTAAGGCGATGTATAGTTATCAGGATAGTCTTGATCGCTTCTCACGAAAAATTGCGAAAATTATGAAGCAAGGAGATTTGGAATCGGTTCTAAGACAAGAAATAGAAAGTCTTTTGCCCGTAAGCCGAATTACGTTCTTGCTTGTAGAGCAATCAGAGAACACTGTATATCCAATTGGAGACCATCCGGAAGAGCTCATTACTGCAGAGTTTTTGCTTGGTACAGTAAACTCTTTGCAGGTTGGGGAAATGATGGAATTGCCATATGGATTAGGACTAGTGATTGGACGCCAGCGTTCAAGATATCATATTCTGTGGATTGGACTGAAGACCAACCATACACGTTTCAACTCGGATGAATTGCGCTGGCTTAAGACAATGTCGAATTATTCAAGTATCGTATTCGAAAATCTATATCTCATTGAAGGTTTAATTGAGGATCTGGAGTCAGAGGTTCGCAAGGAGCAAACGACCTCTCCTTGGGTGCTTCGTCTTCTCTTCTGCTTATCAGAAAACGAAAGAAGGAAGCTTGCCGCGGATCTGCATGATTCAGCGCTGCAGGATCAGCTTCTTTGGTATAGAAAGCTCGAATCGATCATGATGGACCATCCGATTTCTTCCAGCTTGGAGCATGAGCTAGAGGAAATCAAAGAAGGGCTGCTTGATGTGATTCATCAAATTAGGGAAACCTGCAATGAGCTTCGGCCGCCGCTGCTGAAAGAAATGGGTGTGGTAGAAGCTGTGGAATCGATCATCGAGCATACTCAAATGCGAGTGAACTTTGCAGTCGAATTCCGTGCGAAATCGTTTATTAATCCGCTTAATGAAGAGCAAATTACCGCTATTTATCGAATCGTCCAGGAGCTGCTTCGTAATGCGGATAAGCATTCGCAGGCTAAATTAGTTATTCTTGAGCTTGAGCTGCGCAAAGGAATTATATATTTCCGATATAAAGATGACGGTGTTGGTATGGACGTCAATCAAATGAATGTTTCTTTTGAGCATATGGGCTTGTCAGGTATTAAAGAGCGGGTGACGGGTCTTGAAGGAGACATTTCATTTTATTCTCAGCACGGTAATGGCCTAGAGGTTGTTATTTTGCTGCCAGAGAAGATGACAACCGGCATATCGGAGAGGGGAATACCGCGTGATTCGTATCTTATTAGTTGATGATCACCCTTCTGTAGGAGAAGGGACAAAAACGATGATTGAACAAGATTCCGAGATGCTGGTATCTGTCGTTCTGTCGGCAATCGAGGCGCTGGATATCGTGCAAATCGAGCAATTTGATCTTATTTTATGTGATTTAAATATGCCCGGCATTAGTGGTTTGGAACTGACTAAGCGTCTTATTCAGCAGGATCCGGAGCGCAAAGTTATTATTTATTCTGGTTATGAAATTGGCTCGCATTTTAATTTGCTCATTGAATCTGGAGTATCCGGGTTTATTTCGAAGACGGTATCGAGAGAGCAATTGCACAATGCGATTCGATCCGCTATGAGAGGCGATACGGTCATTCCTATTTCTCTATTAAAACAGCTTAGACGGCATGAAGTGACGATTGGACGGACTGAAGTAGCTATAGAGGATGTATCTATCAATGAAAAAGAGCAGACGATATTACATGAGGTAGCTACAGGCGTGAGTAACAAGGAGCTGGCTGCTATGCTGCATGTGAGTCAAAGAAATGTCGAATATCAGCTAACGCGTATTTTTGATAAGCTTAATGTTCGCTCCCGTTCAGAAGCGATTAAAGAGGCACAGCGCTTAGGCTTAATCAGTTTAGAGCAATATTAGGCTTATAAGGGATGAATGATTCAAACGATGAATAAACGGCAGATCAAGGAGTGATCCTTAATCTGCCGTTTCGTATTTGAAGCTATAATTCGTTCAAGCAAGGAGGCTGCAGGACGACAGTGCCATCTATTACATGTATTGCTCCCATTCCTCATAAGATGCTGCTAAAGCAGCTTTTAGCTTCTCAATGGCAGCTTGAATTTCTTGAATGCGAATATAGTCATTAAAAATGGCTGGGTCGGCAAGCTGCTCTTCCCATTCCGTTATTTGCTGCTCAAGAGAGGCGATTTCTTGTTCCAATTGCTCAAGCTTGCGCTGCCGGGTGCGTTCATCACGCTTCGCTTGCTTGCTAGCCTCATAGGAGGTAACGGATGCATTGTCAGATATCGCAGCTGATTTCGAGCTGGAGGTCTGTTGTGACAGCGCTTCAAGCCGCGCTTCCTCGATTTCAGCTTTTTTCTCTATCATTTCGTCATAATTTCCTAGGAAATGATCCGTTCCTGACGGTTTCAGCTCGACAATTCGTTCTGCCATTTTGTTTAGGAAGTAACGGTCATGGGAAATGAAGAGCAAGGTTCCTTCATAATCAAGCAAGGCAGACTCAAGTACCTCTTTACTAAATAGATCGAGATGGTTGGTAGGCTCATCCAAAATAAGTACATTCGCTTGAGCAAGCATAAGCTTGGCTAAGGAAACACGGGCTTTCTCGCCGCCGCTAAGCGATGAAACACGCTTTAATACATCCTCGCCGCTGAATAAAAAGTTGCCAAGCACGGTACGGATGCGAGCTTCCTCCATATGGGAATAGCTGCCCCATACTTCTTCAAGCACCGTGTTTTGACCATTAAGCCGAGTTTGTTCTTGATCGTAGTAGCCGAGCTTAACATGCGTGCCGAATCGCACAGTACCTGAGGTAGGCTCGTTTTGACCGACAATAACTTTAAGCAAGGTTGATTTCCCGATTCCGTTAGGTCCAATTAACGCTACGGTCTCCCCGCGAGTAAGCTGAAAGGATACATTGCGGAAGATGGGGCTATCCTTGCCTGCAAAGGTAACGGAAACATCATTTACTGCAAGGACATCCTTACCGGTGGAGCGTTCAATTTCGAATGTGAAATGAGCTTTTTTTAGATCACCTTGAGGCTTGTCCAAACGATCCAATTTGTCGAGCGCCTTACGCCTGCTTTGAGCACGCTTAGTTGTTGAAGCGCGGACCAAATTTCGCTGAACGAACTGCTCCATCTTTGAAATTTCGTCCTGCTGCTTCTCAAATTGCCGCATATTGATCTCGTATTCTGCAGACTTAAGCTCCATATAGCGGCTATAGTTGCCTGTGTAACGCTTGGAGGTATGACGTTCAATTTCAATAATCGTTTGCGCAAGCGCATCAAGAAAATACCGATCATGCGAAACAACAAGAATTGCACCGGAATAACCGCGCAAATAGGATTCCAACCAGGTTAATGTCTCAATATCGAGATAGTTGGTAGGCTCATCGAGCATGAGCAATTCTGGCGCTTGCAGTAAAATACGAGCTAAAGCGAGCCGTGTTTTCTGACCTCCGCTTAAGGTTGAAATTAAGGTGTCAGGGGGGAAGCTTGCAAAGCCCATCCCATGCAGGACGCTGTTAATACGGGTATTCATTTCGAAACCGCCCTGCTCGCGAAACCAATCCGAACGCTTAGCATAACGATCGAGCGTGTCAGCATATCGTTTCTCATCTTCATGAAGGACAGGATCAGCGATCTTGATCTCAAGCTCGCGAAGCTCTTGTTCAGCTTCAATTAAATGGGCAAATACAGCGCGCATTTCAGCTTCGATCGTTCGATTAGATTGCAATCCGCTATTCTGTGCAAGATAGCCGATCTTTGTTTCTTTTGCTTTATGGATTGCGCCTGAATCAGCAGACATTTCACCTGCGATTATTTTTAGCAGTGTAGATTTACCAGCACCATTTACGCCGACTAAGCCGATTCGTTCTCGTTCTTGAACCTGCATGGAAATATTCGATAATACGACATTGACGCCGTAGCTCTTTGTTACATTGGAAACCTGAAGCAGCATTTTGAAACCTCCAACAAATAATTGTAAATAACGAATGCTTTCACTACTCCATAGTGTACCATAAACGAGCGCTGGCATTGGCGAAAGTTGCATAACAGTGGTAAACTACTATTAATGAAAGAAAATGCTGAGAAGCAGAATAGGTGAATGCTTTTGGTTGAAATGAATCCAATTGAAGATAAAACATACATACGTAAACAAATGGCTATTCGTCGCAACAGCCTGCCCTCAGAGCAGCGGGAAATATGGTCTGCATCTGCGTGCGCGAAAGCGCAAATGTTGCTCGAGAGCCTGCCTTCAAATAGTTTTATGGCGTATGCTGCGTTTCGCAGCGAGCTTGATTTATCGACTCTAATAGAATGGGGATGGCGCAGCGGTCGTCATGTCATTGTGCCTAGATGCATAGCAGCCGATCGTTCCATGACGCTGCATTATTTGCGAAGCTGGGAGGAGCTAATGCCCGGTGCATATGGCATTATGGAGCCAAATCCGGCGTTAACACCACCAATCGAGGCAGGTTATGTGCCTGAGGTTGTACTAGTTCCAGGGCTTGCCTTTGATCAGCAGGGCGGCCGACTAGGCTATGGAGGGGGCTATTATGATCGATTTGCCGAGGTTATCCATAGCATAACAATTGAATCGGTAAGACCCTTATGGCTCGGAATGTCGTTTGAAGCACAGCTTATTGCAGGAGCTCCTCGCGAGCCGCATGATATAGTAATGGATGGCATTATTACCGAGCAGGACGTTTACTTGCAAAGGAGGAGAGATACAGGTGGAGCTGACACATTTTAACGAGCAGGGCCGAGCACGGATGGTAGATATTTCTGATAAGGAAATCACTTCACGCAAGGCTGTTGCTCAAACCAAGGTCATTATGAGCCCGGATACTTTAGCACAAATAAAGGCAGGAAAGGTCGGGAAAGGCGACGTGCTCGCCGTTGCTCAGGTTGCTGCAGTGATGGCGGCCAAGAAAACGGCAGATTGGATTCCAATGTGCCATCCTCTTCCGCTCACAGGCATAAATATAATTTTCAGCGATAATGGGACGGATGAGCTTTACATAGAGGGCACTGTAAAGACAACTGGGAAAACCGGCGTGGAGATGGAGGCACTTACGGCTGTATCAGCTGCTGCGCTAACGGTTTATGACATGTGCAAGGCATTGCAGAAGGATATGGTTATTGGGCCAACGCTGTTGGTTTCCAAAACGGGCGGCAAGAGCGGAGATTATCAAATTTCGTCAAGCCCATGAGTGGAATTGGGATGGGAGGAATGGTCAATGCGGTGGAAGGTAGCGATATTAACGGCAAGCGATAAAGGCTCTCGCGGCGAGCGTGAGGATACGAGCGCTCAGGTTATTCGCGAGCTTATTGAGGAAGAGCTCGGCGGAGAAATTGTGGATTACAGAATCGTTCCGGATGAGAAGGATGAGATTATGGCTGCGCTTATCGAAATGACGGAATATTTCCATGCGGATCTTGTATTAACAACGGGTGGAACGGGACTTGCCCTGCGGGATGTAACGCCGGAGGCAACGCTGAAGGTCATTGATCGAGCAGTTCCAGGCCTTGCAGAGGCTATGCGGATGGGGGCACTTCAGAAAACAAGACGAGCGATGCTGTCCCGTGGCGTTTGTGGCATTCGAGGGAGCTCGCTCATCGTAAACCTGCCAGGGAGCCCGAAGGGCGTACATGAGAGCTTGATGGCGATTATGGATCAATTGCCGCATGCACTGGGCATTTTATCCGGACAGCTGGGGGAGCATAACTTATGAGTCATAATGAACAGCATGCAGCGGACGGAATCGAGCACCACGGCACTACGGTGCTAAGAGAAGTATCCGTGTATGAAGCCATCGGACTGCGGCTGGCGCATGATTTGACGCGTATTATCCCAGGTGAGTTTAAGGGCAGATTGTTCAAAAGAGGTCATGTGGTGCAGGAAGCGGATATTCCTAATCTGCTTGATATTGGCAAGGAGCATATCTACGTCATGGAGCTTGGCGAGAATGAGCTTCATGAGGATGATGCTGCCATTCGTATGGCAAAAGCGTTATATGATGATGAGCTCATCTTATCTGAGCCGCATGAGGGAAAAGTGAGTATTAAATCAGGCATGCTTGGTTTAGCAGCGATCGATAAGAGCTTTGTTGATGCAATCAATGAGCTTGGGGAAATTGCACTAGCTACCATCAAGACCAATACGGTCGTTATACCAGGACAACAGCTTGCAGCAACGAGAGCCATTCCACTTGTTGTGCCAAAGGCTAAGGTCGAAGCGGTAGAACGATTCGCTGCGGAATTCCGTCAATCTCATGCCGGTGCGTCACCGCTTCACGTAAGGCCCTTCCGAAAGTTTCGGGTGGGGCTGTTAACAACTGGCGGTGAGGTTTTTAACGGAAGAATCGCGGATAAATTCGGGCCGGCTGTTAGAAGCAAGCTTGAGGCATTGGGCTCTGAGGTAGGGGAGCAGAGATTTGCACCAGACGATAGACAAACAATTGTCAAGGAAATATACTATTTGCTAGAACAACGGTATGATATGATACTAGTAACTGGCGGAATGTCGGTTGATCCCGATGATCGTACACCAGGCGCGATTAAAGATTCTGGAGCCAATATTGTAAGCTATGGTACGCCAATGCTGCCAGGCTCAATGCTGCTCATTGGATATTTGAATGGCGTGCCGATTATGGGCTTGCCGGGCTGTGTGATGCATGATCCTTACACGTCTTTCGATGTGCTATTGCCTCGTATTTTGGCAGGGGACACGATTGTTCGTGAAGATATTGTGAGCTTAGGATACGGTGGATTGAATAGCTGTTAGGATATAAAGCTTGCGAGATATCCATATTTCGTAAAGCATGGAGGAGGTAAAGAGATGTCAGGAATAGGTGCAACAGGAATTATATTGCTCGTATTGGTTGCTTTGCTGCTGTTTGGACCGAACAAGCTGCCAGAGCTGGGACGTGCTTTTGGACGGACGCTTCGTGAATTCAAAGCAGGAGCAAGAGATATGATGGACGATGACGATCGCAAGGATAAGGAAACAAGTCGTGTTGAAGTGAATCGTGCAGAAAATAGTGATAAAGACAATAAGCGGCTTCCGGACTAATCGGGCCCGCTTTTTTCTTGAATAAAAGGCTTCAAATGGCAAGCGAAGGAGGTGCATGCAGGTGGGAACGGAAGCAAAAAACAAATCAGAGCAGATGTCACGTAAGGGACTTCTTCGCGAAGAGGGGCTTATGCCGCTTCTTGAGCATCTTGGGGAGCTGCGAAAGCGAGTGTTCTACGTGTTAATTATATTAGTCATAGGCTTAGTGATTGGAATTATTTTCGCTCAGCCAGCTTATAATTTTTTGATGAGTCAAAAGCCAGCGAATACGATTTCTTTACATACGTTTTCACTTTGGGACGGAATTGGCATGTATATGAAATTTGCGTTCGTCATCGCCTTGATTTTAGCAATGCCTGTTATTGCGTATCAGCTTTGGGCGTTCGTGAAGCCTGCGCTTCGCAAAAATGAGCAGCGGTCTACGCTAAAATATGTGCCGTTCGCACTTATTATGTTTTTGACGGGGCTGGCATTTTCTTATTTCGTCGTGTTTCCACTAGCCTTCAATTTTACAAGAACAGTCTCACAGCATTTGAATTTAGAGGAAACGTACGGTATTGCGCAATACTTTACGTTTATGTTCAATTTATTAATACCGATAGCTCTTCTTTTCGAGCTTCCGCTTGTTATTATGTTTTTGACTGCCATTCGGCTTGTAAATCCGAAGCGGCTTCGGAAGATGCGGCGCTTTGCTTATTTCGTTATGGTGTTTATCGGTGTTCTTATTACACCGCCAGACTTCATATCGGATATTTTAGTGGCTATCCCATTAATCATTCTTTATGAATTCAGTGTATTTCTATCCGGTGCCGTACATAAAAAACAACTCGCAGCAGATGAGAAGTGGGAAGCTGAATACGGTGAATCGTTGAATAAGGCATAGAAGGAGAAGAGGAATTCCTCTTCTTCTTTTTTTTATTGTTTAGGAAATTATGCGATGCTAAAAAATGTGGATAATCGAGTCGAAAAAATAAATAGGGGGGGATCGTTATGGAGAAGCGAGAAACATGGAAGAAACGAGGGATCGTGAAACAGATCTTGAAGGATCATTTTCATGGGTTTTGGGAACTTCATGCGAATCTATTCCCGGAAGAACTGCAGAAAGCGATACCGGAAGCCGTAAACAAGGCAACGCGATGCGGCACGAAGGATATGGGTTACGCGAGATATGAATGTATGGGTTGTACGGAGGGAAAACCGGAACCGGTCATTATCTGTTTTACTTGTAAGAGTCGGTTTTGTCATGGATGCGGAAAGAAATACACCGATGACTGGGCAGAAAAGCAACAGGAGCGAATCCTGAATGTCCCCCATCGTCATACCGTGTTTACGGTACCAAAAGAGTTGAGGAAATACTTCTTTGAGGATCGGAGTCGTTTGAACGAGCTTAGTAAAGAAGTGGCGAAGGTCATCCAATATTACTATCGGCGTAAAAATAAGAGCAAACAGTATGACGTGGGCGTCATTACGGTCATTCATACGTTTGGAAGGGATCTAAAGTTTAATCCGCATATTCATGCCCTGGTTACGGAAGGTGCGTTAGATTGCCATAAGCAGTGGAAGAGTGTGGAGTATATTTCTTTTACCTACTTGAGAAAGTCATGGCAGAAGCTACTTATGGATTTAATGTTGAAGTGGCATCCTGGCGATGCGAAGGTAAAAACGTTGGTAAACCAACTGTACAGTCGGTACAAGCATGGATTTTATGTCAACGCAGAACAACGAATGAAGGATGCCCGTGGAGCGGCCAAGTATATTGGACGTTATCTGGCTCGTCCGGCAATCGCAGAGTATCGCATTATAAAGTATGACTACCATACGGTACATTACTGGTACGAAGATCATCAGACAGGAAAGAGGATCGATGTCGTAGCCCCTGTCATGAAATTCATTTATGCCCTGGTGCAACATATCCCGCCGAAGCATTTTCGAATGGTAGGCAGGTATGGCCTGTACAGCAGAAGTAAGAATAAGGAGTCGCAAAAGATCGTTAACTTATGGCGGTACATGGTCCATAAACAGATTGAAATGACGTTCCCGCCGAAGGAAAAGAGAAGAAAGACGTACCGTCAGCGGATGTTGGAGACTTATGAACGGGATCCGATCGCCTGTCCCTGCTGCAAACAAACCATGTTGCTTGTGGTTATTTGGCATGCAGACTATGGGCGAATTTATTATTATGATGAGGAAAGTGAACGAGCGTATAAGAAGAAATGGGGGGTTCGGGCTAATGAACGAAAGGAAAGGCAAGAAACAGGATAGCGAAAAGGAAGAAGCTGTTGAACTATTTTCCTTTGATGATGAGGAGGAAGAAGTCTTTATCGATTATGTTTGCGTAGATTGCGGATGTTTAGATCCTGTGCCTGATTTCATCGTAGGAGAGTGTTCTTATGAATTAGGACCTGAGGAGAGTCCTGTGTTCGTATGCCCGGAGTGTAACGGAGACTTGGTGAGGAAGAAAGAGCCGGCGGAGAAGTAACCGTCGGCTAGTACGTAAATTCACCGTAGGTGATTTTGTTCTATTGACAAAGAATTTGGATTTAAGTATTATTTAAACAGTTGTTTAAAACAAGTGTTTAAATATAGAGTGGGAGTGATTAATATGAAACACGCATTACAAGCTTTTATGAAACGACCAAGCACTATCGTTGGTCTTATTACCGCCATTATGTTCCAGGTTATTTTCTCTGTCATTTGGATGACGAGTTATAGTGGTGTTACCGATCGGATAGATCAATTAAAGATTGCTGTAGTTAATGAAGATCAACAAATGGGGCAACAAATTGCAAGCGGGTTGATTCAAAATTTGCCTTTTGACATGCAAGAGCTAACAAGTGTAGATGAGGCTAAACAGCAGCTAAATGCACGTGAGCTGCAAATGGTCGTCGTCATTCCAGCAGATTTCACACAGAAAGCGACTGCAGCTGACGGAACAGCCTCTATCCAATATTCGATTAATGAATCAAATCCAGCACTTATTAAAAGTATAATGAGCGGAGCGGCAGCGCAAATAACTGCAGAGATTAATAGTCAAGCGATCAAAGGAGGCATCCAAACGGTGCTCGGCAATATGAGCGTACCAGCGGAGCAGGCTGCAGCAGCAGCGCAGGGGCTATCGCAGCGCGTTACCTCTGAGATCCAATCCTCCAACGTCATTAAGGGTATGAATAACCAAATGGTTCCGATGATGCTGGTGCTTGCTTCCTACGTCGGTGCTATGATTATGGGAATGAACTTTGAGCAAACCTCTATGGCATTAAGCGGCAGTGTCAGCAGATGGAGGAGATTTGCAGTAAGAAGCATGATCAACGTCGTTGCAGCCGTTCTTGTCTCGCTTGTTGGTTCTACTATGCTTGCCTCCATGGGGGGACAAATGGTTGAGGGCTTCCTACACATTTGGATGTATCAATTACTATTTATGCTAACCTTTATTTTTGTATCGCAAATGTTTTTATATGTGTTTGGCCTCAGCGGCATGCTGTTTAATATTATTTTATTGTCGGCACAACTGGTTACCTCTGGAGCAATTGTGCCGCGCGAGCTGCTCTCCGACTTCTACATCAAGCTAGGAGATGTGCTGCCGGCAACCTATGCGGTAGAAGGCACGATGAATATTTTGTTCGGAGGACCGTCTGTTTCCTCTGATGCCCTTATACTCCTTATCATTGCCATAGTAGCAATTGCTATTAGTACACTTGCTGTAGCAATGAAAAAACAAGGCGTACCTCAGGCTCAGCCTGTTGTAGCGATAGCTAGCAAGAAATAATAAAGCGGTCTGGTACTTGATGAATGTCCTCTTTTGCTTCAAAATAGAAGAAATATGCTGTAATGGAGGACCGACATGACTACAGGGGACGCAGATATTAAGAACAGAATATTGTTGGCAGCCAAAAAGCTGTTTGCCCAATACGGCTATGAAAAAACGACCGTAAGGCAAATATGCGAGGAGGCTTGCGCTAACGTCGCTCTCGTGTCGTATCATTTTGGCGGCAAAGAAAATATGTTTGGAGCGCTGTTTGAAACTTATTTTCCAAATGAACAGATTACGGGGATAGAACGCTCTTTAGATGCTGTGGAAGGTGTAAAGCTGATCATTCGTGAGGTGACGAAGTTTCGTTACAGCGACAAGCAGCTGATCTGCATCATTCAGCAGGAAATTATTATGAATACTGACCGTATTCAAAAGATACGCCATCATGTCATGCCATTGTGGAAAATGCTGCGGGAATGGCTGAAGCAGGGCAAGGAGCAGGGGCTATTTCATTATCAGTCTTTGGATACAACGCTAATGTCAATTATAGGAACCCTGCTGTTTCACAGACATACGGACTATTGGGCGGTATTGCTTGAGGAAGAGCAGCCATCACTAGAAGCTGTTATCGAGGATTTAACTACCTTTGTTATGAATGCCTTGGAATACAAGGATAAATAGATCGATTAATGACCGTACACGAGATAAAGGTGTACGGTTTTTTTCTATTGCAATGTAAAGTTATTTGCTGAAGAATTGACTTGGATCTTTAAAAGTTTTCGGAATAACGGTACAATTTGGTAGTGACTTTCTATAACAAGCTGTACTACTGAAAACGTTTCCGCCCGGATGAATCGTTAGGAGCTAAATCACAATTGTCGAATTTAGAATCGCGGATAGAATAGGAGAGAGTATCCATATGAAGCGAGAGCAGATTCAAAAAATATTGCAGCAAAACAGGCTGCGAGGGCTAGAGCTGCTGTCAGATGAAGGTTCGGTAGAAGGACTGGCGGCCAGACTTCGTGGTTCAGCAGCTAATCAATCGCTCATACAGGAGATAAAGGCAGCTGCCGATGATTTGCTGCAGACGCCAAATCCTGAGCTGACCTTTGCTCTATTTCGCATTTACAGCGACACGGGAGAGAGGCTTGCCTATGAGCATATATATTTCGAGAGACGTAAGCGGCTAAACGCTTTCGTAATCATGTCGCTGCTGGAGCCGGAGCATACCGAATATGAAGCAGCTGCATGCAATATCATTTGGTCCATTTGCAATGAATTCACTTGGTGTCTGCCTGCACACTTTAATGAAGGCGCAGAACGGCTTGATATCGATTTGTTTGCTGCGGAGACAGGCTTTGCACTTAGTGAGATTGTTGTGCTAATGGGCGACAGGCTGCCTAGTTTGCTGCGCAGGCGCATCGAGGCTGAGCTTGAGCGGCGATTGTTTCAGCCGTTTCTGGAGCAGGGACCTTATGGCTGGGAGACGGCTGATCACAATTGGTCTGCGGTATGTGCCGGCTCGCTTGGTGCCGCCGCGCTTCATCTCATGGATGATTCGTCAAGATTGTCTGCTGTACTTGTGAGAGTGCTTACTGCGCTCGATTGTTATTTGGAAGGGTTTGGCGACGACGGTGCATGTGCGGAAGGTTATTTATACTGGCAATACGGCTTCGGCTATTATGTATATTTTGCCCAGCTCTTAAAGTCGGCAACAGCGGGAGCAATCAATTTATTTGCCTCCAGCAAGGTGAAGGAAATTGCGCTCTTCCAACAGAAATGCTTCACAAGCGGAAGTATGGTTGTCAATTTTTCGGATTCGCCTGCATCAAGCGGGATTTTTATGGGACTTAGCTGCTGCTTGCACGGTGAGTACGACGAGGTGACTGTACCTGATATTAGCCTTAGAGCGGATTATTCGGCAGATCATTGTGGACGTTGGTCACCGGCCATTCGTAATTTGCTTTGGGTGAAGGATTCATGGTTAGAGGCATCTGCAGGGAAGGCGCTCTGGCCTTCTGAATCATATTATATGTCTGATGTGCAGTGGCTTTTGTCCAGGCATGTCAACGAGGCAGGCACAAGCTATAGCTTTGCGGCTAAGGGCGGTCATAATGCGGAGCCTCATAATCATAACGACGTCGGTCAATTTATTTTGCATGCGGATGGACAAGCGTATTTAGCTGATTTGGGGAGCGGGAAGTATACGGCGCAATACTTTGGCTCAGAGCGGTATACGCTTTGGTGCAATGGCTCACAAGGACATTCAGTTCCCATTATTGACGGTCTATATGAGCAAAATGGGACTGCTTATCGCGCTGAGGTCATTGAGGCGGAGGCGACTAAGGAAAGTGATCAGCTGGTGCTTGAGCTTAGCTCGGCTTACGAGCTGTCTACACTCGAGCGGCTGGTGCGCTCCTTCCGCTGGGAGAAAGAGGAGCTTCCAAGGCTTATGCTGACGGATACGATCTGCTTCGCTGCAAATAACGAAGAGTCCGCTAAACGGACGGTTACGGAGCGGTTTATTACATTTCTAGCTCCAGTGCTGGAAGAGGAGGGCCGAATCGTTATAGAAGGCAAGCGGAAGCTTGTTCTAACTTACGATCACATCGTATGGAGGGCAGAAGCCACTCCTCGGAGTGACATCGATCATTTCGGCGGCGAGCGCTTCTGGTACACGCTTGATTTTCATTCCACTGCGACAGCAGGCGTGCCTTTGATTGCGTCATTTATTTTTCAATTTGTATCCTGAAATTAATGAATAAATAGTTGGGAGATGGAAGCGCGATGGAGCAGAATAAGTGGGTTAATGAGGCTTGGGAGAAGGTACATGAGAAAGTAACGAAAACGAGCAATCGCATTGGCGCAAGATTTCCACATGCGAGCGTAGATGGAAGCTACGTGCTTGAAGCTCCTCATTGGTGGACTGCTGGCTTCTGGCCAGGCTTGCTGTGGCTGCTTTACCGTGATTCAGGGTCGAAGGATGAGCGCTATAAGGAAATCGCTGAAGCGTGTGAGCAGCAATTGGATGAGGTGCTGCTTGGATTTGATCGTCTTGATCACGACATTGGCTTTATGTGGTCGCTTACGAGCGTGGCTCGTTATAAGCTGCTAGGAGAAGCGCAATCGCGCAAACGCGGGCTGCTTGCTGCAAGTGTGCTGAGCGGTCGTTTTAACGTAAAAGGAAATTTCATCAGAGCTTGGAATCCTTGGAGCGAGGGGGAGCGCAACGAAGGCTGGGCGATTATTGATTGTATGATGAATCTGCCGCTGTTGTACTGGGCGAGCGAGACGACAGGCGATCCAAGATTCAAGCATTTGGCGATGGAGCATGCGGATACAGTGCTGGAGCATTTCATTCGAGAGGATGGATCCGTTAATCACATCGTCATTTTCGACCCGCAGACGGGAGAATGTGAAAGTGTAAACGGTGGACAAGGCTTTGCTCCGAACTCAGCTTGGTCGCGCGGTGCATCTTGGGCGATTTATGGCATGGCGCTTTGCTACCGTTATACTGGCGAGCCTAGATATTTGGAGGCTGCGAAGCGGGTGGCACATTTCTTTCTCGCCAATTTGCCTGAGGACTCCGTGCCGCATTGGGATTTCCGATTGCCGCCAGGCGTAGAGCGTTATCGTGATACTTCTGCAGGCGCATGTGCAGCCTGCGGACTGCTTGAAATCGCGAGATCGGTGCCAAATGAGGAGTCAGAGCTTTACCGGGCTGCCGGTGAGAGAATACTGCGCTCGATGTATGAGAACTACGGAGCTTGGGACAATGAGGCAGAAGAGGGCTTGATCTTGCATGGAACCAGCCACTATCCAGAGCAACGAAATATTGATGTACCGCTCATCTATGGGGATTATTTCTTCGTAGAGGGCTTATCGAGACTAAGAGGAAATGACGCTACCTTCTGGTAGGATGGAGGGTTTACCTTGCAAAGTATACAACAGAGCAGCAGCCAGCTCACGGATCGTGAGTATTGGCTGGAGCAAATGCTATTCATAAGCACTCCTGTACTTACAGCACTCTCAGAGCGACAGCTCAAAGAGCGGATGCCGATTGAAATTGCGGAGACTGCTGGAGCGAATGATGAAGAAAACGCGGTGCTGCTGGCAGATCGGGCGAAGTACACCCATCTGGAGGCGCTTGGACGCCTGTTATCGGGCATGGCACCATGGCTGGAAAATAAGCAATTAGCTGCTGAAGCTGAGGAAGAAACGCGCAGTCGTTATGCCGCGCTTGCGAGGGAAGCTATCGATGCAGGGACTGATCCGGAATCTCCGGATTATATGAATTTCAGCGATGGCTTCCAGCCAATTGTCGATGCGGCTTTCCTAGCGCAGGCGATTTTGCGTGCACCTGTAGAGCTTGGCGAAAAGCTGGAGCAGCGCGTGCGAGCAAACGTTGTTGCCGCGCTTAAGCAGACGCGGTCACGGAAGCCGGTGTTCTCGAACTGGCTGCTGTTTGCAGCTACGATTGAGTCAGCCTTGTTTAAGCTCGGCGAGCGCGATTGGGACCCGATGCGAATCGATTATGCGCTGAAGCAGCATGAGCAATGGTATTTAGGAGATGGAGCCTATGGTGACGGCCCCGAGTTTCACTGGGACTATTATAATAGCTTCGTCATCCAACCAATGCTCGTAGATGTGCTTGCCGCAGTAGGCGAGCAGTACGAGGATTGGAAGGCGATGCGTCCTGCCGTTGCAAGCCGCGCACAGCGGTATGCGGAGGTGCTGGAGCGTTTAATCGGACCGGATGGCACCTATCCACCGATTGGCAGGTCGCTTGCCTATCGGTTCGGCGCCTTCCAAAGCTTGGCGCAGAGCGCTTGGCTTGACGCGCTGCCAGAGGGGGTAAGCGGTGCACAGGTGCGCTGCGCCTTGACAGCAGCTATACGCCGTACACTTGAAATACCAGGAAATTTCACAGCTGACGGCTGGCTGACGATCGGCTTTTGTGGACATCAGAAGGATATTGGCGAGCGTTATATATCGACCGGCAGTCTTTATTTATGCTCGGAGGTATTCTTGCCGCTTGGCTTGCCGCTTGAGCATCCGTTTTGGAGCGGCGCAGCGGACAATTGGACCTCGAAGAAGGCGTGGTCGGGACAAGCGTTTGGCATTGATACAGCTTTAAAATAAGACAAGAAGAGGCAGAAGATGGGGTTCCATCGTCTGCCTCTTTTTAGAAAATCTGCTGCTTATTGTGCTTGTGCTTCAGCGATAGCATCCGTTTCAACGGGAGGCAGTGGATTACGTTTGATTTTAACCTCTTGGAAAATGATTTTATTAGAAATGATGTAATCAGGTGTTTTTCGGTGGGAATGGGATTCGCGGAAAGCTTCGCTTTTTGTCCAGGCTTGGAAATCATCCTTGGAATTCCAGCGTGTAACGACGGATACCTCATCATAATCCGCTGTATTTTGCGTCAGCAGCACCTCCAGGCCTAGAAAACCCTCCATGCTGTCGACTTTGCCAATTCGGTCGAAGCGTTCAATTAGCTTCTCACCGTTACCCTTCGTAATATGGGACAGGTTCGTTACAATAATCATCGTTGCATCCTCCTCGTAATTTTTAGGTATAGGTATAATGACGGGATAATTTTCATCAAAGCTAACCTTCGCTTCAATTTCGTACACTTGCCTCAAAAAGCGAGAAGTAATAACGGCCTGCGGAGTTCCTGTTGCGATAATTTCACCGTCCTTCATCGCAATAAGATGATCGCAATAGGCAGCAGCCTGCTGCAGATCATGCAGTACCATAACCATCGTGATGCCATGCTCTTGATTAATTTTGCGCAGCATGCCCATAACCTCAAGCTGATGGGAAATATCTAAGAAGGTCGTAGGCTCATCGAGTAAAATGATATCCGTTTTTTGAGCAAGCGCCATCGCAATCCGGGCTTTTTGCTGCTCACCTCCCGACAAAGTATGGAACATTCGATCGTCATGACGACGGATGCTCATCGTTCTCATCGCCCAATCTATGATCTTCTGATCCTCATCAGTTAATCGCTGCTTGAACATCCGTTTATGCGGTGATCGTCCGTAAGCAACCAATTCGCGGACCGTAAGCTCGGGAAGCATTTCCTTAGCCTGCGGCAGCATCGAAATCGTTCGGGCATAGTCGGCTCTGGAGTAAGCGCCGGTTTCCTTGCCCTGAACGGATATTTTGCCTTTATCTGCATCCAGCAGCTTCGTAATGATTTTTAACAGGGTAGACTTGCCTGAGCCATTTGGCCCGATAATCGCTGTCATTTTCCCATCGGGAATAGCAGTTGTAACGTCAAAGAGCTGAAACATACCCATTTCTAGCTCAATTTCCTTTAAATCAATCGCTGTATGGCTAGTTGTCATCTCCAATTACTCCGTTTCCTCAGTAAAATTAAAAAGAACGGCGCACCGACGCACGCGAGCAGAATGCCAACTGGAAGCTCAATCGGATCAAACCATGTTCTTGCTATCGTATCCGCGAAAACAACAAGCGCTGCACCGCCTATGATGGACACTGGGAGAAGGTAGCGGTAATCCTCTCCAATAAGCAGCCGTACAGCATGTGGGACAACAAGCCCGACAAAGCCGATCAAGCCGGCTGCGCTAACCGCGGCTCCCGCAAGAAGTGAAGAAAGCAGAATGAGCAGCAGGCGCTGCAGCTCTACTTTCTGTCCTAGCAGCTTAGCCGAATCATCTCCCAATAACATTAGATTAGCTGGCTTGATAGCAAGTATCGTTAAACCAAGTCCAATAAGTGCATAAGGGGCCATAAAAGAAAGATGATACCAGCTTCGGCCATTTAATCCGCCGGATAGCCAAGGAAGAACCGCTTGAATCCTGTCGCTGTAAACGACCATGATTCCGTTCATGATGGCGCCAAGCAGAGCATTAATTGCAACGCCGGCGAGTACGATTTTTACGGGAGAGGTACCTTTATCCCAGGAGATCAAGTAAATGATGATCGATGTAGCAAATGCACCGATAAATGCAGCCGCTGGCAGCAAATAGCTGAGCTGAGGCAGCAAAACCATCGTAATAACAGCGGCTAGACCGCCGCCGGCAGATACTCCGATTATGCCGGGATCGGCAAGGGGATTGCGCATAACTCCTTGCAATATGGCACCGGCGGCTGCAAGACAAGCACCGGTGAGCAAGCCCACCAATACTCGTGGAAGTCTTAAATTCATAATGATGGTGTCATGTGCAGAATGGCCCTTTGTCGTGAAAATCGTCCATATTTCACTGAGGGATATCGATACCGAGCCATAGGATAAGCCGTAAAAAACGGTTAACAGAAGCAGGATAGGTGCAGTGATTAGAGCGATTTTTCTTCTTCTTGCTCGCAGTTGTTTATTCATGTCGATCCTCTCATTGCTGCAGCGCTTCTAGCTTCTCATGAAGATATTCGAGCGATTCTATAATCCGAGTTCCTGGATTTGAGCCGAATAAGTCCGCGGGCAGCACTTCAACTTTATTTTGCTGAACGGCCTCTAAGCTGCTCCATGCGGGATTCGTCTGCATTTCCTTGAGAAAGCCCTTCTTCACTTCATCCGGATTACCGTGAGTCATAATGAGAATGAGCTGTGGATTTGCCTCTACAATTCGTTCAGAATTCAACTGCGCATATTGAGGGTAGCTTTGCAGACTGGGATAATCGGAAGCGATATTCGTACCGCCAGCCATCTCCAAAATATTGCCGCTAAGCGAGTTGGGCAGAGCAGCCATATAAGTACCGGGAGCGCCGTAAACGAGTAATGCCCGCGGCTTAACGCTGTCTGCGGCCGTTTCAAATTGCTTTAACTTTTCTTCTATCTCTTGAACGAGCTCAGAAGCACGCTCTTCCTTTTGCAAAAGCTTGCCGAACAGCTCGATTTGCTTCTCAATCTCACTGATTGAATTTGCGCTGGTTAGGATGACCTTCGTACCGGCCCCTTCAAGTATTGGAACGTCCTTCGTGTTCATCGGGTTATTGCCGAGCACAACATCCGCACGGAGCAATGCGATTTTCTCCAAATCAACCTCATGGGCAGAGCCGATCTGCTGGACGTCCTCAGCCGCTTTGGTTGCAAGCGGGGTAGTGGAGGCTGGTCTACCGACTAACGTTCCGCCAAGTGCATAAATAATGTCGGTTTCGCCGTTGCTCAGCGCAACAATGTTTTGCGGAACCTTATCAAATGAGAGCTTGCGATCAGCAAAATCTTTAAATTGAATCATGGCCTGCTGCTGGTTTGAACCGTTGGCTGTCTGGCCGGCTTCAATGCCGCAGGCTGTCAAAGAAAGCACAACAGCAGCACAGCAAATAAGCAAAGTTTTTTTCATGTGAGCCTCCAAGCCGAGTTAAAGATTGATAGTGATTATCAATATCATTCATTATGATAGAGATTGCAGACACATCTGTCAATAACTTTTATGGAGATTTTTGTTATTATATTTTGCATTGAGAATAACACACTTTAGTGTGAGAAAAGGGCACTATTTAAAAATTTAATAGTGGTTGACGGGTGAGAGGGTCTTGAAGTATTATCTAAATCGAGTTTAAAGATTTAAACGTTTCCGGAAGAGGTGCGGGTTTATAAGACAAATAAAGCAGGTATTTGGGTGGGTTCCAGCACGCTGAAACAGGTAGTGGAGCCAATGATTACGCCTTATTTGTACGATAAGCATTGGAATAAAGCTTTTTTTTGTCGCTATATTGAGAATGATAATCATTTCCTGAGGTGGCATATTGTATTTTTTAAAACAATCATAGAGGAGTGTCATGGAGTTGAAAATTCAGTTTAAAAAAATGCTTGCGGTTTTATTAACGTTGGTCGTATTTCTTTCTACCCTGAAAATAACTCGTAGTAACTCTAAAAAAGGCAAACCTAAATTAAACCACCAGTAATTAATGTGGTTAAGGATTTAAATAGTCATAAGCTTGTTCCTTGCTTTTAGGACGCTTCTGTAATCGTCACTTGGAATCCTAAGCCTTCAATTCTCTTTATACTTTGTTTAATAATGTACTCTCGTTGTCGTAAATCAAAATAATCCGCGCCTAGCTCTTTGTAAGACTGACCGTCTTTTAACACATGGTATACAATCGTGAGAATCGTATGAGCAACCGCAATAACCGCACGTTGATGGCCTCTGCGCCTTGCGATTCGCCGGAACTGTGCACCTAAATAATTGTCAGACCGAGCCAGGCTATTGGCTGCCTCTGCTAATGAGGATCGTAGATACTTGTTCCCTTTCCGTGTCCGCGCAGACTTTCGTTTTCCAGCGCTTTCGTTGTGTCCTGGAACCAAACCAGCCCATGAACATAAATGTCCTGCGGTAGGAAACCTCGACATATCGGGGCCGACTTCTGCTAAAATCTGTTCAGCCGTTCTCGTTCCGACTCCCGGTATACCATCCAGACGATCCAGTTCTGACGAAAAAGGGGCTAGCCGCCTAGAGACCTCCTCATCTAAAGCGAGGATTCGTTCTTCCAAAAAGTCAATATGGGTGAGCATGGCACGCAGCATGAGGCGCTGATGTGGCCGAATCGTTCCTTGCAAGGCTAACTCTAGCTGGCTTGTTTTCTTTTTGAGTTTGCCTCTAGCCAAGGAAGAGATGACTTTAACATCTTCTTCGCCTGCTAAGATGGAATCGAGCATATCTCGACTAGACAACCCTTTAATGTCGCTCACCACGGAAGCTAATTTAATGTTTGCGCCCTCTAACACTTTTTGGATGCGATTGTATTCACGAGCTCGTTCATCAATCATACTGCGTCGGTAACGAACTAATTCTCGTAATTCCCGCTGAGGACGATCTGGGATGTAACTAGCGGTTAACAAACCATGACGCATTAAGCTAGCGATCCATTCCGAGTCCTTCACATCCGTCTTCCGGCCAGGTACGGCTTTCATATGTTGTGCATTCACAACTAAGACGGTGATTTCTTCGGATTCCAATAAGTTTACAATGGGTTTCCAATACACGCCGGTACTCTCCATTGCCACGTGAGTACAACGCATTTCCTTGACCCAATCAATCAAGGTTAATAATTCAGCGGTATGTGTTTGAAACGTACGAATCTCCTTTCCTTCTGAGGTAATGATGCAGGCTGTAATGTTCTTCTTGTGCACATCGAGTCCACAGCAACGTTCGTGAAGTACATCCATGATCTAAAAGATCCTTTCTACGACTCTATCTAAGCGAGACTGGCGCAACAACCATTAGAGGGTTAATCTACCCTACGTACTTCCCGAAGGAGTGACATTCCGTGCTGCACCGGGTCGTTGGAATCAGTCTATTGCATGGGTTCGCGACACCATAGAAACTCGACCTTCCTCACCAGTCGTAGTCCTAGTCTTGACAAAAACCTCACAACATTTTCATTCTTTGTGGTGCCGTACAGCGGCATGGGAGACTATTGCAAATGTAGGAGCAGTGTCAGCAGACACAGCGGTCACGCTAGAGGATTCGATCACAAATGCACAAGCGCTTCACGATGATGCGGATGTCGGAAGGCTGCCAGGTGAATATGAGGAAAGCTCGAAAACGGCGCTGTTAGCAGCTATTGCTGATGCAACAGCCGTTTCTGAGGATGAGGATGCTGACGCGGATGAGATATTGGATGCAAAGATAGCTCTTAATCTTGCGGTTGAGCAATTTGCAGCCTCGGCTGCTCGTTTAGTCTATTTCTCTGCTCTGCATGCTACGAATAACGCTTTCTCCACCATGGAGAATTACTTTGAGAGGCCGGCTACGGTTATAACGGATAATGGCGTTAACTACGCTATTTTTAAAATTACAAGAAGCGCATCCGTTGGCGCATTCAAGGTGACTCAAGATGGCGCACTGGTTGATACAATAATCTTAAGTTCAAATACCGGTGCAAACGAAAGAATTGTGAAATTCAAGTTAGATAGCTTCGATACGCTGATTACTGCGACGGTTCAGACATTAGCGACTGGCTATGATATGACTCATGCTATTCGTTTAACATTTAACAATGTGAATAGGGGAGAGCTTTCTGCCGCTATTACGGCAGCAACGACTCTACATAAGAATGCTATAGTAGGCTCACTGCTAGGTGAATATTCAGAGCAGTCGAAGGCTGCCTATAAAGCAGCAATCGATGCAGCAAATCTGATTAATGCAGATACGGGAAGCACACAATTGCAAATTGATAATGGAATAAGTGTACTTCGAGCTGCGACTGCAGTCTTTCTTCCAAACGGAAATTATTATATTGATTTTAATGTTTTCAAGAATGGTACAACAGTGATATCGACTATGGAAGGATATCTTAAAACTCCAGCATTATTGAAGATTTCAGGCAACTCCAAGAAATTGTACATTACTGAAAAATCTAATTTTGCGATTGACAGCCTGAAATTCAACGGCTTGACTGCAAAAGTAGCAAGTCAAGACGACAGCAGCAAAACAAGAGTATATTATTTCGAGGTGTCAAACTTGTCCGAGCAGATCGCTGGCTGGGTGCGGGTCTTAGTACCCGCTCAGAACTATGTAGGTGAACATGATGTTCAAGTGCAGCTTAATCTGAGCTCGATTGTAGCAACGACCGATAACATTGAAGAGCCAAACGAACCCGATCAGGTTGACGCTGCTGTATTAAATGAGGAGATAGCCGCTGCTGAAGCTGCATATGCTGATGCTGTTGAAGGCAGTGCGGTTGGCAACTTCAAAGCAGGCTCAAAAGTGATTTTGTCAGATGCAATTGCTGCTGCTAAAGCTGTAGCTGCTGCTCTTGCCTCACAGCAAGCTATTGATGAAGCAAAGACTATATTAGCGCAAGCATTAGTTGTGTTTAAAGCATCTAAAGTAGTTGAAAGTGGAGTTACACCGCCAAATACGGGCCTAGCAGATGGGCAATACAGTATTAACGTAACTGTTCTGAAGGATGGTACAAATGAAGAGTCGGTCATGCAGGGGTATATCGTTCCTACAGCTAAGCTGGTGGTATCCGGAAGCAGTAAACGAATCCATTTGACTTTGACGCAAGATAAAGAAATAACAGGGTTTAAGATGAATGGCATGAACGTAAGCGTTGAAAGCAGAGATACGTCTAAAAACACAAGAGTTGTTTCCTTTGCGGTGTCGGATTTGTCCAAAGTAATGAATGGCTGGGTGAGTATTTTATGGCCTGAATTTAACTATGATCACGATTACGATATTCAAGTTAAATTTAATGAATCCAGTATCACTAAGTTAGGCTCTGATACGGTGTTAATACCGGATGATGTTAAGACAGATGTAGAGGAAGAGGAGCAGCCGGTAGTGACGCCAGTAGCCTTTAAAGATGTGCAGGGACACTGGGCGCAAGCTTCTATTGACAAAGCGTTATTACTTGGTGTCGTTGCAGGCTACGCTGATGGAAGCTTCCGTCCGAACGGTGAGATCACTCGTTCAGAATTTGCAGTACTCATTAGTCGGGCGCTGAAGCTGACAGAAAGCACAACAACGCAAGCATTCAATGATGATGGCACGATTCCTGCATGGGCTCAGGCACATGTGGCAAGTGCAGTAAGCGCTGGGTTCATTGGCGGATATGAGGATCAAACTTTCCGTGGGAAAAATCAGATTACACGTGCGGAGCTTGCGGTTATTATTGCTCGTGCGGCGAAGCTGCCAATAAATGAAGAAGCAGCTCCAACCTTTGCGGATGCGAGTGATATTCCGGTATGGGCGCAGAAAGAGGTCGCTGCTGCTGTTGAGGCAGGACTCATTGAAGGAAAAGGGAACAATACATTCGATCCAAACGGAAAAGCAACGCGTGCAGAGGCACTAACACTTATTATGAAGCTTCTTGAGGAAAATTAAGCAATTCTACATCACAGGATGACGACAAACAAGGATGCCGGAAACCCGGCGTCCTTGTCATGTTATTAGCGTTCGAAAGAAAGGAGAGAACTGTTTATGATTAGAAAGAATTGGTATGGATTTATACTTTTAATGGCTATTGTTGTTGTTGTTGTTGCAGGCTGTTCAAATGTGGGAAGCGCGGCTACGGATAATAGAGTTTCCACCGCAACTTCCCCCACTGCTGAGGAGTCGAAGGAGCCTGTTCCTGAACCGGAGCAGCGAGTTGTTTCTACGACAGTAGCGATTACGGAGATGTTGGCTGCGCTTGAGGTGGATTTGGTAGGAGTGCCGACAAGTTCGAAGGTGCTGCCTGCCCGCTATGATGCAGTAACGAAGATAGGGAATCCGATGAGCCCGGATATGGAGCTTGTCAAGTCACTCAAACCAACGCAAGTATTATCGGTTACAACGCTGGAATATGATTTGAAGCCCGTATTTGAAGCGGCAGGGATGCAAGCGAGCTTTCTGAATTTAACGAGTGTTGAGAGCATGAACAATGCGCTGAAGGAACTCGGCGATACCTATAATAAGCAAGTGCAGGCGCAGGCCATCATAGGCAAGTTTGATGCGAAGGTGGCTGAAATTGAGCATACCGTCGCTAATAGGGAGAAGCCGACAGTGCTGATTTTGCTAGGAGTGCCAGGCAGTTATTTGGTAGCAACCGAGAAATCCTATATTGGCGATCTTGTTCGTCTTGCGGGTGGAGTCAATATCGCAGAAGGCGAGACGGTGGAGTACTTGGCTTCCAATACAGAATATTTGCATCAATCAAATCCTGATGTTATTTTGCGCGCAGCTCACGGTATGCCTGAAGAGGTTGTGAAAATGTTCGACAAAGAGTTCCAAACGAACGATATATGGAAGCATTTCAAAGCGGTTCAAAATGACCGGGTATATGATTTGGAGGAAGCTTTATTTGGAACGACGGGCAATTTGTATGCGGTTGATGCGATAGATGCATTGATGGGGATGCTGTACCCTTAATTGGCTAGAGAGATGATTGACGTTGGATCAAGAGACAAAGGAAGTTGGTTATGATTAAAAAGATTGGAAGTTTCATTATCGTTGTTATTCTACTTGCTGCTGCTATTATTGTGTCTGCGATGACAGGGAGCATTAAAGTAGGTGCCATGGAGCTCATTCAGGGCTTGTTATCAGGTACAAATGATCAGGTTGAGGTCATTAAGGATTTAAGATTTCCACGAATTATCGTTTCTATGCTAACTGGTGCTGCGCTAGCTGTGTCTGGCGTTCTTTTGCAGGCGGTTATGAAAAATCCGCTCGCGGATGCTGGTGTTATCGGTATTTCTTCTGGCGCAGGCCTTGTGTCGCTGCTGGTCGTTACGATTTTTCCAGGCTTGTTTTTCTGGATGCCGTTATTTTCTTTTATTGGAGGGGCGTTTGCCTGCTATCTTGTATATGCGCTCTCATGGAAATCGGGTCTCAGCCCCTTAAGGCTGATTCTGGTCGGAATTGCAATCAACGCAACGTTTACGGGCCTTGGCCAATCGTTTAATTATCGCGGCAGCTATGCAGTAACGAGTGTCAACCAAGCGATATCGTCTATTTTTACGATGAAGACCTGGCAGGATGTAAACATTATTGCGATTTATGGCATTATAGGTCTGCTTCTTTCTTTACTGCTAAGCTCATGGTGCAACATGCTAAGCCTGCAGGACAAAACAGCTAAAAATCTTGGTCTCCGTGTGACAAGAGCACGCTTGCTTATTTCAGTTGTCGCGGTGCTGCTAGCGTCTGTAGCTACGGCAATTGGCGGATTAATCGCTTTTGTTGGCTTGCTGGTACCGCATATCGCACGTATTTTGGTGGGCTCTGATCATAAGGTGCTAATTCCATTCTCTGCACTCGGTGGAGCCTTGCTCATATTAACTGCGGATACATTAGGGAGAACAGTGCTTGCTCCGACTGAAATTCCTGCTTCTATTATCATGACGGTTATCGGCGGGCCGTTCTTAATATTTATGCTTAGAAAGAGTGATCGCGTTCATGGAAATTAAAGAAATCACATTTTCCTACGATAAGAAGCAAGACCAGCTTAAAAAAATAAGCAGTACTATAGCGCCTGGAAAAGTAACTACAATTATAGGTCCCAATGGCTGTGGCAAATCAACGCTGCTTGGCGTGATGTCTCAAAACTACAAGCCCACAGCAGGAGAGGTAATACTGGATGGCAAAGCACTTGCTCAAATCAAACCAAAGGATTTAGCCAAGCGGCTGGCGGTCGTTCATCAGCAGAATGAAGCGCCAAGCGATTTGACGGTTGAGAAGCTGACTAGCTTTGGGAGACTGCCATATCGGAGTCTTTTCGGTCAGAACGAAGAAGAGGATGAGCAGGCGGTAGAATGGGCGTTAACCTGCACAAATTTACAGCAAAAACGAACACTTACGCTGGATCAGTTATCCGGAGGAGAGCGTCAACGCGTCTGGATTGCGATGGCATTGGCGCAAAAAACTGAAATTATATTTTTGGACGAACCTACGACGTTTCTCGACATTTATTATCAGATCGAAATTTTACAGCTCGTTCGAACGCTTAATCAAAGCCATGGGTTAACGATCGTTATGGTGCTTCATGATATTAACCAAGCGATTCGTTACAGCGATACCATTATTGTTATGAAGGAAGGCGAGATCGTGACGGAAGGGTCGCCGGATAGAGTTATAACAGAAGCAATCGTGAAATCCACCTATGGTGTTGATGTGCTTTTGAGACAGGACGATGAAACTGGATTATATATGATTCCAATCAGCACGTCTTGACCTATATATATGATAGAAGAAAGGCGGAGTTAACTATGCGTAAGTTGTCATTATTAATAAGTTTTTGTTTTTTTATTGTTGTTGTTCTGCTTGTCCCACCTGTCGTAAATGCAGCTGAGGTTGCAGATGGTACCTATAGTGTCGATTATGTCATTAAGAAGGCTGAGGATGAATCTGCCTCTATGGCGAACGATTATTGGGAGAAGCCTGCTAAAGTCATCGTTGAAAATGGGAAAATGACCGTTCAGGTCGTTATTAATCACAGCAAGTGGGTCACTGAGTTTAAAACGCCAGACGGAAGCGGCGGTTATTCAGCAGCAAAAGTGATAAGCAGTAATAAAGATGAAGATAGCCGTATCTCACAATTCAGCGTAGCTGATCTCACTTCAACTATGCTCTCCAAAATTCATGTGACGGTACCAGAAATCGATTACAACCATGATTACACGATTCGGTTTGATTTTGATGAAAAGAGCATGAAGCTTATAAGCAAGCCGAAGACGCCAGAAGTCAAGGAAGAGCAGCCTGTGGCAACGGTTCAGCCAACGGTGGCACCAAAAGCGACTGCTGCGCCAAAAGCAACCCAGACGCCTGCAGCGGGAGCCAAGCAAGATACAGCGGCCGCAGCGGCGACGGATAAACCAGCTAAAGAGAGCAATGTATCATCAGTGCTTGAAGCAGGTAAAACAACAGCTAAGCCTGCTGTAACGGCGGAGATTACTGCAAAGCCAGAAGCTTCAGCACAAGCGATAGCTCCAGCTCAGGCATCTCCTGAAGTGACGGTAGAATCGGAAGTACAAGCAGAAGCAGAAGTTTCCACCGCCCCAGCGGATGAGCCTGCTGCAGAAACTGCTGAAACCACTCAGCAAGTCGAGTCTGATTCTGAAGATGGTGAAGTACAGCTCGCTAGCGCACCTTTAATCGGTGAATCCCAGCCTTTGAAGGAAAGATCGAGCGGCTGGATAACCTCGTCTGTACTATCAGTCATTATTATTTTGGCAGGAGTCTCATTCATACTCATTCGCAATCGTAAACTAAAACGAAAATAACAGCGTTAGCGTAGAAGCTTAACGATAAAGGCAGGAGGGTGCGGAAAATGAGCATCCTCTTATATTTTTTTCTTAGCTGGGAGCTTGAACCTGACGCTATAGTGTAAATAAACGGAAAATTGAATCCAAGCACTTGAAATTAATTGCGAAAATGAGTATGATAAAAATAGTTGTTAGCACTTGAAGGTTACGAGTGCTAACGAGAATAAAAGAAGCGACAAATTTTGAAGGAGGCTATTTTCAATGATCAGACCTTTGGGTGAACGAGTATTGATCGAAGCAATCGCGAAAGAAGAAACAACCGCTAGTGGTATCGTATTGCCGGACTCGGCAAAAGAAAAGCCACAAGAAGGCAAAGTGGTAGCAGTTGGCAGCGGTACGCTGAAAGATGGCGTTCGTGTTGCTTTGGAAGTTAAAGAAGGCGACCGCGTTCTTTTCTCCAAATATGCTGGTACTGAAATCAAATACGAAGGTAAAGAGTATTTGATTATGAAAGAAAGCGAAATTCACGCGATTTTTGAATAGCAGCCCGTTATGGGTCACATAGAAGGCAAGACATGAGCAAGAAGATTACTTAAACTATTTTGGGAGGTTTCTGTTAATGGCTAAGGAAATTAAATTTAGTGAAGACGCTCGTCGCGCAATGCTGCGCGGAGTTGATGCACTTGCAAATGCAGTTAAAGTTACACTAGGTCCAAAAGGTCGTAACGTAGTTCTTGAGAAAAAATTCGGAAGCCCGCTTATCACAAATGATGGTGTATCCATTGCGAAAGAAATCGAGCTTGAAGATGCATTCGAAAACATGGGCGCTCAACTCGTTAAAGAAGTAGCAACAAAAACAAATGACGTAGCTGGTGACGGTACAACTACTGCTACTGTTCTTGCTCAAGCGATGATTCGCGAAGGCTTGAAAAACGTTACAGCCGGCGCTAACCCAATGGTTATCCGCAAAGGTATCGAGAAAGCTGTAAAAGCTGCTGTTGAAGAGCTTAAAGCAATCTCTAAACCAATCGAAGGCAAACAATCGATTGCTCAAGTAGCTTCGATCTCTTCCGCTGACGATGAAGTGGGTCAACTTATTGCTGAAGCAATGGAGAAAGTCGGAAACGACGGCGTTATTACTGTAGAAGAGTCGAAAGGCTTCGTTACAGAGCTTGAAGTTGTAGAAGGTATGCAATTTGACCGTGGTTATGTATCTCCATACATGATTACTGATACAGATAAAATGGAAGCTGTCCTCGACAACCCTTACATTCTTATCACTGACAAAAAAATTACAAGCATTCAAGAGATCCTTCCGGTTCTTGAGAAGGTTGTACAATCCGGCAAGCAATTGCTAATCATTGCTGAAGACGTAGAAGGCGAAGCACAAGCTACACTAGTAGTGAATAAGCTTCGTGGAACATTCACTTGCGTAGCTGTTAAAGCTCCAGGCTTCGGCGATCGTCGTAAAGCAATGCTTCAAGATATCGCTGCTCTAACAGGCGGCCAAGTGATTACTGAAGAACTAGGCCTTGAGCTAAAATCAACTGATGTTGATTCTCTTGGTTCTGCTCGTCAAATCCGTATCACAAAAGAAACAACAATCATCGTTGATGGCAGCGGCAACTCCGCTGATATCGTTGCTCGCGTGAATCAAATCCGCGCTCAACTGGAAGAAACAACTTCCGACTTTGACCGTGAGAAGCTTCAAGAGCGTCTTGCAAAATTGTCAGGCGGCGTTGCAGTTATCAAAGTTGGGGCAGCGACAGAAACAGAATTGAAAGAGCGCAAGCTCCGCATCGAAGATGCTCTCAACTCCACTCGTGCAGCGGTTGAAGAAGGTATCGTATCGGGCGGCGGTACTGCCCTCATTAACGTATACAAAGCTGTTGCAGCTGTTAAAGCAGTTGGCGACGAGCAAACAGGTGTTAACATCGTTCTTCGTTCCCTTGAAGAGCCGCTTCGTACAATCGCAGCTAACGCAGGCCAAGAAGGCTCCGTTATCGTTGAGCGTTTGAAAAACGAAGAAATCGGTATTGGCTACAACGCTGCTACTGGCGAATGGGTGAACATGTTCGAAGCGGGTATCGTTGACCCTGCTAAAGTAACACGTTCTGCGCTTCAAAACGCAGCTTCTGTTGCGGCTATGTTCTTGACTACTGAAGCCGTTGTTGCTGACAAACCAGAGCCTAAAGGCGCTGGCGGCGGCATGCCTGATATGGGCGGTATGGGTGGAATGGGCGGAATGATGTGATGAATTCTTCTTCGATGTAAATCGAGGAGGAGCGACCGCGATTCAGCGGTAGAATTCATCGCCAATGGAGCACAAAATGCTCCATGCGGTAATCTAGGCTGTGAAGTCATATGGGGCAAGGCTTTCTCTTCGGAGAAACTCGACTTGATCATATCGAATTTAAAATAGGCTTCTCACGAGTTCAATTCGAACTTTGTGAGAAGCCTATTTATTATGCATTGCGCAGACCATCATCTATGTTGCGCACATTTTCCTTGGATTGGTGTGTATTATCTGCTGTTGTTAGTGCTGCGACGCAAAGAAAGGACTCCATTGTATTTTGGTCTGTTCACCCCGTTATTCGGTATCTGATCCTTGCTAGTCGGCGAGCTTATGATCACACAATTGTGGTTAACGATTACATGGTGTCGCTGCTGCCTCCGCTAGTTCCGCCGTTGTCGATGTAAATGTCGTGTTGCTGTACGTCACAATATGATCGATCTCACTCTGATCATCTATCGCGACTCTAATATCGCCACACGCTAATAACAAACTTAACATGCGTACTTTTATAAATCCCTCCTTACACGGGTAAGGATTCCAAAACAAAATGTAATGAAAACTCTAAGTTTGCGCATGAAGCAAAATCTTAAAGGTTCCTTTACATTTCATAACTAGTCCGATCTTCCATGCTAAAATAGGTATTAAATTACAATAGCCTGTCGATTTGAGAAGAAGGAAGGTGATGGTTACATACAAAATTATGATCGTCGATGATGATTTTCATATCTGTGAAATTGTTCAGGCGTATTGTGAGCGGGAGGGCTTCATATCCGCATGCAGTCATAACGGGGAAGCTGCTATGAAGCTGCTTACATCGTTCGAGCCTGATTTGATTGTGCTGGATGTGATGCTGGCTAATGATAACGGGATAGATTGGTGCAGGAACGCACGCACCTATACGAATACGCCGATCGTATTTCTGAGCAGTCATGAGGAGGATGAGGTCAAAATCAGCGCTTTATCCTATGGCGGGGACGATTATGTGACCAAGCCATTCAGTCCAGGTGTGCTGATGGCCAAGATCAAGGCTCACCTTCGCAGAGTGTCGACGGGCAGAAGGGAACAACTGCTGGAGTTACCGGGTTTGACGCTGGATTTCTACGCACAGTCCGTCATTATGGGTAGTGAAACCATCTTTTTATCTAAAAAAGAATTCGGTCTACTGTCCTATATGGCACAAAACGCCAATCGTGTCGTCAGTATCGATGCGTTGTTTCAGCTCATCTGGGGAATGGAAAGTCTGGAGGATACGAGAACGGTCGCTGTACACATCAGTAATTTACGTAAAAAAATCGAGTCTGACCCTGCCAATCCTGAGAGAATCATTACGATTCGGGGGGCAGGATATATGCTGATTGCCAGAAGTGCTTTACAAGCGCGTGCATAGCGTTAAGGTTGGTAGTGTGACCACGATTGTCGCTTTACAGCTAACACACTACAGTTGCAGTAACCCAAATTAAACTTAAAGATTGAATTCATTAATAAATAGCGGCGTAGGGATCATCTCCCTTACGCCGCTATTTTTCCAAAGGATATTATTTTCTCGCTCGGGAGATGCCCTCAACTCAAGGTTGAATAAGCAGACCCTTGGCTTCCTCGTTCATGCCGAGTACGCGGACAAGGAACGTCGCGAGCTGCTCCTTCGTCACCTTATCGGCAAAGTAGATGGCAGAATTTAAGCATAGCAGTACCGACATCAATAATCTGACAAATTTCTCCTCCTCGTTTGTCCCCTCGAAGTATGATAGATGATATCGATTTCCCCAATTTTATCATAGTAGATTAGTCTAATTATGAAACTTAAAGTTTTCTTTATAATTCACCAGTTGGTCCCTCTACTATGATAACATCGGAGGAGAAAAATCGACATAAATCTCCCTATATCAGTGACAGTATTCGACATGGAACTGAGAGAGTCAGTAGGGTAAGAAAAGAGAATCATAGCAGCTACTAGAGAGGATGAATGAATTGAAGAAGGCAATAAAACGTGGATGGAAGTTAAAATCACGGATTCTGGCGTTGATGCTCGTTATCAGCATGGTGGTGAGCTTGCTGCCAGTGAACTTACTGTCGGTGCAGCAGGCGACAGCGGCCGAATCAAGTGGGTTTCAAAATATTAATCTAACGGACGGGTTTCAAGATGTTAGTCCAATGGACTGGTTCTACGATGCAGCCGTCTATGTCCAGAAGAATGGAATATTCAACGGAACGGGCGTTGACACCTTCTCGCCCCAGGGAACGATGACGCGTGCCATGTATGTGACGGCGCTTGGACGAATGGCAGGTGTGGATGTAAGTGATTACCCAATTTCGACCTTTGCCGATGTGCAGACGGGGATTTGGTATGCGCCGTATGTAGAGTGGGCGGTTAAGAAAGGGATTACCGTTGGCACAGGCAACGGGAACTTCTCTCCAGATGCAACCGTATCCCGGGAGCAGATGGTGACGATGACTTTGCGGTATTTTGAAAGCCATCAGATTTCCTATCAAACAAGCAATCATGTAACTACAAAGCCGAGTGATCTCGCCAATGTGTCTTCTTGGGCAGTTGACGCGGTCATCAAGCTGTGGCAAGCAGGCTTGTTCGTTGGAGATGCCACTGGCAATTTCAACCCGCATGACCAAGCAACCCGTGCGCAAGCTGCCGTTACCTTCATGCGCAGCAATGCGGTTGTGGAGGCGTGGCAAGGGCAGAATCAAGCGACGCCTAAGCCAACACCAACACCAGCACCAACTCCAACACCTGAACCCAGCAGCAACACCGGCGGCAACAGCGGTGGCGGAGGCATTAGCATTACTGAGTATGCGCTCACGTTCGAGAGCAACGGAGGTACAGCAGTAACTGGCCAGACGGTGAAATATGGTTCCAAGGCAGCGGTACCTGAAGTGCCGACAAAGGAAGGTTACACGTTCGGCGGCTGGTTCAGCGACAGCAGCTTGGCAATTCCCTATGGCTTCACGGAAGCGGTGACGGGTAAGCTTACGTTGTACGCGAAGTGGACGATTAAGAGCTTTACGGTGAGCTTTGACAGTAACGGCGGACCGATATTTAATAGTCAGCCAGTGAATTATGGCGGCACGGTTACGGAACCTGACGCACCGACGCGGGAAGGTTATACGTTCGGCGGTTGGTACAGCGACAGCAGCTTGACGATCGGCTACAGCTTCACGACACCGGTAACGGATAACATGACATTGTACGCGAAATGGACGGCTAGATACACAGTGAGCTTCAACAGTAACGGCGGGTCGGCGATGGCTGACCAGACGGTGAACGAAGGCGCTAACGCTGCGGCACCTAGTGCACCGACGAAGAACGGTTATGTGTTCAGCGGATGGTATAGCGATAGAGACTTGACGATCGCATACGACTTCACAACAGCTGTGGTGAAGGGGAATATCACGTTGTATGCGAAATGGACGATTGACAAAAAAAATAGCTATACGGTGAGCTTTAACAGCAACGGTGGAACGGAAGTGGCTGGGCAAACGGTGGAAGAAGGCGCAGTGGCTTCTGCACCTGGCGCACCAATAAAGGAAGGACACACGTTCGGCGGTTGGTACAGCGATAGCAAGCTGGCGAATGCCTACGGCTTCACGGCAGCGGTGACTGGCAATATCACGTTGTATGCCAAGTGGACGATTAATAGCTACATAGTGAGCTTTAACAGCAACAGCGGCTCGTCGGTGAACAGTCAGTCCGTGAATTATGGCGGATCAGCGGCGACACCTGACGCCCCAACGCGGACAGGCCATACGTTCGAGGGTTGGTATAGCGATAGCAAGCTGGCGAATGCCTATGGCTTCACGGCAGCGGTGACTGGTAATATCACGTTGTATGCGAAGTGGACGATTAATAGCTACACAGTGAGCTTCAACAGCAACAGCGGCTCGTCGGTGAATAGTCAGTCCGTGAATTATGGCGGATCAGCGGCGACACCTGACGCCCCAACCCGGGCAGGCTATACGTTCGACGGCTGGTACAGCGATAGCGACTTGCGGAGCCCTTACGGATTCACGGCAGCGGTGACTGGCGATATCATGTTGCATGCGAAGTGGATTGCTAACAACTACACGGTGAGCTTCGACAGTAACGGCGGAACGGCAGTAGCTGCCCAAACGATGTCAGCGGGGGAAGCGCTGAGTAAGCTGCCTGCTCCGACAAAAGTAGGGTATATTTTCCAGGGGTGGTTTAGGGACAGCGATTTTTCGCTAATCTTCGCAGAAGGCAGTACCATTAGCGAGGATACGAAGTTGTATGCGAAGTATTTGGATAGCGTGGATAATGCCGTACAGACTACGCCTAGCCACTCGGTGCTGGATGTCTCGCCGAACTTCACGATTGCTGTTATAGATGCATCGGGCAATCTGACGGCATCCGAGGTTAAAGCGGGCATGACGTTTAAGGATACAGCGAATCCCGACTTCGCGGGGATTACCGTCACCGAAGGGAACGGTCACTTCGCGGTAGATTCGGCAGCCGAAGACGGCAAGTTCGTCGAGGGCAACACGTATCAACTTACGTTGAAGGACGACAACCTGAGTTTCCGAGGACAAGATGCGTCGACGCGTATCTATGTGTTTAGCGTTGCCAAGCAAGAAGTCATGAATATTCCGCTCAATCCGAACATGATCTATCTGGCCTTTGCCGAGGTCTCGGATATGATGCTGGATGGCGCGAATGTGGATTCGCCAGCCATACCTGTCGTCACGACGACGGTGGGCAGCAGCGGAAATACGCTGGCTGAGGCGAATGCCAGCAGTGGAACGTTCGTATATAGCGGAAGCGCCGCGATTAAAGTTGGCGATACCGTTGCCATCTATCAAGGGGCATCCCCCGATCTTCGCACGGTAGAAACAACCGGTGAAGACGATGGTGATGTTGCCTATGTCCAGATTACAGCGGTGAACGGTACGACCTACACCTATGGTCGGGCGGACGCGAATCAAGTGTTGTTCAAACCGGACGTGCTGCCGGTGAGCATAGAGGCAGATACGGATGGAGATCCCGATAACAACTCCATCACGGTTGAGCACTCCGTGATGAACTACAGCGACAGTATGTATGAGCCGCTCGGCTTGGATGAGCTGACTACGCTGGATGTGGGCGATTTTATCGGGTTTTATGAAGGCGAGTTCGCCATTAATGGTGAATTCGCTGATGAAGATTTGAGGGTCGTCAGTTACGGGCGTATCACCTCAGTTACGCGTGCGGCAGAGATGGACATAATTACGTATACCGATGCTACGGTAGAAGATATCTCGAATTCGTTCAACCTCTATCAGGAGCAAGCGATTAACGGTGACGTGCTGTTGTCGGAAGGGCAGATCGCGCAGCTCGAATCGCAAATCGAGCAGCAAGCGATAGACAGCGGATTCGTCGATCAAGCAGCGAACTATCTGAGCGCCATTGCTATGGAGACGAATGACTTCAAGGCACAGTCGAAGGTAGGTATACTATCGGGAGACACGGTAACGGTGGAGAATCTGACCGTCGTTGCTTCGCTCGGCACGAAGCTGAAGAACATTAACGGCCGAACCTCCGGCGTGAGCGCTACCTTGCAAGTAGGAGCCGATATTGTCGTCAATGGCGAAGAGGGCGCCCTTGTCATCCATATGACGGGTACCTTCGTTCAGGAGATGAGCTTGGATCTCGGCGTTAATTCGGAGACGAAATGGCATTGGTATACCATAAATACTTTTTTTGGAAGGGTCCCTCTTTTCCCCGTCATTGATGATTATGTGATCACGGCGAATCTGGATGCCTATAGCTATACGGGGCTCAACATCAAAGCGGAGATGGCTCTTGTCGAACACGACAAGTTGGGAGCTGCACTGGATGACTGGCTGGATGCGAAGACCTCAGGTCTCTTTAGTCAAGTGCGGGACATCGCGACAGAGATCGAAGCGATCATGGCGGGTGTGCAAGATACCGCCGTGGATGTGGAGACTCTGAAGGAACAGTATAAAGAGATGTTGGAGCAAGACACGGAATGGGTTCCGTTAATCGAGCAGGAGATCTTTGAGGCGAGCATGCGCGTAGCTTTAGGGATTGTAGAAATCAAATTTGAGGCCAAGTTTGTGGTCAGTGCTCAGGTTAACCTAACGATTGGGGCGGATTTCTATTATAAAATGGCAAAGCGTTACTCGGTGACTTTGCGTGTACTGAGTTTTAGCGGCACGAGTAATACAGTCAGCTTGCCGGGAGACGGCGATTATCAGTTTACCTTCTATGTGATGGGGACGCTCGGATTACGAGCCGGTATTAATCTGGAGGTAAAAGCGGGGATTGGAAGTGTCGAATTAAATAGTATCGGTCTTTCCGTAGAACCCGGCGTGTATATGAATCTGTGGGGTTACTTCTATTATCAGTTAAAAAATGTGAGCGGGGTGAAAAGCACTCGGTCTATAGGCGCCCTGTATGTTGAGGTAGGCATCTATTTGGAGGTTGAACTCGGCGCCCAATTGGGCGATGGCATGCTCTCGACCAGCGTGGAGCTGGTCGATGAAAAGTGGCCGCTGTATACAATCGGGGAGTCCAATAATGTCTACAATTTCGTCTATTCGCAGGATGAGTCGCCCATATTGAATATGGCAAGCCGGGCGTCATCCGTCGAAGTTCCGGAGATGCTGTTCACCATGCGTAAGTTTGATTTGAGGACAGGCGAGACGGATACCGAGACGTATGACCTCTCGAGGTTCGATATCCAAGTGGACAATCCGAATTTCAAGTATGATCCGAAAACCCAAAAGATCGAAGTGGTGGACAAGAAGATTGCGGTTAGTGAGGGCAATCTGGTCATCACCTGGAAAGGGGCGCCGCTGTCGTTCACGTCGGAACCGCTGAGGCGCAAGATTCCGTTAAATTGGCTGGCTCGAACTGGCGACTATATTCTACAGCTGTATCCGAGGAACGGCGGAGCAACCCAGGTGATAGCCGCCCCTTATAACGCGGCGATCAGCGTAACCGATCTGGAATATACGGGATACACCTTTGACGGCTGGTATACGGCTCCTACCGGTGGAACGAAGATTACGATTCCGAGCCAAATGCCCGCGGAGGATATGATACTGTTCGCGCGCTGGATCGCGAACACGAATACGCCGTATACGGTTAAGCATTACTTGATAGACCCGAACACCGGGACATCGACTTCGCCTGTGATTACGGAAAACTTGACCGGAACAACTGACACGAGAATTGTGATCAACTCCGAGAGGTTCAAGGATCAAGGGTATACAAATGGTACGGTAAGCGGCGCATTGCTCAAAGGCGACGCCACGACGGCTCTCAGGGTTGAATATTATCCGACGAATCGAAAGATGACCTTCTCTTTGGGCTATGAAGGTGCGTCGACAGGCAGTTCGATAACGGAACCGTTCGGTAAGAACATCGCTGGTCGGATACCGGTGCCGACAAGACCGGGTTATACGTTTGCCGGTTGGTCGCCGGAGGTTCCAAGCGTAATGCCGACTACGGACACGACTTATACGGCAAGGTGGACAGCCAAAACGGACACGCCTTACCAAGTCGTACATTTGCAGCAAGATATAAATATTCATAGTGGCACTTATACCGTTGTGGATAAAGAATCGTATCGCGGCACAACCGATACCACGGTAAATTCGGCGGATGTAACGCCAAAGGTATATGAGGGTTTTACCTTTGATCCGACTGCTGCGCAGACAGCTAATATAGCGAGCGACGGTTCAACGGTGCTGAAGCTGTATTACAAGCGCAATAGCTACGCCATGACGATAAATTACAATGGTTCTGGCGAAGCGAGCAAGGTCGTTAACGTGCCGTTCGGGGCAACGACAGGGATTTACCTTGGCACTCCGGTCTGGCAGGGGAGTACATTTACAGAATGGTTGTCGAACCCTCCGTCAGCGACGCCTTCGGCAACGATGCCTGCCCATAATGTCGAGTTTACCGCACAGTGGACGCGGAACGGCTACACGGTAAGCTTCAACAGCAACGGGGGGTCGCCGGTGAGCAACCAGACGGTAGAATATGGCTCCCAAGCAAGCAAACCGGATCAACCGACGAAGGAGGATTTGGTGTTCGGCGGCTGGTATCGTGACAGCAACTTGCAGACTGTCTACGTCTTTAGCGCACCGATCACAGCTAATCTCACGCTATATGCGAAGTGGCTGCGCGGTTACACGGTAAGCTTCGACAGCAACGGCGGGTCGGCGGTGGCTGACCAGAAGGTGAACGAGGGAGACAAGGCTGCGGCGCCTGCCGCACCAACGAAGGAAGACTTTGTGTTCAGCGGCTGGTACAGCGACAGCGATTTGACGATCGCCTATGACTTCGAGGTCAATACGGTGACCCGCAGCTTCCCGTTGTATGCCAAGTGGACGAGTACTCCAAAAGTCAGCTACACGGTGAGCTTCAACAGCAGGGGCGGGTCGCAGGTGGCCCCTCTGACGGTGTACGAAGGCGCCGTAGCTGCGCAACCTGTCGCACCAACGCAAGAAGGACTTACGTTCGTAGGCTGGTACGATAGCAGCAGCTTGACGAACCCATTCAGCTTCTCGACACCGATCGTTCAGAACCTCACGCTGTATGCGAAGTGGACGGATAACATCTACACGGTGAGCTTCAACAGCAACGGCGGGTCGGCGGTGGACAGTAAATCGGTGATTCATAGAAATACGGTGGCGCAACCTACCGCACCAACTCGGGAAGATCATAGGTTCGATGGCTGGTTCAGCGATATCGAACTGAACAATAGGTACATCTTCTCGACATCGGTGATGGCTGACCTCACCTTGTACGCGAAGTGGACGGCTATTTACACGGTGAGCTTCAACAACAACGGCGGACCGCCTGTGGCTGATGTGAAGGTGCCAAGGGACATCATGGTTTACCCGCCTGATCCAACGACGCGAGCAGGTTATACGTTCGGCGGCTGGCACAGCGACAGCGAGTTGACGAACCGCTACAGATTCGATACACCGGTGACGGGCAATCTGACCTTGTACGCCTTGTGGACATTAAACGTCCACACGGTGACCTTTAACAGTAACGGTGGGCCAGTCGTGGAGAGCCAGGCGGTGGTTCCAGGAAGCAGCGCTGTGGCGCCTGCCGTACCGAATCGGGTCGGCTACAAGTTCGAGGGTTGGTACAGCAACAGCAATTTGACGACGGTCTATAACTTCTCGGCAAAGGTGACGACTAACCTCACCTTGTACGCGAAGTGGACGGAAACATCGTGGCTGAAAGTTGGAGACGCGACGAACGCGGGAGCGCGGAATCTGTCAAAAGTCGTATTAGACAGGCAAGGCACTCCTTATGTGGCTTATGTGACGCGCACCAATGAATTATTCGTGCTTAAATACGCGAATAACGAGTGGCTGCCTGTTGGTGGTTTGAACGCTCTCGATCAACCAGCTAGTACGAGTGGCATAACGCTCGCCATAGACAGCCAGAACAACCTTTACGTGGCCTATCTTGCTCAGTCCCTGAAATTTATCGTGAAGAAATATAATGGGGACATTTGGGAATCGGTAGGCAGTATAGAAGAAAGGGGGAATTATCCTTCCATTGCCTTCGACAAGGCTGACATTCCTTATATGGCTTATATCGATGAAGCTGAGGTCACCTCTAAGACCGTGTATGTCGTAAGATATAAAGACGGCGCATGGGAGAAGATAGATAGCAGATGGGAGAGTTCGGCCAGTAATCCGGTCATCGCGGTAGACCGGAGCAATATCCCGTATCTATTCTATACGTATCGATCCAGCTCAGGCGTTAAAACAACTGTAGTGAAATACGAGGGCGAGGATCTTACTCAGAATTGGATCAGTGATTCTGAATTCTCGACAATTGGCATGTGGGATGCATCATTCGCGCTTGATCCAAGCGGCGTACCTTATGTGGCCTATATGAGTAGTTCTTCCAAAGTGACCGTGATGAAATATATGGGTTCCACTTGGGAGCCTGTAGGAACTTCCGGATTCTCGATAACATCGGATTCTTCGAATGACTTACTTACAAGTATCGCCTTTGACAGCCTTGGTAATCCTTATGTTGCTTATCGAGATGCTGCACATGGAGGCAAGGTGACTGTGATGAAATATGGGGGTGGTAGTTGGAGCCCCGTAGAGTATGCCGGTATCTCCGACGATAACGTTTTTTGGATACGCCTTGCCGTAGACAGCAACAACGACATCTATGTGAGTTATATTGCAGGCCCCTATAGTGAAGGTAAAGTGTCCGTGATGAAGTATGATCCGGATTTACATCAACCTTGACAGATCAGTCTGGCAGAACAGCCTACTCCCATCGGAGTAGGCTGTTCTGCTGTGAGCCCGGCATGGACAATAACTTGGCGTATGAGATCGAGTGCAATCTTGCGGAAAGTGACAGGGCTTAGCGATCAACTTCCTGCTCAGGATTTGAACAAGATCCTTCAATCCTATGACGATGCGAAACAAGTGTCGTTGTGGGCGAGGGACAGTGTTGCAGATGTGTTGCAGGCTGGAATTATCACAGGTAGAAGCAGTTCACAGCTTGCTCCGCAGGCATTCATCACACGAGCAGAAGTAGCGTTGATCATCCAGAGACTTCTTCAGCAGTCTGAGTTAATCTAACATATCACATCAGCCACTTTCCTTGACGGTGCTTGGGTACTGCAAAGGACGGTGGCTTTTTGTTTGAAAAATATCTCCGGAGGTGAATCGACTGGTGGTTCATCTGGACAACGATAAACCGGGGCGATTGGCGGCTGCAACATACAGCGGCTCATCTGCCCCACCCTACTCCTATCTGATAAGCCGTTACCTCACCAATTGAAGGATCGATACCGATTTGATCAGCTTTACACCCGCATTCGAAACATACACCTGAATAATTCCATGGCTACAACGTGCCCACATTTTTGCCCACGAACTCTTCGCACACATCATACACACACGGATTAATTGAACTAATTTCTGAAGATTATCGGATAAAATCGCCACATAAAGACTCAAAAAACATATAAAAACGTATTTCTCTCATGGGCGGCATGATGTAATAAGGGTAACAAACCCTTATGCATTAAAGGTTTCCTGAGAAGGAAACACCATTTGGCTACATCGTGTAAAAAGAAGAGACCTTTCATGAGTTCATTGAACTTTTGGGAGGTCTCTTTTTTCGCATAATGATTTGATTTTTGATCTCTGTGGTATAATAGAAAGAAGAATCGAAAGGCGGTGTTAGGTATGAGTGTGAACCGCGATGAATTAAAACGGATGATTGACCAAATACCTGATCAGGACGCTGTTGAAGTGCATGACTTTTTTGGATATTTGAACCTAAAGCGTGAGCGTGAAGCTGCTCAAGGATTAGATGTTGAGCAACTGTCTACAGATGAAGGACTTATTCGGCAAGTTGGGCAAAGTCGTGAGGACAGACAACTTGGTCGTGTTTATGACCAAGAAGCGGGGCTCGATTATCTTCGAATGAAGGTGGAGGAATTCGAGCGTGGACAAAATTTATAAAGTGCTCTGGTCGCAAACCGCTTTGGATGAGTTAGCAGGTATTCTCGCATATCCGCCTGATTGGATAGATGGAATTAAACATAAGCGTGAAAATGTATACTGGAAGCAGAAGTAATGCATTACCTCATACATCAGGATAAAAAAGAAAAGAGGCTTCTCATGAGTTCGGATTATTGAACTTAATTGAGAGGCCTCTTTTTTCATGGTTTTTGTAACGTAAAGATAAACACGGTTTGTGATCTCATCGTCCTGATGTCCTAAACGCTCCATGATCTCATGAATTCCTACCCCCGCTTCGTTGTCGTAATAAATATCCCGATTCAACATCTTTAATTCGTTTTGTATTGCTTTGAGTTTCTCTAGTTCATTAAATGCACTAGGATCAAGCTCAATAGTCCTTCTTGAGGTACTTGTTTTAGGCGTCAGAAGTTGATATTCGGTAGTCTTGTTTTTGGATTGTAATAAGTCTTTGTAATGCTTACAGTATGCTCTATAAATGATATATAAGTTGAACTAAACATTTACGTTTTGGTCGCTGCGCGAGAAGATCATTCTGAAGGGTCGCTGTTGCAGCAAGATTCTTTGATTTTCTAAGACATTTAAAGGTAAGAATATGGCTGTAAAGGCGAACACTTCGTTTCCCCAGAAGGATCTTCTCGCTTCGCTAAATCTTCATTTTTTTAAAATATAGGAAAGGATGTCATTTCGCCATACTTTCTCTATATTTCTCGGAATGAAACGCGCTGTCGCCGCCAAAGGACGGCGATAGCCGTTTCACCATGGTTCAAGGTATATCCTTTAATGAGAAGCAGCATAGCCTGCACTTCGTACAATAGAAACCTCACATGAGAGCTGTTTCGGATGGCTACATTGTACTATTGCAGGAGATTTAGCTCTAAACCAACGCATATCTCCCTAGAATAGGCAATCTATTGCACAAACTACAGTGTACGTATCGAGTCAGGCAAGTAACGTCGGTTACGTTGTAGAAACTGCAGCGTAGCCTCGTCCGATAGCGCTATTTCCTTAACGAACTAACCCAGCAATATCAGTTGAACCAAAGAAATTTCATCCCTGCCTGTTCGAATTATTTTCTTTCTTATTACACATGCAGGTCGTTATTTCTTTACCATAGCTTTCTAAAACCTAAGTTCAACTTATAAAGATCTCTCCATTTCATAGCACATAACTCACCAACCTTTAGACCGCTATAAGCTAGAGTTGTAAAAATGGCATAGTCACGTTCCAGCCCTTGTCCCTTGGCTGTTTGTAGAAAACGTGCCAATTCTTCTTTTTCAAGATATTTGATTACCTGTTCTTCGTTTTCTATTTCTTCCGCTAAAGCCCATAATTCTCGAAACCAACACATTTTTATGAAAACGCATACATGTTATTCTTGATTTTATCATTTACGGCTGCTTTGAGGAGTTGTCTGCCATTCCAAAACGATTGGTAAAACTTGCGGAGGCCGTAAAATCGGGGGTTTTTCGGACAAAAATGACACATTATTAAAATTGTCAGAATAGTCAAACTTTAAAATCGGCTGGAGTTTACCCTTATAAGTATGCGCTTTCATGCGATATTGAAAATGACATATATACGGGAATTCCTTTTGTCGGCTATTGTTGGAATTGTAAGCGATAGCAATTCACTTACCTGTCGCCAATCACAAAACAAAAGCAAAAATACGAAACCAGGAAGGAGTGATTCTGTGCAGGAGGTTAAAGGTATAGCAGCGGGAAGCGCGCTTCCGGAGCCGGGTAAAATGAAGGGCAGAATGGGAAAGAGAGTTTTTCAGAACTGGGAGCTGTATCTATTTATAGCACCCGCATTTTTCTACTTTCTAATTTTCTCTTACGTTCCCATGTACGGCATACAAATTGCATTCAAAAACTTCATACCTACAAAAGGGATTTTAGGAAGCCCTTGGGTCGGATTTGATCATTTTGTCCGATTCTTTGATTCTTACTACTTTTGGGACTTGATATGGAACACGTTGAGTATTAGCCTTTATGAATTGGCTATCGGTTTTCCGATTCCTATTATACTGGCGCTGGCCTTCAATGAGCTGAAGGGCGGTTACTTTAAGAAGATGGCTCAGACCGTCACTTATGCGCCGCATTTCATTTCTGTCGTCGTAATGGCGGGTATGATTATTACGTTCTTGTCGCCTTCGACAGGGATTGTCACACACCTCATTCAATGGCTTGGGTTTGATGCACCTGATTTTCTGACCGATCCAAAATGGTTCAAGACGATGTATGTATTCTCGGGTGTCTGGCAAGGAGCAGGATGGGGCACCATTATTTATTTGGCAGCGCTATCTGGCGTAGATCCAGGCTTGCACGAAGCTGCCATTATTGACGGTGCTTCGCGTTTCCAACGCGTTCGTCATATTAACATTCCGACGATTGTCCCAACGATGACCATTCTATTGATTTTGAATATGGGAAGCCTACTTGGGGTAGGATTTGAGAAAATACTATTGCTGCAAAACCCACTAAACATGGGATCGTCGGATGTCATTTCGACATTCGTTTATCGCTCGGGGCTTGTAGATGCCCAGTATAGCTTCTCGACGGCAATCGGCTTGTTCAATTCCGTTATTAACGCCGTTATTCTTGTTGGTGTGAATCAGATTGTACGACGGACCAATGAAAACAGCTTGTGGTAGAAGAAGGGGGTGCGACCGATGACTAGTGCCGTTAAAGAGAGCGGACGGGATAAAGTATTTCTGATATGCAACTATATTTATGTGTTTTTGGCTTTTATTGTTGTAGCTTACCCTGTCATTTACATGATCAGTGCTTCTATAAGCGATCCGAAGTTGGTCGGTTCCGGAGAAATGTGGCTGTGGCCAAGAGGCATTACGTTTGAAGGTTATCAAAGAGTATTCCAGAACTCGAGCATATGGACGGGATATGGAAACACCATCCTTTATACGGTCGTAGGTACGACGATCAATTTATTGGTTACGCTGCCTGCAGCCTACGCGCTAAGCCGCAAAGATTTTGTAGGACGCAACTTTTTTATGGGAATGTTCATGGTTACGATGTTTTTCGGCGGCGGCCTCGTGCCAAGCTATTTGCTCGTCAAGGAACTGGGAATGGTCAATACGATGTGGGCGATTGTCATCCCTTCAGCCGCATCGATCTGGAACATCATTGTAGCTCGCACGTTCTTTCAGTCTTCCATTCCAAAAGAGCTACAAGAGGCTGCACAGATTGATGGCTGCACGAATATACGGCTGTTCTTGAAAATTATTTTGCCGTTATCGATGCCGATCATTGCCGTTATGGCTTTGTTCTACGGCGTAGGGAACTGGAACAGCTACTTCTCGGCGCTCATTTATTTGAATGACGCAGCGAAATACCCGCTGCAGCTTGTCCTGCGTCAAATTCTTGTATTGCAGGAGATGTCGGCTCAAGGCGGGGGCGCGCTGGATGCTTCTAGCGCAGCTGCTCTCAACAACAAAGCTGAAATCGCTTCACTGGTCAAATACGCCGTTATTATCGTAGCGACAGCGCCTATTATTGCGGTTTATCCTTTCTTACAGCGTTACTTTGTGCAAGGTGTCATGATTGGTTCTGTAAAGGGCTGATCTTGCTCATAAATGATATGAAAAAGGGAGAGGGATTTTGGATGAAAAAGCTTCATAAAGCATCATCGTTGTTGCTCAGTCTTACGCTGCTTGTCTCAGTAATGGCAGCTTGCGGCTCGCCAAACGAAGACAAAACAAATGGCAGCAATGCCGGGTCCGAAACATCGACATCCAATCAAGCTGAAGGGGTCAGCAAGGAAGGTTTTCCGATCGTTAAAGAACCGATCACGCTCAAAATGATGTCACAGGACGTTGGCGTAGCGGATTGGAACAAAATGCCTGTACTACAAGAGATGGAGAAATTGACAGGCATCAAATTGCAATTCCAGAACGCACCGCTTGACAGCTTTGCAACGAAGAAAAACCTTGTCTTTGCCAGCGGCGATTTGCCGGATATGTTCTACGCTGCGGATCTTAAGCCAGCAGAGCAGGTAACTTACGGCTCGCAAGGCGTTCTTGTCCCTCTCGAAAAATATATTGATGAGGGTTATGCACCTAATATCAAAAAAATATTTGATGACCATCCCGATATCCGCAAGTCATTCACAACGCCAGACGGTCATATTTATGCGCTGCCTACGGTCGATCTAGCAGCGGTTTGGTACCGTGGTCCGATGTGGTACAACGGTAAATTTTTGAAAACGCTTGGGGCATCAGAGCCAAAAACGACAGAAGAACTATATACCTATCTGAAGCGCGTTAAGGACGAAGATGCGAATGGAAATGGGAAAAAGGATGAAATTCCGCTCACTTCCGTCAAACTGAATGATTTGCGCATGTACTTCCTTGGCTTCTGGGGCATTTACGATGAGGTCGTTTACGCGGATAAAGATGGCAAAGTGCATTACACACCGCAAGAAGAAGGATACAAAGGATATTTGACCTTCCTAAACCGTCTATGGAAAGAAGATCTGCTTGACCATGAGACATTCTCGCAAACAGACGAGCAGAAGAAAGCGAAAGGCAAAAACAATCAAGTTGCTGTGTTCAATGACTATTTCCCTTACTTTACGCTAGGCGGCGAGCCAAGCGAAGACAATCCATTGATGACGCCTGTGAAAAGTGAAATCGCTGACTCGCCGGTTTACGGCAAGCACCCTGGTATTTCGGCAAACGGTACATTCGCAATCACAAGCAGCAATCCCGCACCAGAGGCAACGATGCGTTGGGTAGATTACCTGTACAGCTATGAAGGTGCTACGTTATTCGGCCAAGGCCCGGAAAACCTGCTGTGGACATATAAGGACAAAGAAAAACACGAGAAAGAATGGCTTCCGGTTCCAGGCGGCGGCGACCGTGAAGAATACAAAGGCACGATTACGCCAAACTACGGCATTCTTACGCCGGGCATGAATTCAAGCGAGCTTGCGATTGGACTTCGGAGCGACTTTGATTTATGGATCGATGAGCAAAATGCAGAGAAGCTGGTGCCAATCGCCAAAGCGCCATTCCCTAACGTTTACTTGACGAATGATGAGCAAACCGAAGCTTCTACTTTGTTGTCCGATCTGAACACGTATGTTCAACAGATGGAAGCGAAGTTTGTAACAGGCCAGGAGTCGCTCTCCAATTGGGACAAGTATATCGAACAAATTAAAAAAATGGGCGGCGATCGTATCGCCGAGCTTTATCAAAGCGCATATGACAGATAAGGCACTGATAAATAAACGCAAGCAAGCATGAAGCAATAAGCAAAAATAACCCGGTCATGCGAAATCATGACCGGGTGTTGTTTTATTATTCGTCATCCAGATCGGATGCCGTATCGACTTTTCCGTTCTCTCCGAACAACTTGCGGAATTGGCCAGGCGTATGCCCGGTTTCCTTCTTGAACTTACGGATAAAGTTAGGCGTATCCAAATAACCGACTTGAATAATGATGTCTTTAAGCGGAGCATTCGTTGTTTTTAAATGATGCATAACCTCTTCCAGTCTTTTTTGCCAAATATATTGGACGAAGTTGATGCCTGTCTTTTCCTTAAACGACCGGCTGACATGAGAAGGTGAAATAGTGAACTCGAAGGCGACCGTTTCAAGACTGAGCGTATGGTTCATATAGTGATCATCGATATAGGATACGATCCGATCGATTTGCGACTGCTCTTCCTTCTGGTTGTTGCGCTCCACTTGATTGCAGATCCGGGAGGCTAGATTCAAAAAGCCGCTTTCCAGCTCATCTAGCGTATTGCTGTAAATCATATTCGGAGCTATTTCTTGTATCAAATTATGAATGCCAAGCTCGGATGCGGTTTTCAGCATCGTATTCAAAATATCGAAGCATATGCAGCGTTTGAGTAATGCGGACAGATCGGATGATTGCAAACTCCTGATGGACGGGCTGATGATCTGTTCTGCCACATCATAGCTTCCTTGCTTCAGACTCTGAGCGAGCTTCAACAGCGAGTTGTTTGGGATCCAGAACGTATGATCCGGCGTGAAATGCAGCTTCTCGAAATAAGTGACGGTGCCATGACCGCTGGATGCCCGCAGTTCAAAGGCAGAGCAAGCTTCGATAAAAGATTGATTTAGCTGGTTTGGACTAGAATAGCAGGTTCCAACGCCAATTGTAGGAGTGGCATCAAACGTTTCCAGCAAACAGCTGAGCACCGCTTCGACAATGCGGCGGATAGGAGTGAATTCCTCTTCCGCGTCATTCGTATTGAAGCTGATAATAAGCGCGAGTTGATCGAGCTGCGGGAGCTCTACGCCGTAGGCGTGCGCTTCCAATTCCGGGAACTCGATTTGGGCAAGCAGTTCGATTATTTCTTGTCGTTCATGCATCTCTTCGTGATTATCGCTCATTTCGTCCCAACCTATCACCATAACAAAGTGATGCGTGCGGTCAAAATGAAGATCGAATGCCTCTTGCAGCTCTGGCGTAAGACTTTGCGCATTCCCGTACTTGAGCAGCATAGACAGAAAGTGATTGCGGGCGTATGGCTCTTGAAGGTCTACACGCGAGCTGTATTCCTGCAGCGCTGTCCGGATATGATCAAGCTCGTTGCCGGTGAGGGCAGATTCATTTGCTTGATTTTTCGGTTTGGTTTTGGAATTGGCAAACTCCAGAAGCGTAGAGATCGGTTGGTATTGCATTCTGGCGAGCACGAGAGCAATGGCTGCTCCAACAAGAACAACGATGCAAAACAGCATGACGATGAAGCTGCGAACATGCACGACACTGCTAAAAAACTGTGAGCTCGGCATAACGGTGACATACGTCCAGCCGTTGTTTTCCGAAGTTACGGATACGATCGAGTGCGGCTTGCCATTTAATATTTTATCGTGAATGCCGGGCGTGAGACCGAAAAGGGACTTCGCATCCGTAATCGATAAGGCCTCGCCCTGTCGATTGTCTACTAGAATTTGGCCATTGTTGTCTAAAATATAAGTTAATCCTTGATAGTTTCCTAGAATCGAATCGATTAAGCTCGTAAGCTCGGATTCCTTGATCAGATACATGATCGTTCCGTGCGGAGTAGGGCTGTACGGCGTAATGGGAACAAGATAGGCCAGCATCGAGTCCTGCAGGGTAGAGTTGCGAATAACAGTATCGGCAGGGCGCATCGTTGGAAATTTAGTAATGTTCAAGTCTTGGAAAACGGTTTCTTTGTTCCAGTTGTGGAAGCTGAAGCTGCTTGTGAATACGTCAAGACTGGACAGACCCTGCGAAGAGTAAATATTTCCATCCTTGTGAAAATACAAGAACATTTCGCTGATAATTGAGCTTGTCGCTTTGTATTGATCGAGCGCTTGAATAGCTTCTCCGCTGAAATAAGAATCGTGAACCCGAAACGGAGTCAGTCGCTTGTCATAGGAGACGCGGGATGCAATTTCGTTCAGTTCCTTCATTCGCCCGTCAATAATGACTTTGGTTTGCGTTAATTGGCTAAGGTGGGATTGTTCAATTTCGGAACGCAGATTTGTAACTGCGCTTTGATAGATGAATATGGTCATCAGCACCAATGGAATAAGCAAAATGAACAAGTAGGACCAGATATATTTTAAAAACAATTTGGATTTAAAGTAGTTCCGTTTCACGTATTCTGCCCCCTGTTATATGCTAAGCCATTTTATTGATTCTAATCATAACAACAAATTTACAATTTGGACATAGATTCGAAAATACTAAAATTAATCAAAATATAAATTTTGTAAAACTGGAGGCTTACGATGAGCGAGACGAAAATCGTCGAAGAACAAGAAGAAGTGGTTGAACAGGGCGTTCACAACTACAGCGGTGAAGAGCAATGGGTAAAGCCCGAGGACCCGCTTCTGCTTGAACGCCTTGAATGGTTCAAGGATCAGAAGCTTGGCCTTATGATGCACTGGGGACCGTATTCTCAGCTTGGCATCGTAGAATCATGGGCGCTCAGCGACACGGATGAAGAATGGTCGCGCAATGAGATCGATTGGGATGTAGACGCAGAGGAATTGAAAAGGCAGTATTTTGGACTAAATAAAACGTTTAATCCACTGCGCTTTCAGCCTGAGCTATGGGCAGACCTAGCTGCGGAAAACGGCTTTAAGTATTTGAATTTTACGACGAAGCATCATGATGGCTTCTGCATGTGGGATACCCATACGACTGACTACCGCATCACAGGTCCAGATTGCCCCTTCCATACGCACAAGTATGCCGATATTTGCAAGCAGCTGTTTGATGCTTTCCGCGCGAGGGGATTAGCGATCTCGGCTTACTTCTCGAAGGCCGATTGGCACACGCCTTACTACTGGGCACCGGGTATGGAGCGCGGCAACGTGACGTCGCGAGGGCCTTCCTATGACCCGAAGGAATACCCTCACCTTTGGGAGCAATTCGTGCAGTTCACTCACAAGCAAATTATGGAGCTGATGACTCGCTATGGGCGAATCGATATGCTTTGGCTCGACGCAGGCTGGGTCAATGACTATCGCGACCAAAACATCAGACTGGGTGAAGTGGTTGACAAGGCGCGTGAATATCAGCCTTGGCTCCTTTCGGCGGACCGTACCGTCGGTGGACCGTACGAAAATTTAATTACACCGGAGCAGACACTGCCTGATCGTCCGCTGAATGTACCGTGGGAAAGCTGTATTACGATGGGCTACGCGTTCTCTTACCGCTATGAAGATCAATATAAATCCGTTCGCCAGCTGATTCATCTGCTCATTGAAATTGTAGCGAAAGGCGGCAATTTGGCTCTAAACGTCGCTCCACAGCCTGATGGAAGACTGTCTCCAACCGCCATTTCCAGGATTAAGGGAATGGGTGCCTGGTTGAAGGTTTACGGCGAAGGAATCTATGGAACGCGTAGTTGTGAGCCGTATTCCGCTCACAACTGCCAGTTTACGAGAAAAGACGATATAGTCTATGCGTTCTACTTATACAAGGATGAGCAAGAGAGTGTGCAAGAAGAACTGCATATTCCAATCCCGCAAGCCTTCAGCCAAATCGATCTCGTTGGCGGCCAAGACAATCTGCAATACCGTAGAACGGACAACGGAATAATAGTGCTTTTACCAGAAAATGAACGGCTAGAACAAGCGCCAATCGCGCATGTCTTCCGGATTAAATAACGAAAGCGGGGAAATGAGTTATGCAAGAGTGGTTTAAAGAGGCAAAGCTCGGTATTTTTATACACTATGGCATTTATGCGGTTGATGGAGTTGCGGAGTCATGGTCCTTCTATAACGGAAGAATGCCCTATGATGCTTACATGAAACAGTTAGACGGCTTTACGGCTGCGAACTTCGATGCGGACAAATGGGCCGATTTGATTGAACAATCAGGGGCGAAGTACGCAGTTCTTACGACTAAGCACCATGACGGAGTTGCCTTGTGGGATACGCAGTACAGCGACTTAAACGTTGTGAAGAAGACACCGGTGAAACGGGATTTAATTAAAGAATATGCGGAGGCCGTTACGAGCAGAGGGATTCGGCTTGGCATGTACTATTCGCTGATTGATTGGTCGCATCCCGATTATCCGTCTGTTTTTGAAGGTGGCAGGGTACCGGAGGATCTGAGTACGGTGAATAAGTTTTCAAGTCCTGTCGATGGCATTCAGGATGAAGAGAAATGGAATAAGTTTTTGCAGTTTAACAATGACCAGCTGCGGGAGATTTTGACGAACTACGGGAAGGTTGATCTGCTATGGTTCGATGGGGACTGGGAACGCAGCGCGGAGCAGTGGAATTTGCCTGCGTTCAAGCAATACCTGCAATCGTTCAATCCGGATATTATTATCAACTCGCGTCTGCAAGGCTATGGCGACTACAAAACGCCGGAGCAAGGCATTCCGATTACGCGGCCGGAGGGACCATGGGAGTTCTGCACGACGATCAACAGCTCTTGGGGATATGTGCCGACGGATAACAAATACAAATCATTAAATCAGATCATCCGAATGTTCTGTGATTGCATTACCTTGGGGGGCAATATGCTGCTCGATATAGGCCCTATGGAGGACGGAACGATCGATAAGAGACAAGAAGATATTTTGCTCGGGCTGGGCGATTGGATTCGAACGCATGAGGAAGCGGTATTCGGCACGGAAGAAGGCATTATGCCACGTTACTATTTAGGCGGCAGCACCGTCTCGAAAGATAAAAAGACATTGTATCTCTTTGTTTATGACGATCCGAAGGAGAATTTGTGTCTGAAAGGATTATGTAATCCGATCAAAAAAATTACGGTGCTTCACTCCGGCAAAGAGCTTACGCATGAAATTCATGGCGGCGTGCCGTGGTTCAACATTCCGGGAACGACATGGATTCATATGACTGGGGAAGACACCCATAATCAAGTTACGGTGCTTAAGCTGGAATTTGATGAAGAACTGGATATGTACGGCGGTTCTGGAGCTGTTGTAACGCATAACTAGCAAGGAGGCATGCTCTCCAAGGAGGAAGAAACGATGAAAATTGGATTAAGCTCATACAGTTTATTAAACGCGATTAAATCCGGAGAGCTGAGCATTCTTGATGCCATCCGCTGGATTGCGGATAACGGCGGGGAGCATATGGAGATTGTTCCTTATGGCTACACGCTAGTAGACAACCCGGAGCTGGCGGATGCCGTTCGGGAGACAGCTAAGGAAGCTGGGATCGCTTTATCTAACTACTCGATGCCGGCTAATTTTGTGCAAGAAACGGAAGAATTGTTCAACGAGGAAGTTGCGCGAGTCAAGCTGCATGTTGATCTTGTACACCGGCTTGGCATGAACCATATGAGGCATGACGTGACCGCTTTTACCCTTCCGGAAGAAAAGATGACGATCAAATGGTTCGAGGATCATCTGCAGCTGATGGTGAAGGGCAGCCAGCTCATAGCGGATTATGCCTCACAGTACGGCATAACGACAACGATTGAAAATCACGGCTTTAGCGTACAGTCGAGCGACCGCGTACAGCGTGTTCTTCACGAGGTAGACCGTCCGAATTTCAAGACGACGCTGGATATCGGAAACTTCATGTGCGTGGATGAGAATTCGATCATCGGCGTTAAGAAGAACCTGCCTTATGCTTCGCTCATCCATTTCAAAGATTTTTATTTCCGTCCGTACGATCAGCCTCCGGGTGGCGGCGACTGGTTTTTGACGTCGAATGGGAACTATTTGCGCGGTGCGATTGTTGGACACGGTGACATTGAAATCCGCAAAATCGTCAAGCTCATTAAGGAGTCGGGTTATGACGGGTACATCACGATTGAGTTTGAAGGCATGGAAGAATGCAAGGCGGCATCCCGCATCGCAATGGACAACCTGCGCCGCTTCTGGAATGAATGCCAACGATAAGCGAGCTTCATTGATAAATATAAATTTAGATGACCCGGAGGAGATCACATGAATGTAAGCGGAGTACCGGAGCCTAATATCGAATATGCTCCCAAGCATTATATATGCAGACGCGCGGCAGGGGAGCTCGTTCTCGATGGCCGTGTCGATAAGCCTTTCTGGGCTGCGGCGAACTGGACGAATGATTTTGTCGATATCGAAGGCGACCTGAAACCAAAGCCATCTAAGCAGACTCGGGTAAAAATGCTGTGGGACGATGATTATTTTTATTTTGCGGCGGAATTAATGGAGGATCAGATTTGGGCGACGTTGACGGAGCGGGATTCGGTCATTTTTTATGATAATGATTTTGAAATTTTCATCGATCCCGACGGAGATACCCATAACTATTACGAATTTGAAATTAACGCCTTGAACACCGTTTGGGATTTGCTGCTTGTTAAGCCTTACCGCGACGGAGGTCCTCCGGTTAACGGCTGGGATATTAGCGGACTTCAGACGGCGGTGCATATTGACGGAGAGTTGAACAAGCCGGGTGCGTTGAATCGAAAGTGGAGCATCGAGGTGGCGATGCCTTGGAAAAGCTTGCGCGAGTGCGCGGCTGAAAGCAGGCCGCCAGCGAAGGGCGAGTTTTGGAGAGTCAATTTCTCTCGCGTTGAATGGCGCGCCGAAGTGCAGGATGGCGAGTTCCGCAAAGTCATTAATCCGGATACGGGGAAGTCTTACCCCGAGGATAACTGGGTATGGTCGCCGATGGGGCTTATTAATATGCATTATCCTGAGCTTTGGGGTTATGTCGTGTTTGAGGAAGGAGACGCAGCGGATTCTTTCGAGCTGCCGCCGGACGAGCGTATCAAGTGGGAGCTGCGCAAGCTTTATTATCGTGAACGCAATTACTTCGCAAGTCGTGGGGCGTTTACGAAAGAAGCGAGCCTGTTAATGAACGACAATGAAAATTGGAGCATTTCGCCAACAATTGAAACGACCCGCTCCTTATTTCAAATTTCAGCGCCGTCAACGGATGGAAAGGCTGTCTACTGTATCAGAGAAGACGGCAAGCTATGGAAGGAGTGAAATCGAATGACCTTGCAAACCTCCGTATTTTCTTTAGATGATAGAGCAATGGAGCTCATTGATCGTAAATTCCGCGAGAAGCAGCTGGTTGCTCAGGCTAGAGCGCATGAGCTGTTCGATATCTTTCAGCAGGGGCTGACTGAGGAAGAGACTTGGGCGCTCAAATATTTATTCGCTTATATGCCAGTGAACGACATGGCCGATTATGACGGAGACTTATTTTTGAGCCATGTGCGCCATACCTTGGAAATTCGGGGTCAAGTGCCTTGGGGAAGACGTGTTCCCGATCACCTGTTTTTGCATTTTGTCCTGCCATACCGTGTAAATACGGAGGATATCGAGGACTCCCGCGGCATTCTGTATAGTGAACTAGCTGCCAGGACCGCGCATTTGTCTATGGCAGAAGCGATTTTGGAGACGAACTACTGGTGCCATGAGAAGGCCAACTACATTGGCAGCGACTTGCGAACGATCTCGCCACTGACGATGATTCGCAATGCGCGGGGACGCTGCGGCGAGGAGTCAACGCTTGCAGTTGCAGCGCTTCGCAGCATTGGCATCCCAGCCCGCCAAGTGTATACGCCGCGCTGGGCACATTGTGATGATAACCACGCATGGGTGGAAGCGTGGGCTGACGGCAAGTGGCATTACATCGGCGCTTGCGAACCGGAAGCTCGCCTTGACCAAGGCTGGTTCAGTCCGCCTGCACGGCGCGCGATGCTGATCAACACGCGGGTTTTTGCGAATTATCGAGGACCCGAGGACATTACGCTTGCCGCCGAGTGGTTCACAGAAATCAATTTGCTGGAAGGTTATGCGCCTACGCGGAGCATTGCCATTGTGGTGAAGGATGAGCAAGGACAACCGGTTAGCGGGGCCGATGTTTATTTTGAGCTGTATAATATGGCTGAATTTTATCCGATTGCAGCACTCAAGACAAATGTGCTTGGCGAGGCATCGTTTAAGACGGGCTTCGGAGATCTGTTGATCCGTGCTGTTAAGGATGGCAGCTATGGCGAAGAGAAGATTACTGTCGCTGACGGCGAGCGCTTCGAGGTTATTTTGAATCAGTCGCAGCAGCCAGATGGTATAAGAGACTTTGACATGGTTCCTCCGCCGGAACGTAACGGTGAATCTTCAGATCCAGTGTCCGAGGAATGTTTAATGCGGCACAATAATCGAATTGAAGAGGGAACGAAGATTCGAACCAGCTATGAAGATACATTTCTTGGCGAAGCGCAAGCGACGGAGCTTGCGGTGGCTTTCGGTCTTCCGCAGGAGCGGGTGTGGGATGTATTGCGCAAGGCGCGCGGAAATAGCCGCGAGATAGCCGCCTTCCTGCAAGAGAACTCTTCCGAATATGGAGAGTGGCCACTGAGGCTGCTGGAGAGCATGAAGGAGAAGGATTTCATTGATACTCTCCGCCCAGCACTTATCGATCATCTCGTAGGTTCCATGTCACAACGCGGAGAGCTTGAGGAAGATACGTTCGTTTCGTATATCCTTTGTCCGCGCGTATTGCATGAAATGATCGTGCCCTATAAGCATTTTTTTCAAAATGCGTTTACCGAAGAGGAGGCGGCAACGTTCCGCCAAGATCCTTCGGTGCTTGTTCGCATACTGGATGGGCAGTGGGGCAAATGGGAGGATCTTCCCAACTTAATGGGCAAAGGAAACCCAGTAGGCACCTTTAAAATGAAAAAAGGAGATCCGCTTTCCGTCGATATTTTGTTCGTGGCGCTTTGCCGCAGCTTGGGCATTCCGGCGCGGCTGCATCCGAGCGAGCAGAAGCCGCAATATATGGCGAATGGCAGCTGGATGGATGCGTTATTCACGCATGGAACGATGCTGCAAAAGGAGAAGGCGGAGAGCGGTACGCTGCAGCTCCTTCGGGATAGTGCAGCGTTGGCAGACTCACCTGCTGCCTCGTATTCGGGCAGTTTTACGTTTGCACGGTTGGAAAACGGCGTGTATAAAACGTTGTTCTACCCCTACGGGAAATCGGATGTGTACGATGAACCGTTCGAGGTGGAACAAGGTGCTTATCGTATGACATCAGGTGTCCGTCTGAAGGATGGCACGGTACGAGTGCGCTTTTCTTATTTCACGGTGCGCGCAGGGGAACAAACGGGAATTTCGCTTACATTCCGTGAGGCGCAGCAAGATATTCCTGTGCTTGGGTCGATGAATCGGAGCAATACAGTCGCCTATCTTGACGGAACGAGCGTGGCACTCGGAGATCTGATCGGGATGAACGGAGCGGTAGTTGCCTGGATAGAACCGGAGCGAGAGCCGTCCAAGCATTTGATTCGAGAAATTAGCGAGTTGGCCGAACCGTTTGCAGAGCTGGGTGCGCCAATCGTTCTCATCGTGGGCGATTCGGAGTGGACCGCGTCGTTTGATCCTTCGCGATATTCGAAGCTCCCTTCTGGCACCGTATTTGTCCGGGATTCGACCTATGCTTCGTTACCAGGCTTTATTGCGGAGCCTCCGACGAGTGAAGCGGGCTTCCCGCATCTCTTCGTGCTGGACAACCAAGACCAGATTCGCTATACAGCATCAGGCTACAAGATTGGAACCGGGCAGGAAGCGTTGCAGCTTCTAACAGGCGTATGGCAGCAACCACTTTAAAGGAGTGAGACAAGATGACGAAGCAAAAATATATTGTGGCGGGCTACGCCGTGGATTCCAAGCTTCCTGACATGACGCGGGAAGATTTGATGAAATTAACTCATCTGAATGTGGCATTTGGCCATGTGCGCAATGATGAGATTACACTAGAGCATTTGAAAAATATGGATGATATTTGGAAAATTAAACGTGAGTTTCCTGAGCTGACGATTCTATTATCCGTTGGAGGCTGGAGTGCCGGCGGCTTCTCCGAAGCAGCGTCTACAGAAGAGGGAAGAGCAAGCATGGCGGAATCGGCAGTTCGCATAGTGACCGACTGTCCGTTCGACGGTATCGATCTAGACTGGGAATACCCTTGCTACGGCGAAGCCGACATTGCATCCAGTCCAGACGACAAGAAGAATTTTACGCTGCTTCTTAAGACGATGCGCGAGGCATTGGATCGTCAAGGCGCGAGCGACGAACGGCATTACCTGCTCACTATTGCTGCAGGAGCGGATCAATATTACGTAGACGGCACGGAGATGGACCAGGTTCAGCAGTACTTGGATTTTGTTCAGTTGATGACTTATGATATGCGCGGGGGCTTTCAAATTTTGACGGGGCATCATACGAATTTGTATACAGCAACCGGTGACTTGTTCCGCATCAGCGCAGAAGCATCTGTTAGCCTATTCATCCGTGCAGGAGTGCCGAAGGAGAAGATCGTCCTTGGTGCGGCATTTTATTCACGGGTATGGCGTCATGTTCCCGATCGCAATCATGGTCTGCATCAAATGGCGGGAAGCACCGGAGGATATGGACCGGATTTCACGACTCTTGCGGCAGAATACATCGATAAAAACGATTATGTTCGATACTGGGACGACGAAGCGAAGGCACCATATCTCTTTAACGGTTCCAGCTTCATTTCCTATGAGGATGAAGAGTCGCTGCAGCATAAATGCGAGTACGTAAAGCTTAATGAGCTGGCTGGCGTTATGTTCTGGGAATACGGCTGCGACGAGACTCATCGTCTGCTCGATGCGATCTATAAAGGGCTTCTCCTTGAGGGGAAAGACTGCTTGACCACATAGTGCAAAAATGAGAGACCTTTTAAGAGTTCATTGAACTTTTGGGAGGTCTCTCATTATTTTTGAAAATCAAGTTATTGCCCCAATGTTCATTCTGCCCCATTTTCCTTATAATGATAAGGTATGTCAGTTTTGAAGAGTTACAGAAGCATTGTGGGAATAATCCTTCAATACATGAATGGTTGCTGTAAAGTATGGATTCTCATGACAAGAGTCGTTTACACGAGCATTCAACAAGGCTTGTCAGCTACCCCTGCAGCCTACCAAAAAGCTCCCCGACAGGAGGCAGCATGGATGACTCCCGAGGGGGAGGATTCAAATGGATTGTAGTTGGTTGTAAACAGTGTTACTCTAACAAGGGTAAACTCAAAATCTATGTTTTGCAATACATCTAATAATAGTCACTACTTTAGTTATAAAGAAAGGTAACACTATGATAAAAGTTGATAACTTATCCTTCTCATTTCCGCAAAAAGAACTATATAATAACATTTCATTTACGTTAGAAGAGGCACAACATTGCGCTTTTATAGGAACAAGTGGCAGTGGGAAAAGTACGTTGATAGATATACTGATGGATCCAGAAAGATATTTGTTCGAGGGCATATTAGAAATAGACCCGACTTGCAAAATTGGGCATGTAAGTCAATTCTCACAACTAGACAAAACGAAAGAAACAACCGTTTTTGAATATATCGGGGAAAATTTTATTAAGATACAAAATGAAATAACATCTATTTGTACTGAAATGGAAACATCATCGGATATGGATTCGTTATTGGAAAAGTATCAATTAGCTTTAGACGCATTTGATTCAATCGGTGGGGATGATTTTGAAAGCAACATTAACAAGAAACTAAATCTAGCAAACCTCATGAAGCTAAAAGATCTTAGGGTATCCGACCTGAGTGGTGGGGAATTCAAACTTATTCAAGTGATGAAGGAAATGCTTAGTAGTCCAGACTTAATGATTATGGACGAACCAGATGTATTTTTAGACTTTGAAAACCTAAATGCGCTTAAAAATCTTATTAATTCTCACAAAGGAATACTGCTAGTTGTTACGCACAACCGATATCTATTGAATCATTGTTTCAACAAAATTATACACCTTGAAAACACGGAGATCCAAGAGTTTGATGGGCGATATATTGATTATAACTTCTCATTACTTCAGACTAAAATTGAGTTGCAAGAACTCGCAATCGCTGATGATGAAGAAATTAAGAGAAACGAGAAAACAATCGTTAATCTTAGAATTATCGCAACTTATAATTCAGAAGCATCTAGAGGGAAAGCATTAAAAGCTAGAGTTAGGTTTCAAGAAAGATTGGAAGCACGTAGAATTAAAGCGCCATTTGTTGCTATTAAGCAACCGAATATTAGTTTTGGTATTGATAATGAAATTGAAGACACCATTGTTATAAATGTCAATAATTACAGTGTTGCCTTTGGTGAGTTGCTTTTAGACAATGTTAACTTTGAGATAAAATCTACTGATAAAGTAGCCATTATTGGTTCAAACGGTACGGGGAAAACGACTTTACTCCGAGATATCTTTAAAAATAATCATGATTCAATTGAAATAAATGCTGATGTTAAAATGGCTTATTTATCTCAGATTCAAGGCGAAATGCTAAAGGATTCTAATACAATACTAGAAGAATTCATCGATGCCGGGTTTAAAACTTATGATGAGATTAGATCGTATATTTCAAACTATGGCTTTGAAGGAGAAATCGTTCATCAAAAGATAGGCTCTTTATCAGGTGGAGAAAAAAATATGCTTCAATTGGCTAAAGTATCTGCCAGTAAAGCAAATGTATTGCTTCTTGATGAGCCGACAAGCCATTTAGACACCTATACACAAATAGCGCTGGAGAAAGCCATTGAAGACTACAAAGGTGCGATTCTCATGATTTCTCACGATTTCTATTCTGTTGTAAATGGTATGGATTATGTTTTAATCATTGACGATAAGACGATCAGAAAAATGAGTATGCAAAAATTTAGAGAGATGATTTATGCTAGTCATTTTGATAAAGACTATCTAGAAAATGAACAAAATAAAAAATCAGTTGAAATGAAAATAGAATTGGCTTTAAAAGATACTGATTTTGAACTTGCAAAAGTATTGGTTGATGAGCTGGAAGAGCAGATTAAGTTGCTTTAAATGATAACCCTCTTTCCTTTCTCTACGGGCACCGACCCGAAGAAGCGGGCCGTTGGCTTTAAGCTTCCTGATTCGATGATAAGCGGTAGATTTCATCGCCGATGGAGCAGAATAACGCTCCATGCGGTAATCAGGCTGAAAAGCCTGTAGCATCAAGGGTTTCCTTGAGAGGAAACACTGCTTGACCACATGGCGCAAAAATAAGAGGCCTTTCATGAGTTCATTGAACTTTTGAGAGGTCTTTTTTTGTTTTATGGGGTCATTAGTAGGGATGTACTTGTTATTAACAAGGGGATACAAACGAATTAAGACCTTACCTTTTGGTCCTTTTATTACGTTTGCTTTATTTATTAGTTATCTATGGGGCGATTATTTTTATAATATATTATTTTGGATAACATTCAATTATAGATCACTAGCGGTGTATAAACTTTAAAACTCAATGAGACTGAAAATTGAAAAAGTTATATTTATTCGCTCAACAAACGAGATTAAGAAAATGACCTCCTAAACAACAAATATCTAAAAATCAGCCAAATAAAAAGAATAGAGAATAAAAATAAAAAAAGGCACAGCGAGGTTATTGCTCGTTGTGCCTTTTTTTTTAAAGAGGTGGTTTAAAGGTCGGCCATAACCAATATTCAGAACCTTGAGAAACGATAAACAAGTCAAACCACGTTTCAAAGTTCATTCTCAAATTAAGCTTTTCATCATGTTTATCATAGCAACTTTGCCAAAACATATACTCAGAGGATTTTTTGCTCTCTTCCGAATCAATCATTAATATTGCTGCATTATAGAAGCCAATTGGATAACAATGATCGGGAAACATATATCCATAATCGTTGATATAGGGAAGGATATGTTTTAATGAGAGAAGTTCCAACCCGCCACCGTTTTTCGGGTCTTCAAATAATGTCGCCCCATCATGCTCTCGTAAAAACTGCGCATAGTCTTCAGGAACATTCCAGTTATTTTCTTTAAAAAAGTCGTGTATCATACCAGTGTCAGCCGGCGGATTGAAAGAGAAAGTCTTCCTGGATAAATCTCCTTTTTCCATTTGAACAAGTATTACTTTTTCATCTGATTGATTGAGGCGAATCTTTAGAGCATTTAAACACGATAGTAGTTCACTCAAGCTAATTCCCTCATTTCATTAATAATAAGACCACCAACGTGTAAGGAAAGCATGTTTAGGGATTACTGCGTGGGAATTCGTGCCATTCATTAACGGAATCAGATTAGATACTGCATTGCTTCCACCATATTTTAGCGGACGCATATGGTGAATGTCTACTTGATTCCAAGTGAATTTAGTAGGTGTGCCCCAATTTGTTTCATAATGATTTATAAGATCGGCACGATATGTGCTGTTTCGCACTTGTACATTGACAGCCAAGTTAGCAGGGGGGTGTATAGGCTGATGCCTGATTGCGGGTCAGAATAGAAAAGTGGATATTCCTTACCGTAAGTATTGAGAAGGGTAGGTCCACCGCTACTACTTGCTGCTATGACTAACGAACCATTTTCATTTGCAATGGTAGTGCCGCTCCACTCCCAGAATTTCGTGGTATTTATTCTGATAACAAGTGCTACATCTTTTCCTTTCTTAACAGTTCCAGATTTTCCTTGGAAATAAGTATAGGGTCCAATGAAGGTGTTAGAGGTGCGTGTTTCTAACTGAACCAAATAATCATCTGGGCAATGATATTTTTTTCATACAATCCTCCTGGTTTAATAGATTAATTTAGAATGCTAGTCACATGTCTGGTAGATGATTAACTCCACTACCCACCTTTTATTAGTATTAAGTACATAAATCATGTGGATATATATTATAATTCCATTTTTTCTAAATATATGAAACGAAAGATTAATTAGTATTTACCGAAGAAACTTTTGCGGGACGCAACTAAGACCTTGTATCTGTTAAATTAAAAGTACACCATGTAATCATTTAAAGCTCCCCTACCTACCGATTACCTCATAGGGATAGAATGATGATGTGGGGAGCGGGAGAGATGATCAACTTGCTTCAAAAACAGAATATTAACTTGGTGAATTACCGAGAAGGAATATCTCAAAGAGAAATTAGTAGAATGACGGGGGTAGATTGAAAAACCATTCGTAAATACATTGAGAAATATGAAGATCGAAGAAAGGAGTTTGCTCCAAGGGGGAACGAAACGATAAATTGCATATACCCGAATGGTATAGTTAGGATAATCAGAAGTTGTTATGCGACTACACATGGTTGGACTATCGAGTTCAGCTAGATATTTAATACGCCCGGCAGCGGCGGGCGGTATAGGCCGGAACGATGGGCATCTTCGGTATTTCTTCTATATTTACTACTATTGTTCATTGTACTTTAAAATAAGACACACCCAGTACCTAAATGGTTTGGGTGTGTTTTATCTTTCATTGTTTGCTCTATTAGAAAATAATATTATTCCAATCTATGAGTTCCAACTACATCCCATACACTGTCTTTAATATTTATTTTTACGGTATCCTCCTTTATAGTTCCATTGGTATATTGAATACTAAAATTAAAATTGTAATTACCATCTTTTAATTTATCAAAATCGTTCTTCCATAGGGATCCTTTCCAGTTAATTTGATTACTAGAAGATTCCTTAAAAATACTTGTTTTAACAGCAAGTCTTTTTAATCATGTACAGGTGGGTATGATTCAATCTAATTCTTGATCTAAAACAGGAAGTACTAAACGACGTACTTCATCAGTTGACCTAGTGTCCATTAATTGGTTTCTTAGTTCTCCTGCGCCTCTAAATCCACGAACATAGATTTTGAAAAAGCGAAGAAGTGGTTTAAATGGACGTGGTTCGGTTTCTTTTGAATATTTATCGTGAAGATCCAACTGCAAAAGTAGTAAATGGAGAAAATCCTTCGCGCTATGTTCTTTAGGTTCTTTCTCAAAAGCAAATGGATTGGTGAAAATGCCGCGGCCAATCATGACTCCATCAACGCCGTATTGTTCTACTAATTTTAATCCTGTTGCGCGGTCAGGAATATCTCCATTAATCGTTAACAACGTATTTGGAGCAACTTCATCGCGTAATTTTTTTATTTCAGGGATGAGCTCCCAGTGTGCCTCTACTTTACTCATCTCTTTTTTTGTACGAAGGTGAATGGAAAGATTCGCAATATCTTGTTTCAATATATGTCCTAACCAATCGCGCCACTCGTCAATATGATGGTAGCCCAATCTTGTTTTAACACTAACCGGCAATCCACCTGCTTTTGCTGCTTGAATAATTTCGGCTGCAACTTCAGGATGTTGTATTAATCCAGAACCCTTTCCATTGGATGCGACGTTTTGGACTGGGCATCCCATGTTTAAATCAATACCACGAAAACCTAGTTTTTTCATATCAATACTCATCTGTTCAAAAAATGCAGGTTTATTGCCCCAAATATGAGCGACAATCGGCTGCTCATCTTCTGTGAACGTTAACCGGCCACGAGTACTGTCTCTTCCTGCAGGGTTACAATAACTATCTGTACTTGTGAATTCCGTGAAAAATACATCTGGTTTTGCGGCTGAACTAACGACGTGACGAAATACAACATCTGTGACATCTTCCATTGGTGCTAATATAAAAAACGGCTTTGGTAAATCAAGCCAAAAGTTTTGTTCGTTACTCATATTATCTCCTCTTGTTGCAACATTTAAAAACGATATAAGCTATAGCAAAGTCCTTTACCCATCCTACATAATATCATTTTTTTTCGTTTGATGCACAGAAGCAATTGTGTGAGCGGCAGACACATTAATGGTGTCTGTCACCCATCACACATCAAACCTGATATTGTTGAGCTTGTCTGAAGTGCATGTTCATTCTGCCCCATTTTCATTATAATGAAAAGGCATGTCTATTTTGAAGAGATACACAAGCATTGTGAAAATAATCTTTTCATACATGAATTGACTGTTGAAAGGGGAATCATTCCTTGACTAATATAAAAGAACAAACGCTCGTCGCGGAAATTGACCATTTGGATGAAAAAGGAAATGGACAAGCTGTGATTTGGCGTGAGAGTGATAAAGGTTCCAATCCTAGAAAGCTGAAGTTAACGATTCCGCAGACGCTCATAGGGGAGTCAGTACAGGTCGTCGTCGATGATCCTGATAAGAAACGAAAAAAAGTAATCCCTGAAGAGATTTTAGTCGCAAGCCCCGAACGGACGAATGCACCTTGTCCTCATTTTGAGCTTTGCGGAGGTTGTGTATGGCAACACTGGACGTATGAAGGTCAATTAAAGCATAAGACTAATCATGTGAAGGACGCATTGAAACGTGAAGGATTAGATTCAGAACTGGTACTGGATACGATCGGCATGGACGACCCTTGGCATTACCGTAATAAGATGGAGTTCACATTTTCCCCTGAGGGGGATATTGGAATGCATGAACAAGGGGATTTTCGTAAGATCATCCCACTGGAAACGTGTCTGATTGCAGGCCGGAATATGGTTGATGGCATGTTGGAAGTGGGCGAATGGGTAAAAGAGTACGGCCTTAAAGGTTATGACAAAGATGCACATGAGGGGCTTCTTCGTCATTTGATGGTGCGGGAATCGTTTGCGACCGGCGAAATGATGTTGGCATTATTTGCTACAAAAACGCCTGACGGTGAATTAGCGTCAGCAGCCCGAAATCTTGTAGAGCGGATCACGAAGAAGTTCCCGAATGTGAAAAGCCTTCTTTGGCTTGTGAACACAGACTGGGCGGATCGTACACAATCCGAGGATACGCATCAGTTAGCAGGGCGTGATTTCATTTATGATGAAATGGCAGGCTATCGCTATCGTCTATGGTTCGATACATTTTTCCAGACGAACCCTTTACAGGCCCAAAAGCTTGTGGACCTTGCGCTTGAGATGGGGAAACCAAAGGAAGATGAGAAAATGATCGACCTGTTTTGTGGTGTCGGTACGTTCTCATTACCGTTTGCGGCACGTGTGAAGGAATTGGCGGGAATCGAGATTGTCGAGAAATCTATTGAATCCGCAAAACGGAATGCCATCGATAATGATTTGCATAACACGACATTCCTTGCCCGTGATGCACGCAGGGGTCTAGATGAGATGCATGATCATTTTGGATTCGCAGATATTCTGTTGATAGACCCACCACGTAGCGGAGCTGGAGGGAAAGTGATGCGCCGCATTGGACGCTCCAAACCAAAACGGATCGTCTATGTATCATGCAATCCTGACACATTCGCAACGGACGTAACTGAATTGCTGCCATTCGGCTACATTCTTCAAACCGTGCAGCCTGTCGACCTATTCCCGCATACCGTGCACGTTGAGTGTGTGGCTTGGTTAGAGCTGAAACTGTAGATCTACAATATAGTCTATTGAATAACTTGAGTTGCTTAAACTCTAGGTTAATATGTTACCGCATACGGTGCATGTGGAGTGCGTGGAGGTGTTGGTTTGGAACGGAACTGAAGAGAAGTAACATTAACAGCTCTTCTAGCGAAGGGCTGTTATATCGTTTATACTGATAAAACCAATTTACTTCTTAGGAGTTGTCTAGCGAATCATGATAAAGAAAGAAGTCGCGCATATACGCAAGCAATTTAAGCTGGATCACGATATGATGAATATTAACGACATTCTCAACGTGTATATTATGAAGGATAGCAACGAGGTCTATCATTGGGAGCGCCAGGCGTTTTCTCTTGTGGATAGAGAGAAGCAGGAGCTGTATGTGGGAAATTTCAAAAAACTGCTGACCGGAGAATTGGATCAGAAGTTGTTCGAGTTGAAGTTTCAGGAGGAAGCAGAGGATCCAACGCGAGTGCTACTTCACCAAGGTTTAGCGACAGGCGATCCTGAAGAATGGAAGGACCTGATGCTGTTGTTGGTGGATAAAATGTTGGTGGATGCCAAGAATGAACAGGATACGGTAGTCACGTTCGTTCGTGGACAGTATTTCCGGCCGACCAAGGGCAGAAATGAAGAAGCCGAAGAGAGCGGGAAGGACGAACTGTTCGCGCATCCGTTCATTCTATGCAGCGTGAATTCCACGGAGAAGCAAAAGAAAACTCTCTTGTTCGATTATGTGGAGAGGGAATTTAAGTACAATGTCATTGTAGATCCGATTATCAAGTTAAGTTCGCCGGAGCACGGGTTCTTTTATCCTAGCGTGACGGATAACTATTCCGATGTGAACCGCATTCTGTATTGTACGGCAAAATCGAATTATCCAGATCCGCACTTCATCGGACAGGTCTTAAATGCCGAAAGATCCATGACGGCAATGGAAGAAAGGGCTATTTTCGAAGACATCGTGAAGGAAGTGGTGGGCGAACAACTCGACGTAGCCACTCTCGCACAGGTGTACGAGGAGATCCACCAGGTAATCGAAACCAACGAAGATGAGGAAGAACCCCCGAAGTTGGATTATAAAGATGTGGAACGTGTGCTGACAGTAAGCGGCATAGAGAACGTGACGACGGAAAAAGTGGAACGCGCGTTTCAAACGATCGTCGACGATAGGAACTATGAAATGAAGGCAAGCAGCGTTATGCCGAAATTCACTTCAAAATCAATTAAAATCGATACAAAGGTAGCCTCGATTTCGGTCAGCCCGCAGGATTTAAAGTATGTGAGACAGGTGAATTATCAAGGGAAACGATGCATCCTGATTGAGATCGACGAAGATGCCGTAATCGAAGGATTTACGCTTAGTACAGAGACTTTATAGACTCAGTTGACAGCGTTGGTTGATGTGATAAGACCTAAAATACACAAAGCTTCTTGTCAGAAGCGAAAACGGTATGCGCACCAATCTTCCAATAGAAAGCGTTTCTGTCAATGAAGAAGTCAGAGGTTGAATATCTTAATCCAAGATGAACATGCAAAAAGCACCGAGATTCTCGGTGCTTTTTGTATGTTTAAACTTCAATAATGTTAGGATTGACGATCTGTGTGCAATAGCCAGCGATATAAAATCGCTGATAGCTCTGCTCTAGTCATCCATTCCTGCGGGGCAATTTGTCCATTGCTGCGACCTTGGATGATTCCAGCAGAGATTGCTGCTCCAACATCTGCTTTTGCCCAAGACGAAATTTGACTTGCATCCTCAAAGGAGGTTAGAGCAGAAAGCGCATCCTCTTCTCTAGTTCGGATACCTGTCAATATGGCGATACGATTTAGAACGACTATGGCTTGCTCACGAGTTACTGGGCTGTCTCCTTGGAAGCTGCCGTCATCATAGCCTTGTAACAAGTCAAATGCTACCGCAGCCTCCAACTCATTGGCATACCATGCTTCTGGACTGACATCCTTAAATCGGTTTTTGTAGCTGACTTCGCCTAATCCCAAAGCTCTTGCAGTTAGTGCAGCCAGCTGTGCTCTAGTAATATTTTGATTCGGCTGGAAGCCTCCATTCGCAAAACCATCGATCACACGGCGGTTTGCGAGCTCTTGCATTTGTTTCTCTGCCCAATGCCCTTGAATGTCATTAAAACCCTTCGAGTATTGAATCATTATGAAGCTGCCATTGCTAATGAGACTTAGCTCAGCAAGGGGGCTCCCATTTTGAGTGATGAATTTGGTCGGAATATGGACAATTCCCTCCTCATCCAAACGAACAGCGGTAGTTAAATCTGTCGTATCAATTGGGAAACGAAGCTGTGCAAAGCTATTAAAGCGTTCAATCACAACTGATTTCTCTCCTGCTTGGATTTCCAGCTTGAGTTTAATGAGTTTTCTTTTGCTGACTACTCCTGCTGGCAGCGAACCGGGTTGAATGCTTTGTTCATCAACTTGCAGATGCAATACGACGGAATAGATCGACTGTTCTGAAAGATCCAACTGCTGCTTCATTTGATCTGTAATGACATTGTGGACAGGGAAGCGATATTCGATCCCTTGATGCTCTAGCTGTACAAAGCCTTGAGGAACAAATAGCTCTGTCCAAGCTTTCTGTGAGATCTCCAGCTTAATGTCCTCTACTTCTGTGGAGGATATAATCTTCCATTCTTCATTAAGGTTAGTGGCTTTGACACCATCGCCATTAATCCAAATATCAAATGTATTCGTTGGAGCATTGATAGTTGTTTGTGGTTCTTCCACAACTTGCCCTGCGCTTGGTGTAACCGCATTGGAAAGAGCGGATTCATGTCCATCACCTGCTGCCGTTACCGCATGTACCTTGAACCGATAACTCGTTCCATTAGTTAGTCCAGTCACTTCAATTTCTGTGGTCGTTCCCTCAGCCACAATATTCCCAGGCTGTGAAGTCACCACATATTTATCAATTGGATAGCAGCCGCTGTCGGCTGGTGCGTCAAATCGCACGGTTGCGGCACCATTACCTGCACTAGCAGTCACATTCGTTGGTGCTGCTGCAAGGCGTGCTGCTTCTCTAATTACGAGTATTGTGGAATGGATGGTACCGACAGCATCTGTTAAAGAAGATGTTATCGTATTCAAACCAACGTTTAGTGGGATATCTGTTCCCCAGGCATAAGGATCACCTTCGACCCAAAGTTCTGCTGAGGTAATGCCTTTCGTTTGATCATAGGTAGCATTCGTTACGGATAATTCATAGGGAACGGTTGCTGAATATACATTAGCGGTTACCGTAGGAGAAAAATTAACGTTTCTCAGCTGTAGTCGGTGTTCAAATACTTCTGTTGTGAATGATCTTTGTTGGCAGTATCGGGTCTGAGTGCCGTCTGTAGCAAAAGCTCTGGCATAGTATACGGTATCGGGCTGCAGTCCATTAATCGTATTGTGCATTACTGCTTGATTAGGGGCAGCAACAACAATTATTTCATCCTCTACAGTTGGATTCGGAGAGGTGCTTACAGTAACGCCAGCCTTTTGGAAATAACTCAGATTCAAAGTGTCCAGTGTCACTTGCGCCAATGTTGTAGCATAGGTTGTATTGCTGACTGCTAGATCAATTGTCCAGATCTTAAATGCAAATTGTTGCGTATCAGACATCACAATTTCAGCGGTTGCTGTATTCACCGCCAGCACCTTCCAATAGTAAGGTGTACCTGGTACCAACGGTAAGGTGCTCAAATTGTAGCTGGTCTGACCCGTCACATCCATCTGCTGATAGCTATTAAAGTTAGGATCTGTAGAAAGCAGCAAATACTGCTTGTCATAGTTGGCAGAGTCATTGGAATTTGTCCACTCGAGAATGACTTCATCCTCATTTGCGTCGAAAAGCTCTTTATCTACAGGAGCATTCAGTACAGGAGCTGTAAGTGTATTTCCCGTTTTCAATAAGATAGAAATATACTCTCTGCCGCGATTAGCAATAAACGAATCTTTCACAAGATTTATGCTTTGTGCTGCACCTGAAGGGAATCCACGGTAGCTTTCATTTCCTTGATGGCGATAAGTATATACCTCCATCGAAGTGGTGGGCTGATGAGTTTCAGCCTGCATGACAATTTCACCAGTTTCCTCAAAAAAGATAATTTGCAATGTTCCGCTATTCCACGAATTTTTGATATTTGAAAACTGGATAACAGCCATTCTTTTGCCAATTTCGCTGCCGATTACAGCATGATAAATGGCATCAGGCACGTCAGTCACAATTCCCGTCTCAGGATGACCCGTGAAAAATAATTTTTTATCGCCGTATTGGTCTGTAATTTGAATTTCATTTAGCGTTGTTCCGTTAAAGGGAAAGTTAATTCCTAAGTCTAATATCGTACCCGTGACAGGCACCGCGGGATACACTGGGGTTTCAGAGACCGTTGTAAATGAAGCCTCATGGTCCGAATCAGGTATCGTCATTTGCACAAGAACAGGAATCATTTTATAGTTTTGAGAAGCAGAATCATATACTTTTTTGGGAACGAGATAGGTATCTTCTGAATAATAACTCCAGTTGTTATTAGAATAAAGTTTATTTTTAGATTGATAGACAGCCCCATAATTCGGTTCAATGATGGAAAAGGCTCCCCAATCATAGGAGATAAGATGACCTGAGCTGTCCATAACACCATTGCCATAGCTAAGCTGAAATGTTGTATCTTCGTATTGAAGCGTATTAGGATTCATTATATACATATTTAAGCTGTTTTTTTCAGTGAAAGTAATCTGTTCTCCATCGCCATGCATATTCAGGTTATACCCACCTACCGGATAGGTATGTTCTATTACTAACTCTTTGGTTGCGGCATTCCACGAATATTGTTCTAGTTTATTGTTATAAATAGCCAGAAACTGCCCATTTGGCGTCCATAAGATGTCATTTGGATTGATCAAGACCGTCTTTAGAAGAGTGAAATCGTCAGCGGATATAATGCCCATATTAGGGGCCCCCTCACTTAAGAGGGTGAAAAAGTACCCATCGTGGTAAGCCACTTTTCCAACATCGTTCGAAAAAGCTTTGCTACGAATATAAACGCCTTGTTCGTCAAACTCATCAAGCTTACTGTAATATAGATCAACAATAAGAAAATGGCCGTTATCAGGATTTACGTGGGATTAAATTTTTTGAAGCAGATTTGTCAGGGGCGAATTTAGAAAAGGCTGATTTAAGAGATTGTGATTTGACTATGGCAATACTGGCAAAAGCGAACCTGCAGGGTGCTGATGTAAGAGGGGCAAAAATGGAAGGAGTGGATTTTAAATCACTTACCATTACAGGAATGAGAATGGATAGAGAACAATCTGTATTATTTACGCTCGCTCATGGTGCAAAGGTAGGTTAATGAAAATCGTATGCCCAGCAAATAATAGTAGGAGGAGGTCGCTTGGCTCCTACCTCATCCAATATAATGTATCTGGAATATTATATTGAGGATTGACTATTTTAATCTAAATATTGACATGGCGTACAAATGTTCGGTATATTTTTCTGTGTAACTCTGAAAATCGTCCATACAAGTACACATCATCGAAGGAGGGATATCCTTGAACGGCCCTAATATGGAAGTTAAAACAAGTCTAGATTTGAGCACGATCAAGAAAGGGCCGATTGTCGCCGCGCTGATTATCGGCGCATTCGTTTCCATTCTGAATGAAACGTTGCTGAACATCGCTTTTCCGGAGCTCATGGTCTATTTTGGCATCACGGAAACGTCTGTTCAATGGCTGGCTACCGCCTATATGCTCGTTGTCGGCATCCTTGTTCCCGTAACAGCACTGTTGCAACAGTGGTTTACCACACGTCAAATGTTTCTCGGGGCTATGATCTTGTTCCTGCTCGGCACGGTAATTTGTGCGATAGCGCCAGTATTTGAGCTTCTGTTGGTTGGGCGCATTGTACAAGCACTAGGAACTGGATTGATGCTGCCTGTATTGATGAATACGATCCTGATCATATTCCCACCGGAGAAGAGAGGCGGCGCGATGGGATTGATCGGTCTGGTCATGATGTCCGCTCCGGCTATTGGGCCAACTTTGTCTGGTCTTATCGTTGACTCTCTAAGCTGGAGATGGCTGTTTATTCTGGTCATTCCTTTAGCATTAATCTCCATCGTATACGCAGCGATTTATTTGAAAAATGTCAGTGAGCTGACTAGACCAAAGGTCGACATCGTTTCCATCCTTCTTTCCTCAATCGGTTTTGGAGGCATTGTTTATGGCTTTAGCAGCGCTGGGGAAGGAAGCTGGTCGGATCCGAAGGTAGTATGGTGTCTCGTTATAGGAGGGATCAGCTTGATCCTTTTTGTATGGCGTCAGCTTGCGGTAAAGGAACCGATGCTGGAGCTGCGAGTCTTTCGTTATCCGATGTTTTCACTCGTTACGGTGCTCATGCTCGTGCTGATGATGGCTATGTTCTCCACGATGATTATGCTCCCGTTATTTTTGCAAAATGTAATGATGCTTACTGCGCTGAGCGCAGGTCTCGTCTTGATGCCAGGCAGTATTTTAAACGGGATTATGGCGCCGGTCTCCGGTTTGTTATTTGATAAATTCGGACCGAGGGTGCTTGTCATACCTGGTCTGATTCTGATGAGTGTGTCTATCTGGCTGTTCTCGGGAATTGATGCAGCATGGTCGAGCGGATATGTTATCTTCCTTCATATCTTAATGATGATCGGCATCTCGTTAGTGATGATGCCAGCGCAGACGACAGGGCTGAATCAATTGCCGCGCAGGCTGTATGCTCATGGTACGGCGGTGATGAGCACGCTGCAGCAAGTTGCGGGTGCGATCGGCGTTGCTTTATTCGTTAGTATTATGTCGTCTGGCATGAGAGATTATATGACGACGTCTCCTGATCCTACTAATCCTGCCGAAGGAGTACCTGCAATGGTGGCCGGGCTCCACAGTGCGTTTGTAGTAGGGGGAATTCTCTCCATCCTAGCATTGCTCATCGGTCTCTTTATTCGCAGAACGAAGGCACCTGAAGAGGAAGCGCAGAAGCAGCCAGCTTAATCGGATTTATCTAGGGTGCTGGTAATGGTGTTCCAATCGAAACGACCGACAACTAATTAGTTGTCGGTCGTTTTTTTGTTGTTTAGGAGTAACTATGCATTCCCCGAACCTGTTGATAACGATGCTGCACCAGCAGCCGGAGAAGGGATAACGAAAGCTAACGGAAGCTAACGGAAGCCAGAGACGCTAAAGTTGCAATTTGGGTTAGCGTCACATTTTAACGGAACAGGGAGACGCTATTACGCAGAAATGAAGCTCGTTCCGGCATGTAGAGTACAAATAGAGGCCTGTGGTTCCGTTACAATCTTGAAATGAACAATAAAGGCTATTTAGCGTCTGTGGTTTCCGTTAGAAGTGTGATCAGATGTGTCTGTGATTTCCAATCACCTCTAAGGGTGATTTTGTTCCTCTATATGTTGGACTTGAAAAAATGAAGAATGATCTTCTCACGCAGCGCCCAAAGCGTAAATTTCCAGTTCCATTTATATCGGAGTCTTCTTTTTTTGTATAATGATTTGAATATTGCTCTCTGCGGTATAATGAAAAGAGGTATTGAAATCGGATGGATGGACTGCCTGCGGGGAGGATAGTGGAGTTATGAATAAGAACATATTGGTTGTTGAGGATGAGCGCAAAATTGCAAGACTGCTCCAGATTGAATTGGAAAGCGAAGGATATCGAGTGCGGCTCGCGCAGGATGGCCTAGAAGGATGGACGGCATTTCAAGAGTATGAGGCGGATCTTATTTTGTTGGATGTGATGCTGCCGGGCATTAGCGGAATTGAACTGCTCAGACGGATTCGATCTATAGACGAGGACGTTCCCATTCTGTTGTTAACGGCTAAGAGCTCAGTTGAGGATAAGGTATCAGGGCTTGATCTTGGGGCCAACGACTATTTGACCAAGCCATTTGAGATAGAGGAGCTGTTCGCCAGAATTCGAACCTCTCTTAGGCTATCAGCTAGGACGAATCGAACAGATAATACAGAGGAATGGCTGACAGCGGCAGACTTAAAGCTTAATTTGAATACTAGAGAAGTGATGAGGGGCGGTAAGCTGCTTCAATTAACGCAGCGCGAATTCGACTTACTCGCTTATCTGATGCGCAACAAAAAGCTTGTGATGAATCGCGATCAGATTTTGTCCGAGGTTTGGGGCTACGATTATGATGGGAATACGAACGTTGTTGATGTATATATCCGCTATGTACGCAAAAAGGTGGACGAGGGTTTTGGGACCGAACTGATTCAAACGATTAGAGGCATCGGCTACGTTCTGAAGGATCCACAATGAAGCTGAGAACGAAGACGCATCTCTATTCCTCCGTTTTGTTCGCGATACTGCTGCTGGTGGCTAATCTTACTGTTTATTTTATTTTTTATTCATTAACGCTTGACCGGGAGCTGGATCAAATCCTTGCTGAGACGCAGCAGGCATCTATGGCGATCCGCGAGGCTGATAATAATATCGCAACTGTAGAGCTGCTTCGTGCCTATGTGCCCTTAAACGGCATGATGAGGATTGTGAATGAAAGAAATAAGGATAAATTCACTGTACCGCTTGTCACCTCTTCAACTGAAACAGTGCTAAGTGACCAGTCAGCCGTCTTTTATCCGAAACGGCAAGCGTTGCGGATTGAGATTAATGGGAAAAGCTACGGCTTCGTATCGATTCCGTTTATCGGAGCTGATGGAAATGTTGCAAATGTGCAGGCTACAAAAAGCATGGAGGAATTAATGACGCTGCTTGGCATTTTACGCATCGTGCTTTTATGTGTATCTGCTGCTGTAATGATACCGACAATTATATCGAGCGGTATTTTGGGAGGTCTCATTATGCGACCGATAGCTGCGATGACGAAGACTATGCAGGAGGTCGCCCGCAGCGGGAAATTTGTGAAGCTGAAGCAGGATGGCCGATCAAAGGATGAGCTTGTTGAGATGGGCGAAACGTTTAACGAAATGATCGGTCTGCTGGAGATAAGCTTCAGCAAGCAGGAACAATTTGTATCCAATGCATCGCATGAGCTGAAAACACCTTTGACGATTATTGAAAGCTACGCCAGTCTCTTGAAGCGGAGAGGACAGCAGCGTCCGGATCTCTTCATGGAGTCAGTGGAGGCGATCCACTCGGAAGCGGTCCGTATGAAGGTGATGACCGATCAGCTGCTTCTGCTCGCCAAGCCGCATCGGCACTGGCTGCTTGAAATGAATAGGATCGAGCTGCTTCCTCTAGTGGAACAAACGATCACCAGCTTTCGCAATACTTATCAAAGAGAGATTACCCTGTTTCCGGTAGGTGATAAGCCGCTTATTGCTTTTACAGATACAGATCTGCTGAGGCAGCTGTTATTTATTTTGCTCGATAATGCCAGAAAATATAGCAGAGATGAAATTACGGTTAAGGTGGGTACAAATATCAGCAGCAGTTTTATCGAAGTGACTGATCGTGGAATTGGTATTCCAGCGGCCGAGCTGCCGCTTGTCTTTAATCGTTTTTATCGAGTAGACCAGGCGAGGAGCAAAGAAGCTGAACAGGAAGGAGGAGCCGGACTAGGCCTGTCGCTGGCAAAAGAAATTTCGGAAGTGATCGGAGCAAAGATTATGCTCGAAAGCCGTGAAGGTGAAGGTACGACCGCTATCCTGTCTCTCCCACTTAAACTGACGAATCAAACAGGGCTTTCTCAGTAAAATGTAATAAACAAAGGTTATGATGTGGAAAAGCCAATAAAGGGGATGATCGTATACCATTTCAAATAACACGCAGAATTTGGATAATAGCTGCATTCCTCTTCCTCGCCATCCTGCTTCTCGCTGCTGTCATTGCTCTGATCTTTCGCTCAGGCAATAAGGAAAGTCTAACGCTTAATGAGGCCAAACAAGAGGTTCTAAGTCAATATGAGGGTGAGATCGTAAGTGCAGAGCTAAATGGCCGAAACTACCTTGTTCGCTTGAAATCTGAAGCTGGTTTATATGAGCTCCATGTAGACAAGGAGCATGCCGGCATTACGGAGATCAAAAGTGTTGAACGTTATGAGAGCAGTAAGCCCGGCGAAACGGCATCCCCAAGTTCGAATCCGTCGAACGAGCAGGAGATCACCGCTCCGCTGCCAACACCCTCTATAGACTCACCCAATAATGGAGCAACAGCTAATCCTGCTTTACTGCTGAATGAAGATGAGGCTGCGAGGCTAGCTTTGGGCCGGGTGAATGGGACCGTCACGGATGTTGATATCGATAATGTTCAGGGGAAGTGGTATTACTTTGTCGAGATCGATACACAGGGTGGGCGTGAAGCAGAGGTTCAGTTAAATGCGGCTTCTGGAGCGATCATATCTGTAACATGGGACGATAATGATAACGATGACAAGTGAAATGGAGACTTTTTCGACATCATGTTTATCATCAAATTCTAATGTAGCTGTAATCTTGCTCAAAGATAGCTAGGTTAGAGTATTAGTATGCTAACAAGCAGCTACTATAAGGAGGAAGATAAACATGAATAAGAAAAAGTGGATCATGACAATAGTCATTGCAACGGCAATAGCGGTGCCAGGATCAGCGATTGCAGCGAATGCCGTTTCCAGCAGCATCGACAAGGAAAAAGCGAAGGCGATTGCATTAAAAGAAGTGCCGGGTACCATCACGGATATTGAACTTGAGCGTGAAAATGGCGTTGTCTTCTATGAAGTAGAAATGACTAAAAAAGGAAGCTTTGAAGAGGTGGATGTTTATGTCGCTGCGGATTCAGGGGCAGTGTTGTACACGAAAACTGATGATGACGACGAACGTGATGCAACGAATTCATCTGTAGCGCCAAACACTAAAGCTGCCGGCGGTTCACAAAATGCAATTACAAAAGAGCAGGCAGGCAAGCTGGCTTTAACTGCGGTTAAAGGCGAAGTGTTGAAGGTAAAGAGTGATTGGGATGACGGAATACAGCAGTACGAAGTAAAGATCAAGACAAGCAATGGAATTGCCGAAGTAGACCTTGCTGCAGCTGGCGGCAGTATTCTTTCGATCGATTATGACGACAATGACGATGATAAAGATGATGATAACGATAACGACTAGAAATTATGCCAGTATTATTTTCATCTAACGTTTATTTGAAGTTGGTTAGATCTCTAATATGAGGTGGCCGACCATTGCCATGGCATCATGGATTATGTTACATTAAGGATATTAGTTTTGAAGGGGGTGAGGTAGGTGAATCACGAAATGGCCAACAACCGTATTAGCCAGCTGCCAATTGCTATGGCTGGCATTGTTCATACATTTTCCGCTAACGGGATCAGTCTGTCCAATTATATTCATACGTTTGATCCATTCGCGAGAAGATGCCTACCTTAACCACAACGGATAGTTTTACAATCCTAAGGGTCGCAGGCTTATTGCTGCGGCTCTTTTTTTGTGTACTCAGGCTGGGGTCTTCATCTAACAGGAGGCTCTTAAAATGATCATAGTTAATGTTCAAAATATAAAGAAATATCATGCAGCAAACCTAGTTCTGGACGGAATAACGCTTCAGCTTAAGGATGATGAGAAGGTTGGATTGATCGGCCGCAACGGAAGCGGGAAATCAACGCTGCTTCGCTTAATTTCAGGCCATGAAAAAGTAGACGAGGGTATGCTTGCGATTCAGAAGGATTTGCAAATCGGTTATTTGCCACAAATTCCTGCTGAGTTTGAGGAACTGAGTGTGTATGAGGTGTTGTCCTATGGTTATCGACAACTCATGGTCACGAAGCAGGAAATGCTGGCCTTAGAGCAACAGATGTCAAGCGCCGAGGCGGCAGCAAATCCGGAAATGCTGGATAGGCTGCTCCAGGCCTATGCAGTAGTTCAGGATCGCTTCGAGCAAGGCGGCGGCTATGAAATGGATACAGCTATTGACCAAGTAGCGAACGGATTGCAAATTGATCAAAGCAACTATCAGCGTAGTTTCGGAAGTTTGTCTGGTGGGGAGAAGACACGAATTGTTCTGGCATCACAGCTGGTTGTCCGTCCTGATTTGCTTTTATTGGATGAGCCGACAAACCACTTGGATCTTAAGGGGATAGAGTGGTTGGAGCAGTTTCTTCAGCGATATGAAGGCGCCTGTGTCATCGTATCGCATGACCGCTATTTTCTTAATACCGTCGGTACAAAAATGATCGAGCTGGAAGACGGAGAGGCATTTACGTATCATACCAACTACAACGGGTATTTGAAGGAGAAGGAAGAGCGTCTTCTGCAGCAGTTCGCACAGTTTCAAGAGCAGCAAAAGACGATGAAAAAAATGAAAGAAACGATTCGACAACTGGAGGAATGGGGAGGCATTGGTGGAAACGAGAAGTTTTTCAAACGAGCAGCTTCCATTCGCAAAGCTTTGGAGAAGCTGGAGGCGGTAAAACGTCCCGTCATGGAACGAAGATCGGCAGATTTCGAGCTTAATCCACTCGATCGCTCAGGTCGCAAGGTCATTACCTTCGAAGGTGTGACCAAGAAATTTGGAGAGAAAATGATTTTGAATGGAGCCGAGGGCAATCTGTTGTATGGTGAGAAGATTGTACTATTGGGGGATAACGGCTCAGGGAAAACAACGCTCTTTAAGCTGCTTCAAGGAATGATTACCCCGGACGCTGGTGTGGTGGTGCAAGGAGCTCGTGTGGAGATTGGGTATTTGGCTCAGCAGGAGTTGGTAAAGGATAACAAGCTGACTGTACTGGAACATTTTAAATCGGAAGGGAATTTAGAGGAAGGCGAAGCTCGAAATATGCTGGCAAAATATTTATTCTATGGAGCTGACGTATTCAAGCCGCTGCAAATGCTCTCGGGCGGAGAATGGTCTCGTCTGAGGTTAGCCTTACTTGTGATGCGAAAGCCAAATCTGCTTTTGTTAGATGAGCCTACAAATCATCTCGATATGGCTTCACGCGAAGCATTGGAGGAGGCTTTGGAGGATTTTCCAGGAACGATACTAGCGATCTCCCATGATAGATATTTTATAAATCGTTTGGCAAAATGTGTATGGGAGCTGAAGCAAGGCACGATTTCCACATATCTCGGTAATTATGATGATTTTAAGGAGCATTATAGAGACCGAGCGTCTGAAGATTGTATGCCTGTAAGCGGAGCACCGCGTAAACCTGTTCGACAGCAGCGGAATACGAAAGTGGTTGCAAGCAGCACGGCTTCACTTACTAATGAACGTAGATGTGAAAAGTTGGAGCTTGAAATCGCTGCGCTTGAAGAGAAGCTGACAATTTCGGATGCAGATCTGCAGCATGTAGATCAAATTGGTGACGCGGCTCTGCTTGAATCAAAGTGGCTAGAACGAGAGGAGCTGCAGTCACAGCTTGATACACTTATCGCGTTATGGATGGAGCTGTCGAGTTAATCGAAAGAACAATCGTGCTATTTGAAAAGACTTGTTTTAATCTCAGATGGATGTATAATTTAAAATAATTAAATAAATAAATGTTTTCTAGGGTTCCGCGGCACATATGTTGGTCTGGTCCGAGAGAAAACTCACAGCTATGCTGTGTCACGGAAGGATAAAAGCCTGGGAGAAACTGTTTGCATAACAGTTGTCTCTTGGGCTTTTTTTTATTTTGGTAATAATAAAAAGCGGAGGTGTATTTTCATGAATACAAACTGGATTAAAGTATTTATTGCTGCATTTTTTGAAGTGTTTTGGGTTATTGGCTTAAAACATGCAGATGATTTATGGTCTTGGACAGGAACTGTTGTTTCTATTATTATCAGCTTTTATTTAATGATTATGGCAGGACGAAAGCTTCCTGTAGGGACTGTGTACGCGGTTTTTGTAGGACTGGGTACCGCAGGGACTGTCTTTTCGGAAATTATATTTTTTGGAGAAGCATTTAAAGTGGGTAAAATTGTTTTAATCCTAATCTTATTAGTAGGTGTCATTGGGTTGAAGCTAGTTACAAAAGACAAACCTCAGGAAGGAGCTGAGTCCTAATGGCATGGGTATCCTTGATACTAGCTGGGCTTTTTGAAATGTTTGGTGTAGCAATGATAAATAAAATGCACAAAGACCGTAATTGGCAATCCTTAGCTCTGTTGATTGCTGGATTTGGTGCTAGTTTTCTATTTCTTGCTTACGCGATGAAAACTCTGCCTATGGGGACAACGTATGCTATATGGACAGGAATTGGCGCTTCTGGCGGTGCGATATTAGGAATGTATTTATATGGCGAGTCTAAAGACTGGAGAAGAATCTTTTTTATAGCTATGGTTTTAGGTGCTGCTATAGGATTGAAACTCATCTCGTAACAGAAGTAGTATCATGAATTCAAAATCTCACGTAAAACGACCGCATATTGGACGATAAATAGCTTTTAGTCATTTATAGTAAAAATCTAAATGAATGAGACAATGAACCAACTTAATCGTATTATATTTGGAATAGTAAAGGTATGTAAGAACGGAAGACGATAGATCTGGATTAAAGAGGGGGATACACCATGAATTCAATATTGTTTATTGCAGGTTGGGCTATTGTTGGAATTTGCATCGGAGGTTTAATTGTGATTTTGAAATCTAGGTCTAAGAAGTAGTATGAAATAAAGATTTTTAAGGAGCAATGTAGTAGGCACTTTGTTTCTCCAGAACGCTCTTCACGCTTCGCTTACACTTCATTTTTCAAGTTCAACTAATAAAGTTTCAAAAAAATACTAATTTTTCATTTTTTATCAAGGATTTTGTAAGGTTATGACGAATATTAATACTACATCTTATATTGACTTGGGAGGGGTTATTTTGCAGGGACGAGCAGTTGGAAACAGAATATGGTCAACCAAGATTCAGAAGAAATCAATAGCTATCTTGTTAACTATTGTCATGATTTTGCTTAATTTTCAGGGGCAATTTGTACACGCAGCGGTACCGTCAACGCTAAGCTTATCGGTAACAGGTACACACACATTTGATGCTCGTAACGTAGGATACGGGTTCTACGGGGCTCCGCTTGCCTTGACCTTAACAAAGGTAGGCACGGAGCCGATCACGAATCTAGCGATCAGCTATAGCGGAAATGCATTTATGGCAGGAACACTGCCAGCGGATACATTAGGGGCAGGAACGAATTCGGCGATTCTCCAAATTCGACCGAAGACAGGATTGTCGGCAGGTACCCATACGGAGACCGTGACCTTTACCGCGGATAATGGCATCAGCCAGAGCTTTCAAGTGAGCTTTACCGTGAACTCTGTGCCGTCAACGCTTGGCTTATCGGTGACAGGTACCCACACATTTGATGCTCGAAATGTAGGATACGGGTTCTACGGGGCTCCGCTTGCCTTGACCTTAACAAAGGTAGGAACGGAGCCGATCACGAATCTAGCGATCAGCTATAGCGGAAATGCATTTATGGCAGGAACACTGCCAGCGGATACATTAGGGGCAGGAACGAATTCGGCGATTCTCCAAATTCGACCGAAGACTGGATTGTCGGCAGGCACCCATACGGAGACCGTGACCTTTACCGCGGATAATGGCATCAGCCAGAGCTTTCAAGTGAGCTTTACCGTGAACTCTGTGCCGTCAACGCTAAGCTTATCGGTGACAGGTACCCACACATTTGATGCTCGAAACGTAGGATACGGGTTCTACGGGGATCCGCTTGCCTTAACCTTAACAAAGGTAGGGACGGAGCCGATCACGAATCTAGCGATCAGCTATAGCGGCAATGCATTTATGGCAGGATCACTGCCAGCGGATACATTAGGGGCAGGAACGAATTCTGCGATTCTCCAAATCCGACCGAAGACAGGATTGTCGGCAGGTACCCATACGGAGACCGTGACCTTTACTGCGGATAATGGCATCAGCCAGAGCTTTGAAGTGAGCTTTACAGTGAATTCTGTACCGTCAACGCTAGGCTTATCGGTGACAGGTACCCACACATTCGATGCTCGAAATGTAGGATACGGGTTCTATACGGATTCGCTGGCCTTGACCTTAACAAAGGTAGGGACGGAGCCGATCACGAATCTAGCGATCAGCTATAGCGGCAATGCATTTATGGCAGGATCACTGCCAGCGGATACATTAGGGGCAGGAACGAATTCTGCGATTCTCCAAATCCGACCGAAGACAGGATTGTCGGCAGGTACCCATACGGAGACCGTGACCTTTACTGCGGATAATGGCATCAGCCAGAGCTTTGAAGTGAGCTTTACAGTGAATTCTGTGCCGTCAACGCTAGGCTTATCGGTGACAGGTACCCACACATTCGATGCTCGAAATGTAGGATACGGGTTCTATACGGATTCGCTGGCCTTGATATTAACAAAGGTAGGCACGGAGCCAATCACGAATCTAGCGATCAGCTATAGCGGCAATGCATTTATGGCAGGATCACTGCCAGCGGATACATTAGGAGCTGGAGTGAATTCTGCGGTTCTCCAAATCCGACCGAAGACTGGATTGTCGGCAGGCACCCATACGGAGACCGTGACCTTTACTGCGGATAATGGCATCAGCCAGAGCTTTGAAGTGAGCTTTACAGTGAATTCTGTGCCGTCAACGCTAGGCTTATCGGTGACAGGTACCCACACATTTGATGCTCGAAACGTAGGATACGGGTTCTACGGGGATCCGCTTGCCTTAACCTTAACAAAGGTAGGGACGGAGCCGATCACGAATCTAGCGATCAGCTATGGCGGAAATGCATTTATGGCAGGAACACTGCCAGCGGATACATTAGGGGCAGGAACGAATTCTGCGATTCTCCAAATTCGACCGAAGACAGGATTGTCGGCAGGCACACATACGGAGACCGTGACCTTTACCGCGGATAATGGCATCAGCCAGAGCTTTCAAGTGAGCTTTACCGTGAACTCGGTACCGTCAACGCTAGGCTTATCGGTGACAGGTACCCACACATTCGATGCTCGAAATGTAGGATACGGGTTCTATACGGATTCGCTGGCCTTGACCTTAACAAAGGTAGGCACGGAGCCGATCACGAATCTAGCGATCAGCTATAGCGGCAATGCATTTATGGCAGGAACACTGCCAGCGGATACATTAGGGGCAGGAACGAATTCTGCGATTCTCCAAATTCGACCGAAGACAGGATTGTCGGCAGGTACCCATACGGAGACCGTGACCTTTACCGCGGATAATGGCATCAGCGAGAGCTTCGAAGTGAGCTTTACAGTGAACTCGGTACCGTCGAATTCAACTACACCAGAGAAATTGGACACGAGCATCGACGTTCTAATCAATGGTAAAGTTGAGAGTTTTGGTAAGGCGATTACAACCAATATAGCTGGTCAAACAGTGACAACAGTTATCCTCGATCAGGACAAATTGATAGAGAGGATCGCGGATGAAGGTCTATCTACAGTAGTCACGATACAAGTAAACGGTAATTCAGATAAGATTAAAGTTGATCTGAATGGTCAGATGGTCAAGCTCATGATAGACAATCTGACCATTCTAGCCTTGCATACTGATAAAGCTACGTATACGCTTCCTATTGATCAAATCGATTTAGATTTTGTATCTGAGCAAATCGGAAAGTCAATTAATTTGCTGGATATCACTTTCCAAGTCGAGATTTCTCTACCAACTGCAGATATGATTAAAATAGTTGAAAATGCAGCGAAGATTGGAAATTTTACAATTGTATCACCGACAATTAACTTTACTGTAAAGGCTGTATATGGCGATGTTATCGTTGATGTATCAGCGTTCAAGGACTACGTTGTACGAACTATCGCGATTCCAGAAGGTGTGGATCCTAATAAGATTACAACAGGCGTAGTTGTTGAGATGGACGGAACTGTTCGACATGTTCCAACCCAAATCATCCAAGTGGATAAAACATACCACGCAAAAATTAGCAGTCTGACCAACAGTATGTACACGGTTGTATGGAATCCAATTATATTCTCGGATGTGGACAAGCATTGGGCCGAAGAAGCGGCGAACGATATGGGTTCTCGCATGGTTATAAACAGAGTGGGTACGGATAGTTTTAATCCCAATCAAAATATTACTCGTGCTGAATTTGCGGAAATTATTGTTCGTGGATTGGGACTGAAATTGGAGAATAGTGTAACTCCATTCACAGATGTAAGGCAATCGGAGTGGTATAGCAGCTCAATTAATACAGCTTATCTGTACCAATTAATTAGTGGCTATGAAGACGGAACCTTCCGTCCTAATGATCTGATTACCAGAGAACAGGCGATGTATATTATTGCAAAAGCGATGGAAATTACAGGTCTGAAAGAGAAATTGCTGACACAGCCTGCGGGAGAGTGGATAAGCTCATTTGAAGATGCGGCTAGTGCATCGCAATGGACAAAGGAGAGTATAGCAGACGCTGTACAAGCTGGAATTATTATAGGTAGACCTAATGAGCTTCTTGCTCCCAAAGCATACCTTACGCGAGCAGAGGTTGCAGTCATGATCCAACGGCTTCTTAAAAAGTCTGATCTTGTTTAAGTTAAATGAATATGGTTTTCTCACAAGTTCAATCTGAACTTGGATAGGCTCCCCTTCAGTTAGACAGGTAAGTAATAAAACCTGCTGCCTGAAGGGGAGCATTTTGATGTCTTAAATACCAAATACAAGGATTTTAGCCAATTTTGTCGAATGATAGACAAATCGAAAAAAGGGAGGGCGCCGTCATGGACACACGACAATGGATGTCGATACTGCTATGCTTTGCGACGGCGCTGATGTTATTCGTGTCGTTCTTGTCCTACCGGAAACGCCATTTGCTGGTGGCGAGAACGATGCTATATATGATGATAGCGGCGTCCTGCTATGCGCTCGGTTATGCGTTCGAGATTACGAGCGGCAGCTTAAGGGGCGTGAAGCTCTCATTTCAAATCGAATATTTGGGCATCTCCTTCGTCTCCGCGTTCTGGCTTCTGCTGGTCATCCAGTTTACCGGTGCTGCAGCTCGTAATCGGAAACTGATCACGGTACTGTTGTTTCTCGTTCCGACGGTAACCTACCTCCTCCATCTTACCAACGATTGGCATCATCTTATTTATAAAGAATATGTCTTGAACGTGAATGATACGGTTCCGTTGTACAACACCGTGAAAGGATCATGGTATGCGGTTCATGCGGTCTACAATTACACCATTTTGCTGCTGGGCATCTTTCTGTTTATTCCCATGTACCTGCGGGCATTGCCTATCGTACGGAAGCAGATCGTCGTCCTCATTCTGGGAGCGGCAACCCCTATGCTGTTTAATGTCGGCTACATGTTCAGCAAAATCATCGATTTCACGCCATTCGGATTTGCTGTGTCGGGAGTAGTATATGCTTGGGGTATTTTCCGCTTCGGGCTGCTGCGTTTAACACCGCTTGCTCATGCCAAAATGTTCGATACGATTCGGGAAGATGTTATTCTGCTAGATTATGAGGATCAGATCGTGAACCACAATCAAGCGGCTGAAGAGGTGTTTCCTGAACTCGGACTTGTGCAGAGCTTTCCTGCGCCAGGCAAGGAGTTGCTGTCGGCTAGTCCCGAGCTGATTGAGCGGATGGACAAAATGATTTATCAAGATGAGCGGTTTTCTCTACAGCGTATATTCGATGATCGGCACAGCTATTATATTTGCAGCTTAACTTATATTTACGACACGGGAGTGACTCCCATCGGGAAAATGTTAATGCTAAGCGACATTACAGAGATGAAGGAGAAGGAGGAGCGGCTGCGGGAGAAGTCTGAGCAGCTATCCCAGCTCAATGCCTTCAAGGACAAGCTGTTTACTGTGATGGCTCACGACATACGTGATCCGATTGCTCTTCTCGTTAGTTTGACCGAGCTGCTGGCTGAAGAACCTACGGATACGGATATCGCGAGTGCCGAGGTTTTTCAAGAGATTAGGCGGCAAGTCCGCAGCACCTTCCATCTCGTTGACAATCTGCTGGATTGGTATCGCAGTCAGAATGGAGAAGTTGCTTTTCGCCCCCTTGATTGGAACTTACAGCAGGTTGTACGTCAGGCGTTATCGCTTGCGAGTGCAAGAGCAGGTATGAAGAATATTCGTATGATGGAAACAATCGATGAGAGGCTTACTATAAACGCGGATAAAGAAATGCTTGATCTGATTTTCCGCAATCTGCTGTCTAATGGGATGAAATATACCGAAATTGGTGGAGAAATCGAGATCGGAGCGTCCATCGAGGGAGATTTGGTGACCGTATTCGTAAGGGATAACGGTATTGGCATTAGTGATGAGACTGCGGAGCTCCTTCGTCATGATGAGCTGTTCTTCAAGGAGCCTAGATTCGCTAGCGGAGAAGACGGGGGAGAGATGAGGTTCGGTCTCGTGCTTACCCGTGAATTTCTACGGATGCATGGCGGAAGTCTGCGTTTTGAGAGCACGCCAAGGCAAGGGACGACATTTTTATTCACGCTGCCTGGATCCGCAAGCGGCAGAGGTATGAATGATAGCGAAGGAGCGGAGGTGAAAGCGTATGAAAGTCATTTTAGTAGATGATGAGCCTGTCATGCACTTGATTATGCGGAAAATGCTAGGGAAATATCCCGAGCTGCAAATAGCGGGAGTATTTACAGATACGCATGCTGCAGCAGCTTTTCTGCAGGATCATGCCGACGTAGAGCTTGCGTTCGTGGATATCTCTATGCCGGGTGACAGTGGACTAACGTTCGCTGCCAAGCTGGATGCAGCCGGCTGCAAGACACAAATTGTATTCATCACCTCACATAAGGATTACGCCTTAAAGGCTTTCGAGTTGTCCGTACTAGATTATTTGGTGAAGCCAGTTACCCAGGAGCGTCTTGAGAGGACGATTAACCGTGCTTTTGAAAGCAGAAAAACGGTTCAAGCGCAGCAGCCTGCTAATGTTAGCCGGGTTAGTGTTGCTGTACTAGGTGATTTCTTCGTACGGAACGAAACGGGACGCGTGAAGTGGATTTCCAGCAAAAGCGCGGAGCTCTTTGCTTACTTGCTGTTGAACCGTGGCAGACGAATCTCACGCTCTCGACTGGTCACGGATATTTTTGCAGGGATGGAAAGAATAAGTGCTGAGAAATATTTGAATACAACCGTCTACCAGCTGCGCAAGTCGCTCGAGCCTATTGGGCTTCGCGAAACCATTCGATCGGAGAATGACGGTTATGTACTCGAACTGAATGCTGCGGTCATCGACTACGAAGAATTTGAGCGTCTAGTGGGTAAACTTGGAAATATTGGCTCTGATAGCGAATGCATCGAGGAAGCGCTTATGGTCGAAAAGCTTTATACTGGAGAACTATTTGGCAGCAAGGCGTACGTTTGGGCCATCCATGAAACGGATCGATTGGCCGAACGATATGCTGCCTTCGTTATCAAGCTAGTTGAGACGCTTCTTGCTCTATCGAATACGGCTACGGCTTCCAAGCTTCTGCTCAAACTTCATGAACGCAATCCGCTTGATGAATCAGTCGTTGGACTGCTCATGAGGAAGCACGCTATTGAAGAAGACAAGAAGGGGCTAACGGCTCGATATATTGATTATGTGAAACATCTTAAGAAGGAATTGGGCATTCGTCCATCCAAAAAGCTCCTTCTATTGTATGATTCCCTAGTGAGTGGACGATCTGAGGGTGTAAAGTAAACGAGCTGCAAAGAGGCTTTTCATGAGTTCACCGAACTTAGGGAAGCCTCTTTGTTCATTGTATTGGTCATGAGCAGCTAATAAATCGTAGTTTCATACAAATTAATGTAGAAGCATCCATCGACTAGCATTCACTTGGAATCGTAAAATGAGAGGGACAAACTAAGGTTGATGGAGGTTATTCGATTGTTAAGCCATTATTCAAGAAGCAATCCAGTTGATATTTTAATTGTGGGAGGCGGCCCTGCAGGCTTGTTCGCTGCCTTTTACGGTGGAATGCGTCAAGCCACGGTTAAGTTGATTGAAAGTATGCCGCAGCTGGGCGGGCAGCTTGCAGCACTTTATCCCGAGAAATATATATATGATGTTGCCGGTTTTCCGAAAGTGACCGCACAAGAGCTAGTTGACCGTTTAAAGGAGCAATTAAGCCATTTTCCAACGGATATAGCTCTGGAGGAGAAGGTGCTGAATATCATTAAGCATGACGAGCGTCTCTTTGAGGTCGTAACGGATAAAATGGTGCATTTTGCAAAAGCAGTTATTATTACAGGCGGTGTAGGCGCATTTGAGCCTAAGCGGCTAGAGCATCCCGCAGCGGCACGATTTGAGAAGAAAAATTTGCATTATTTCGTGGATGATTTGCAGCGCTTCAAGGGAAAGAAGCTGTTGATCAGCGGAGGCGGGGACTCTGCGGTGGACTGGTCGCTTATGCTGGAGCCCATCGCGGAGCAGGTAACACTCATCCATCGCCGAGATAAATTCCGTGCACATGAGCACAGCGTTGAGAATCTTATGAAATCAAAGGTTCGTGTTCTTACGTTGAAGGAGATTACAGCGCTTCATGGTGATGAAGCAATTGAATCCGTTACGCTTGCGGATGTGAAGACGAAAGAAGAAACAAGGCTGGACGTTGACGCAGTTATCGTCAACTATGGCTTTGTATCGTCGCTTGGACCTATTGCGTATTGGGGAATCGATATTCAGAATGGCTCTATCGTGGTCGATACACGGATGGAAACGAATATTTCTGGTATTTTCGCGGCAGGAGACATTACGACCTATCCGGGCAAGCTGAAGCTAATCGCTGTGGGATTTGGTGAGGCCCCAACCGCGGTTAATAACGCCAAGGTATATGTGGACCCTGCTGCCAAGCTCTCCCCGGGACATAGCAGCAATATGAAGCGGGCGTAAGGAATGAATAAATAGGGAGCTTGAAGAAATAAGTTTCCATCGATTAGCACTGTCATAGCCCTGATTTTACATTAACTAAAAAAGCAGCTCGTTCCTCAGGTAGAGGACGGGCTGCTTTTAAATATATTCACGTACGAAAAAAAATGAATGATTAGTGTAGAAACATACTAAAAGAAGTGATTTCATATATCGTTCTCTTTTCATTGCAAGCGTATACTTTTCTTATACCCGATAAGTTAATTGTGATTAACAACGGAAGGGGGATAACCCATTAGTTTCTTAAACATTTTATTGAAATGCGATTGATCACTGTACCCTAAGAGATCGGATACTTCTCGAATGGTAATAGGTGATGTTTGCAATAATTGAATGGCTGTTTGAATGCGTAAATGATGAACATAAGATATAGGCGTAAATCCAGTAATCTCTTTATAAGTATTTGTAAGATAATTTGGTGTTCGATTGAGCTCCGAGGCTAGAGCTGAAATACTTACTTTTTCTTTAAAATGATGGAGCAAATAGCTTTGCATTTCTTTTACTAATCTAACCTTAGTGGGAGAGAACTGTTTCATCTGACTATCACGTGCTACATGGCCAAGCATCTCAATTACGATGCCTTCGCAAATAACAGGATACTCGGGTAGTTTAGTCAACCATTGATGCACAAGAAATGAGAAGCGCTGCTGCATGTAGTTGAATAAATTAAGCTTAATTTTAAACGGTTTTTTATTCTGATAGAAGGGAAGCTTCGCAGGTTCATTAATTAAAAAATGAGCAGAATATTTTTTGTGAGGACCAGCTAAGCTGTTTTTTCCAGAGCGGACAGTGCCAGCAGGGATATATAAGAGATCCCCTTTCGATAGCTCTATCGTTTCACCATCAATGAAGTAGAGAGCCTCACCTTTTAATTGAAGGATGAGAATATGGAATGGTGTGGCAGCTTCTTCAATACGCCAGTTAGGATGCATATCATCTAGATGAACAGAATGTAGTTCCAGCATAGGATCACCTTCAGGTTGTTAGAATAAGTAGTCTCAATCATATAACAAAAAATAATATTTTGTAATATTTATTACGATGGAGGTGTGGCAGTTGGCATTGTATGAGGTCGCGAAAGTTCAAGACATTCCAACTGGGGCCAATATTGTCGTTGAAGTAGAAGGGCGCTCCATTGGTGTGTACAATGTACATGGAACCTTTTATGCCGTCCACAATTACTGCCCTCATCAAGGAGCAGAGCTCTGCAAGGGACCGGTATGCGGAACAAATTTGGAATCTAACGTATACGAGTTTATCTATGGTCGTGATCAAGAGATTATTAGATGTCCTTGGCACGGCTGGGAGTTTGATCTAAAGACGGGGAAATCATTATTTAGTGAAAAAGTCAGAGTACGCAGCTATCCCGTAGAAGTGGCCGACAACATAATCTATCTCTCAATAGGAAAATAAGGAGGTTTATTTATGATTCAAGAAACACAAGCTTTATCGATTATTGACTGTGATGTGCATAATACGTTTCGATCGATTGATGACTTGCTGCCCTATATGGATGAAACGTGGAGAAGCCAGGCCTTTCTTCGCGGAGGGGGGCTTCCTTATGTAAGTCCGATCGGCAATAAACGGAAGGATGCCAATCCGCCTGGCGGATTTCCAGTGGGCTCAGATCCTGATTTTATGATTAAGCAGCTGATTGAGCCCTACAATATGGACTATGCGATTCTTTGCTGCGATGCTATTATTGGTGTTTCTTCCTTCGCTGATGCAGATTATGCGGCTGCACTGTGCCGGGCATATAATGATTACATGATTGCAGAATGGCTGCCAAAAAGCTCGAAATTCAAAGGTTTGCTCTGTATAGCTACCCAAGACCCCTATCAGGCAGCTTTAGAAATTGATAGAATAGCACCACATCCCGATGTGGTTGGTGTAACGATCGTTGGCGGCTCTCGTATGCCGTATGGACAACGTTTTTTTCATCCGATCTACGAGGCCTGCCAACGTAATAATGTCCCATTGGTCATTCATCCCGGTGCCGAAGGAGCAGGTATATTTAATCCACCGACAGCTGTTGGCTATGTATCGAATTATTTAGAGTGGCATACGTGCTTGCCTCAGACTTACATGGCGCATCTAGTAAGCTTTGTATGTGAAGGGGTATTCGAGAAATTCCCTAACTTCAAAGTGGTATTTAGTGAAGGCGGAGTTGCATGGCTGCCTCCCCTGCTTTGGAGATTAGATAAAAACTTTAAAGCGCTGCGAGCAGCGAATCCGTGGCTGAAAAGAATGCCAAGCGAATATGTACGCGATCATTGCTTCCTAACGACTCAACCGATCGAAGAGCCGGATAATCCGAAGCATTTAAAAATGATATTTGAAATGTTTGATGCGGAAAATATGCTGCTATTCTCTAGCGATTACCCGCACTGGGATTTCGATGACCCAACTAAAATTTTGAAGCAATTCCCCATTGAGGTTCGTCAAAAAATCTTTAGTGAGAACGCCCGCAAGCTATTTAAATTGGCGTAGTCAAATAAAAAGAGTGACATGATGTCACTCTTTTTGCTGTTTTCTATTAATGGCCTATCTATTCAGGAGGATTGAATGAAACTTAAAATGACAAGGCATTCCATTCAGTTAAAGCTAACCATAACGTTTTTACTCGTGTTATTGCCGCTCATTGCGACAAGTCTATTTGCCAATTATTATTCGCAAAGGGTGATGTATGATCAAATTTATGAGCGAACTAGAGGTGCGCTATTAACGACTCTGGAGTATGTAGATCAATTGGTTAGAAATATGGATCAACAAACCTTATTGATCAGTACAAATCCGAATCTTGTTGATGTATGGAAAGGAAATGATTCTCCGCTGGAAGATGAGCTCCTATATGATGTGCATGTTGTTCAACAACAGCTATCGGCTTTTACGAATATAAATTCGATTATACAAGAAGCGGCAATCCTTCATGGGGAAAGTGGAACCGGAGTCTCTACGCTGCAAGGAAGCATGAAGTGGGAAAATATTTCCGAGGAAAAGTGGTTTGCAGATACGGTGAAAGCAGGGGGCGCACTTGTCGTTCATATTCCATTAATAACTGATTCGAATACGAATGATCACTTAAAGCAGGGTCACATCTATTTTACAAGATCATTGGATTTCTTTAATGGCGGTGACGAATCTAATATTATTATGCTTGTTGTAGATAAGAGTTCAATCGAGAAGACGATTCAGAACTTATATAGTACGACGAATACAGACATATCTCTGTATTATAATGGATTGCCAATTATAGAAAATGTGAAGCAGTCCAGTTTACAGAACTCGGATTTTTATATAGAGGAGCAATTTGGAAATTGGTCAATAAAGTTTCAGCAGTCTAAGAAAGAGCTGTTTGAACAGCCAGAAAGCATTAAGAAAATAACCTATTTGATTATTCTCATAAGCGGCTTATTAGCGATTATTATTGCATGGTTTGTATACAACGAGATTTCGAAGCCGCTGCATATCATTTCTTCTGCGTTAAAAAAGTTTAGCAGCGGGATGTTAAGTTTCAATATTAAGCACAATCGAAAAGATGAGTTCGGTTATCTGATGAATTCTTTTAATGCGATGGCTATGGCTCAAAAACAATTGATTGAAAATGATTATGAAAAAGAATTGCGGTTGGCCCGTTCAGAATTTACATTATTGCAGTCACAAATTAATCCGCATTTTCTATATAACACATTAGATTTGATCTATTCAGTAGCAATCAAAAATAATATTACTGAAATTAGTGAAATGGTTATGAACTTAGCTCGTTTTTTTCGGTCAAGCTTAGGGAAAGGACGAGAAACCTTTACAGTCGAAGAAACCATCACACACCTCAATTATTACATCCGCGTGCAGCAAATTAGACTTATTCATTTTACCGTTGCGTATGAGATTGATGAGGATACCAAAAATATTGAAATCGTAAAGCTTATTTTGCAGCCTATTGTAGAAAATGCGATCGTTCATGGCTTAGGTAGAATGGTGTACGATGGGGAATTAATCGTTCGAGCCAAGCTTGTAGCGGATGATTTGCATATTGAGGTCGAGGATAGCGGGGTCGGAATAGAGGGACAAGAGCTAATGAAAATTCATGAGCAGCTAGCAAAAATAACGAGTAAATTTTATCTTAACGATCATACGAGTGATTATAATTCCTATTATGGCTTAAAAAATGTGAAGTCCAGATTGAAGTTTTATTATGGCGAGACTGCTGATTTACTCATAGAAAGTAAACCAGGGATAGGCACAAAAACAACGTTGATCATACCAGGCAGCAGGAGGAACAATCGATGAGGATGTTAATTGTTGAAGATGAGTATTATGTTCGAGAGAGAGTCGCTGAGGGAATCGATTGGCATATTCATCAGGTTGAGGTTGTCGAAGCGGTTGGTAATGGAACAGAAGCAATCGCTGTACTGCTGAGAGAACATATTGATTTGATTTTGACAGATATTAATATGCCCGATATGAGCGGGCTTGAGCTGGCAAAATATACGAATGAGCACTATCCCGCTATTAAAATTATTATTTTAACAGGCTATGATAGCTTTGAGTTTGCCCAAGAAAGCATTCAATACAATGTTCACAAATATTTGATTAAGCCTGCGACGAATGAAGAGCTGGAAGAGGCTGTGCTCGAGATTAAGGAAGTTCATGAGAAGGAATTAATTGAAGAGCATAAACTTTCGTTGCTGCAAAAAAGCTGGGGAGAGCATCTTCCGTACTTGCAGCAAGCCTTTTATAAGGAATGGTTGTATGGGAGATATGCATTGTGGGAAATTGAGACGAAAAGTAAAAAATTATCCATTCATCTTGATTTTAAATATGCTTGGCCTATGACGATTGATATGGATCCTATATCAGAAACGAATACTAGATTTTTTAATGAGGATCGGGCACTCGTACAATTTTCACTATATACGTTAAGCAGAGATATTTTTCAGGATATGGATGGAGTGGTATTGCAGAATAATGATGGCATGACGATTGTTTTATTATTTTGTGTAGAGGAAAGCGAGCTTAGTATTTGGAAAACAAAAGTAAATACTCATTTGGAGAAGCTGTTTAGTGCGGTCAAGGACACGATGAAGCTTACAGCTAGTGTAGGGATAGGCACGATTGTAAATCATATTTTGCATGTTGCTGAAGCCTATAAGCAATCGACGATGGCACTTCGGGAAAGAATCGTACTAGGGAACGATGTGCGAATTCAGTATCGACATGAAGTGCCGCAGCAGGATAGCTGGCTCGTATTCGATGATTTGGAGAAGCAGCTGGAGCTGGCTGTTGAAATAGAGGATTTGTCAAAAATAAACGACATTGTCCATAAAATTATGGAGCTTCGCTTTAATGAAGGAGTGGCGTCGTTTGAAGCGAAGGAAATATTACTCCGGCTGATCAATGTATTTATTCGGGTATCACATACACACGGCTGGTCGATGAGAGAGCTGCTTGCCGATAAATATCAACTATTTGAAGAGTATCAGCTATTGCTCAGCAAAAATCAAATCGCGGAATGGTTGCAGAAGATGGCCGTAATCATCAGTATGGCCATATCGAAAAGAAGAAAAATTAGTACTCAAATTAGTAAAGCGGAGATTGTCCAGTATATCAATGAAAACCTGCACGAGGATACACTAAGCCTCTATGAGCTATCAGATCGTTTATATGTGAACTATTCCTATCTCAGTCGTATATTCAAAAAAATTATTGGCGAATCATTTTCTGAATATGTGCTTCGCTTGCGAATGGAGAAGGCAAAGGAACTATTGCATGCCGGCTATTTGGTTTATGACGTTGCGGAACAGGTCGGCTATAAGCATGTGAATTATTTTTCTAAGCTGTTTTCTAAGTATTGGAATGGAATTAAACCAAGCGAGATGAAAAAGTAAGATTTCTTCCGAAAGTAAAAATAGTTGCGTTTAAACTCAAATTTAGTGAATATGAAAGATCGATAAAGCTTTGTATAGTTAACATATGCCGAATGGAGCAAGGAGGGTGAAATGATTAACATCGGGAAGAAAGGTTCCTTGCGTAGAGGAACAACGTATTTGAAATACTGGGATTTGTATCTCATGCTCGTTCCAGCACTGTTATTTATACTCGTGTATAAATATTTACCGATGTATGGTGTAGTCATTGCCTTCAAAGACTTTAATATTATGAAAGGAATTATGAATAGCCCCTGGGTAGGCTTGAAGCATTTTCAAGAGCTCTTTACGTTTGCTGAGTTCCCTAGAGTTATTCGTAACACGGTAGTGATTAGTTTAATGAAATTAGCGTTTGGTTTTCCGGCGCCGATCTTACTCGCATTAATGCTTAATGAAATGATATTCAGTCGATTTAAACGTCTAGTTCAAACGGTGACGTATATCCCTCACTTTATTTCTTGGGTTGTTGTTGGCGGAATCGTTATTGATCTTCTTTCACCAAGCAGTGGCATGATTAATAAATTTATTGAGCAGTTAGGCTTTGAGCCGATTTTCTTCATGTCAGATGAACGATACTTCCGTTGGATGTTAGTCATTACTGACAATTGGAAAGAAGCGGGCTGGGGAGCCATTATTTATTTGGCTGCATTACTCGGAATTAATGATGAAATATTTCAAGCAGCTAAGGTAGATGGCGCGAATCGCTTAAGACAAATTTGGCATATCTCTTTACCAGGCATTCGTTCAACGATTGTGATTTTATTGCTGCTTCGAATTGGTAACGTTTTCGATGCTGGTTTTGAACAAATTTTAGTTATGTACAATGCAACGGTATATAACGTCGCCGACATTATTGACACGTATGTGTTTAGAGTAGGCTTAGGGCAAATGCAATTTGGCTTAACGACAGCTGCGGGCTTGTTCAAATCAGCGATTGGTTGTGTTCTTCTTCTTATTGCTAACAGCATAGCACGCCGTTCAGGAGAAGAAGGTATATTTTAAAGTGCAGGTGGTGGGTATCCATTGATTAGAACACGAAGCGAAAGTATCTTCCAATATGTAAATGCTGCTCTCCTAACGCTGCTATCGCTTTCAATCATTTTACCATTTATTCATATTATAGCTAAATCGTTAAGCAGTGAAGCCTACGTTCTAGCTAAAGAAATTGTATTTTGGCCTAAAGGATTTAATTTTCTTTCTTACGAGTATGTACTGCAAAATAAACAGTTCTATCATTCTCTGACAAACTCGATCTTTTTGGCAGTAGTAGGTACGCTGATTAGTATGATTATTACCGTATTAGCAGCTTATCCGCTATCGCGAAAACATCTTCCATTGTCCAGAATGTTTATGCTGTTGATTATTATCACGATGTTCTTCAGCGGTGGAATTATTCCCACTTATTTAATTGTTAAAGAAACAGGCCTGCTAAATTCGATTTGGTCCTTAATTTTGCCTGTCGCATTATCACCATTCAACTTGATATTGATCCGGAACTTTTTTCAAGCGGTGCCTGACTCCTTAGAAGAATCTGCACGAATTGATGGAGCCTCCAATATACGAGTGTTAATGTCGATCTATCTTCCTTTATCTGTTCCTTCGATTGCTACAATATCGATGTTTTATGCAGTAGGCTATTGGAATAGTTTCTTTCAGGCGATGATGTATATTACTGAGCGTCGATGGATGCCGATGCAGATGTATTTATTACAGCTTGTAACGGATGAGCGGACAGCAGACTTGAATATTAGTGATGTATTCCGGGAAATTACGCCTGAGACGATTAGAGCTGCGGCTATCCTTTGCGCCGTAATCCCAATCCTTTGCGTGTATCCGTTTATTCAAAAATACTTTGTTCAAGGTATTATGCTAGGTGCTGAAAAAGGATAATAAAAAATAGGGGGAATAATCATGGTAAAACGAAAAATTATTACTGCATTACTCGCTTCAATGCTGGTGATCACACTCTTATCAGGATGTGGTTCTAATGATTCTAAAAATACTGGAGCATCAGAATCGGGTTCGTTAAAAATTATGAGAACCTATCATACAGGGCTAGAACAATTTACTGGTAATGATAATATTAATAACAATAAATTAGTCAACCTATTGAGTGAATGGTCAGGCCTTAAGCTGAACTACGAGCCATTGCCAAAGGATAACGTGTCACAAAAAATCTCAGTGTTGCTCGCTTCGGGTGATGTGCCGGATATACTCTGGATTCCAGGTAAATCTGATTATTTCAAGCTGGCACAACAAGGTGCATTTGAGCCGTTAGACGATTTAATTGAACAAAAGATCCCTAATATTTCGACTGTATTCTCACAGGATGAACTAGATGCAGCTAAATTAGATGGTGTAGCTTATGGTATACCTATTAGGGTTGCTCAAAAAGTAGGAAATGGTCTGTTAGTGCGTACAGATATACTAAGTGAGCTTGGTTTGCAAGCGCCTACAACATTGGATGAGATGCACACAACTTTAAAAACAATTAAAGAGAAGAATGGCATTGCGCCATTTACAGTGGCTACGTCCAATCCAGGAGCATTTAAAGCAGGCTTTTCTCCAATGGCTGGTGCATTTGGTGTAGATACATCAACCATTGTCAAGGATGGAAAATTGGAATTTTCTTGGGTACAGCCAGAATTCAAACAATTTCTAGGAACAATGAAGAATTGGTATGACGAAGGACTCATCGATAAGGAATTCGCGATTAATAAAGATGTTAAAGACAAGATGATCAACGGTACTGCAGTGATGACTACGACCTATTGGGCAGATGCGATGAGAATAGATCAATCTATTGAAGAGAAAGGTAAATCAGATACGGTACATTTCATTGCACCGCCAGTTGGGCAAGACGGTAAATCAGGTTTGCCAGAGGAATCATTAGCGACGACCTATTTAGTTATTCCAAAGGAAGCTAAAAATAAAACTAACGCTGCCGAATACTATAATTTTTTACTTGAGGACAAAACAGATATGTTAATTACCTTCGGAATCGAAAATGAGGATTATACGATCGAGAATAACGAAGTGGTTCAAACAGCGGAGCAAAGCAATCAAATACCGTGGAGAACATTGTACTTTTCACTAGATACGGATAAAAGCTTTAACTCAAGATTAGCAGCAAAAGGATTTTTGCCGTACTACAACGAGCTGCTTCCATTTAAGCAAAATAGAGAAGAGACGGGGTATGCTCCATTTGTAGAGGCATGGGATACGAAGTTCACAGAGCTGCAGAATTATATGGAAGAAAATGCAATGAAATTTATTATGGGTAAACGTGATCTGTCCGAATTTGATAAGTTTGTGGAAGAGTTTAATGCTAAAGGTGGAGAAACAGCAATTAAAGCAATGAATGAATGGTTCGTAAAGCAATAAGGAGGCCGCGATGAATAAGTTAACAGCAAGTGATTCATTTATAAAAACAGAGGGCTTGGTTTCTTTATGGGACTTTCAGGAAAAAGAAGGCGATAGCTTTATCGCTAAAGGACCTTATCCATATAAGCTGCAAGAAATGAATGGTGCGGTTGACGTTCTCGAGGCTCCTATAGCAGGTGGAAAAGCGATTGATTTATCTGATCATAGATGGCTCAGCATCGCTAGAGATGAGTGCCCGATGTTAAACATTCATGGTGCAGCTGCTCAATTTTCGGTCACGGCATGGGTCAAAAGAACGGAAAGAACGAGCAGCGGCTGCGAGTTTGTGGCAGGCATTTGGAATGAAACGAATAAACTGCGTCAGTACGGACTATTTATTAATTTGGAAATTTGGGATAGCTCCGAGCAAGCATGCGGCCATGTATCAGCCGTTGGAGGGCCTACACCAGGGTATAAATATTGTATGACTAGTGCAATTGGTACGACACCGGTTGCAAAGGATGAATGGCACTTCATCGTGTTTACCTATAATGGAAGCGAATCAACGATTTATTTAGATGGCGTCCTGGATCGTCGAGAAGGCTATAATCCATTTCCTTACCCTGATGGTATATTTGATGGAGGTAAGGATGGAGCGGATTTTACCGTAGGGGCTGTGAATCGTTCAGGTGAAATCGGTAATTTTTATCACGGTTTATTAGGATGCTTGGCTGTATATAACCGAGCGTTAAGTGAGAAGGAAATAACAGAGCTTTACTCCAGCACTGCAAAATGAATATAAATACTGTGAAAACAACCCAATGCCGCGCAGGCATTGGGTTGTTTTGGCCGAAATGACTTACTTCTTTAATGCTTCAATCATGTCGGAAATATGACTATGCATGAGCTGCCTTGCCTGCTCACTGTGTCGTTCTTCAATGGCGATCGCAATTAAGATGTGATAATTGGATGCTTTGGTACGCATATGAGGCAGGGTGTTTGTCTGTTTGCGACCTTCGGAGAGAAGGGGATAGATAGATTCGAGCATGCGTAATAGTACAGGCTGCTGTGCCGATTCCGCTATGAGATGATGGAAGGAAAGATCGGTATCTAGAAATGGCCCCCCTTCTTCCATCTGGTTAACCATAGAGTCAGCCAGCGCTCGAAGCTGCTTGACCTGAGTGCGTGTAGCATGCTCTGCACTTAAGGCAGCGAGTTTGGGTTCAATGAGCAGTCTTGCTTCCAGTAATTTGATGAGAGAAATATCCCCAAGTTCCTTAAGGTTTGCTGTAGGGTCCTCTAACAATAATGGATCGTTGCGTACATACATTCCCCGTCCATGTTCGATGCTGACATTTCCTTGGCTTTCCAGTGTCCGCAGCGCTTCTCTTACCGTAGATACACTTACAGCAAGCTCCTTAGAAATCTCTTGAAGTGTTGGTATACGCGATCCGGGAGGCCATTCCCTACTAATAATTTTTTGTCTTAGGATCTCTATTGTTATTGAAAAGGTAGTTTTTCTCATCATCATAATCCCCATTGTATCTTCATATTAGGTCTATATTAACATAATCGTGCAAGCTCCTCCTAATTGTAATTACGTATTGACATCTAGAAATAAAGATACTATGATACCTTCATAAAGATCTGATCTATATGTATCATTATTGGTTTTATCCAATATAGATATGATCAATAAGAGGTGGAAGAATCATGAATAAAGCGGAACAGCTAAAGCGGTTAAAGGAGTCCGGCATCGTTGCAGTCATTCGAAAGCCTGCCTATAACAAAGTAATACAGATTACGGATGCACTGGTTTCAGGCGGTGTTGGAGCGCTGGAGGTTACGGTTGATACAGAAAGGGCATATGAAATTATTGCTCAATTAAAAGAGAGATACGAAGGCAAAGCCTTAGTTGGCGCAGGCACAGTATTAGATGAAAAAACAGCGAAGGAAGCGATTGAAGCGGGAGCAGATTTCATATTCTCTCCGATCCTGGATGAAGCGACGATCCGTCTAACCAATCATTACGGGCGTATCTCGATTCCAGGGGTCATGACGCCGACAGAGATCGTGAAGGGGTATCAGTACGGGGCAGACCTGCTCAAAATTTTCCCAGGCTCCTCGCTAGGCGTTAACTATATAAAAGAATTATCGGCTCCACTCGGACATATTCCGATGATGCCAACGGGTGGAATTACGTTGGACAATGTAGGCTCATTTATTCGCGCAGGTGCTGTGGCCGTAGGCATAGGAAGCTCTTTAACAGATATGAAAGCGATTGCGGAAGAACGATACGACGAGCTTACAGAATTAGCTCAAAAATTCAGATTGGAAATCAAGAAAGCTAGAGAACAGGGAGAGGGTTAATTTGAAAATTACAAAGTTTGAGACTTTTATCGTGCCACCCCGGTGGTTATTCCTGAAAATTGAAACGGATGAAGGGATTGTTGGATGGGGAGAACCTGTAATTGAAGGCAAGGCTCATACGGTGCAAGCGGCTGTAGATGAGCTTATGGATCTGTTAATCGGGAAAGATCCGCTTCGCATCGAAGACCATTGGCAAGTGATGTATCGTGGCGGGTTCTACCGTGGCGGATCGATACTGATGAGTGCAATCGCCGGGATTGATCAGGCGTTGTGGGATATTAAAGGAAAATATTTTAATGCCCCAATCTACCAGCTCCTTGGCGGGGCATGTCGTGATTCGATGCGTGTCTATTCCTGGATCGGCGGGGATCGACCGAGTGATGTTGGACTAGCGGCATTGGAGAAGCAACAGCAAGGCTTTACAGCGATTAAGATGAATGCAACGGAAGAGATGCAATATATTGATAGCTATCATAAGGTGGATCAAGTCGTGGAACGAATAGCAGCGATTCGTACAGCGACCGGTCCAAACTTTGGCATCGGCGTAGATTTTCACGGTCGTGTTCATAAACCAATGGCGAAGGTGCTCGCTAAAGCAATAGAGCCTTTCAGGCTGATGTTTATAGAAGAACCCGTGCTTCCAGAAAATAATGAGGCTCTCCGGGACATTGCTAATCATACTAGCACACCGATTGCGACGGGTGAAAGAATGTTCTCTCGCTGGGATTTCAAATCATTATTGCAAGATGGTTATGTGGATATTATTCAACCAGATTTATCGCATGCAGGCGGCATTACAGAGTGTAAGAAAATCTTTGCGATGGCGGAGGCTTATGATGTTGCAGTAGCTCCACATTGCCCACTAGGCCCTATTGCACTAGCTGCTTGTCTGCAAGTTGACGCGACCGCTCATAATGCAGTCATTCAGGAACAAAGCCTCGGGATTCATTATAACCAAGGGAATGATCTGCTGGATTATGTAACTGATCCTGACGTATTCGCCTACGAGGATGGGTATGTGAAGATTCCGCAGGGCCCTGGACTTGGTATTACAGTTAATGAGGAGTACGTCCGTAGAATGTCGTCGGAATCCCCGCATCGATGGAGAAATCCGATTTGGAGACACAAAGACGGATCGGTGGCCGAATGGTAGAAGAGAAGTAACTAACTCATCCTGTTTCGGTACCGAGCGGGTGATATGCCTAGCTCCTGTGAGAATGCTCGTGTGAAGGAGTGAACGGTGCCGAAGCCTGTCTCCTCGGCGATCGTCTTAATTGGCACTGATGTATGCTTCAGCATATGGGCTGCCGACTGAACCCTTTCCTTGCGCACGAAATGGTTGAACGATTCATGAATGCCCTCGGAGAATATACGAGAGACATGTCGCTTGGAGAGGTGCAGGTAGCCAGCGACTTGTTCAAGAGTAATCGGGCGATCGAGATTGTCCCGAATGAACAGCTTCGCACGGCGAATTAGGTAATCCGCTGGCCGTACATGAACTTGAGCTTTGGGGGCGCGCGGCGAGAAAAGATCGGCGAAAGCGGATAACAGCACATGAGCGATCGGCCGCGTGTAGGAGGCTGACAGCTGATTGGATTCACGATCGGGCAGCAGTAAGGCAGTCCACAGCGCAACAGCTTGATGCTCTGCTGCGTCTGAGACGCACACCTCAGCATGTGAAGCAAGCTCGCGGAAGCGTTCAACCGCATCCGGTGCGGAATGGGCTTCATTGACCTCGAAAGCAACGTGTAACAGATCTAGTCCGCTGCTGCTGCGAATTTGGTGGACGACACCTGGCCTTGAGCAGAAGAAGGTGCCCTTGCGCAGCGGATAGATCATCCCTGTGTCTGGCTCTTCGTAATCACCGCTGCCTTCCCGCACATAGCATACCTCGAAGAAGGAGTGCTTGTGTATCGGATTATTGAAATGCTGAAGATCAATTCCCCAGTAATGGACACGAAATGACAGCTCTGCACCAGGAAGAGTCAGAGCGTGCTGATTTAATAAATCGGTCGCCTCTTTCCATCTTTTCATAGGTAGTCCTCCGAGTTTATGTCCTATTTCGGTAAAAAACTGTCTCCTGTGAGCAAATACATCTAAATCGTATTCGAAATATAATGAATAGGCAAGGGTATACACATTATCGCCTATTAGGTCTGGAGGATGTACAGATGATTGGAGCTAAAGAAGCGCAGTTTTATCAAGAAAACGGGTATTTGTTGGTAAAAGGTGTATTCAACAAAGAGGAAATTGAGAATATGCGTGCAGGTGTCGAAAATATCGTTCAACGGGCGGCTGCAGCGAAGATGGTGGATAATCATGCATGGCAAGGGGACTATCTGCCGCCAGATGAGCTTAAGAAGCTCGTGCTCAAGGGCTTCCATGATGTTCATTATCATGATGCAAGCTTCACACGGGCGATGGTGCATCCGAACATGGTTGCGGTTTTAACACAGCTCATTGGACCTAACGTGCAGATCCACCACTCTAAGATGCTTGTTAAGCCACCTGAGAATGGGGCGGCGTTTCCGATGCACCAGGACTATCCTTACTTTCCACATGACAAGAATACGATGCTTGCAGCAAGTGTGCATCTAGATGATACGAATGAAGAGAATGGCTGTCTGCATGTCATTCCTGGCACGCATAAGCAAGGTCCGCTTCCGCATGTGGGCAAACATTATCTCGACCACAAGGAGTATCCGATCGCAAGTGGAGTAGCTTGCGAGGCAGAAGCGGGGGATGTATTGTTCTTCAATTACTTGACGATTCACGGCTCTGGTCCGAATCGAAGTGAACGTACACGACGCAATGTCCTATATGAATACAAGGCAGCTGACGATATGCCGACAGAGAAAGTGCATATTAACTGGGGCAGCGGTCTCATGGTCGCGGGTGAGAATCCGAACTTTCAACAAGCGCAGCCTAAGTTCACGCTAAGCGGGGATTGATTACGTACGGGGGTGCGAGAGGCAGGGAGCTAGCTCCCTGCCTCTCGATTACTTTATTTTGTTGTTCTTATTGGTCCAATTAACCTTCAGCCACAAAACGATTCGTAAGCGATCCAAGCTTATTAATTCTAACGGTAACCTCATCCCCTGCCTGCAAGTACACTTGCTCATGCTCTGGCAACCCGAACACAACGCCCTCAGGAGTTCCTGTCAGGATCACATCACCCGGCTCCAAAGTCATATGGCGCGAGATAAAGCTGATGATTTCATCACAATGAAAGATCATATCTTTAGTGTTGGAGTTCTGACGCAATTCACCATTCACTAAGGTTTGGATGTCTAGCTGATTCGGATTCTCCACCTCATCGGCCGTGACTAAAGAAGGACCGAGCGGTGCGAATCCATCGCAGCTCTTACCTAGCATCCATTGCGGTGTAAGAGTTTGCAAGTCACGCGCAGATAAATCGTTTGCAATTGTATATCCAAATACGCAGCTCAATGCTTCCTCAACCTTTACATTTTTAGCTTTTTTGCCAATGATAATGGCGAGCTCTGCTTCATAATCAAGCTTTTTGGTCACGTTAGGAATGACAACCTCTGCATGATGCCCTGTAAGTGAATTGTTAAATTTATTGAATAAAATCGGGTACTTTGGTATAGGAGAGTTGGTCTCCTCCGCGTGCTTGCGATAGTTCAAGCCTACGCATATCAGCTTTTGCGGATCAGGAACACATGGTGCCCATGTCACCGAATTTACCTGTAATAAAAAAGCGGATTCAGCATTAGTAGGCAGCGTTGCAATATAAGATTCCAAATTGCCTAATGCTTCTTGTCCGCCTCTAATTAGCGGCATCATTTCAGAGTTAACATGATGATCTGACGGATGCATGGTTAGAGCGAGCTTGAGGTCAATGATCCCATGATCGGTTTGAACTCCAAGATTACTAGTATTATCGTTAAGAAGATTTACAAGTTTCATATCAACATCTCCCAGTCCATTTATTTGATTTTAAGCTGCTTCAGAGCATGATCAACGGCATGCAAGGTATCTTTAATCTCCTGCTGGCCATGGACAGCAGATACGTACCAAAGCCCGTTCGTGCGAACTAACACACCTTCATTTAACATAAGCTCAGCGAATTGAGAATATAAAGCTGCATCCCGCTGATTAAATGCTTGAAAGTCCTCTACAATCGATTGTTCGGTGAACATCATATGAAATACCGGACCCTCACGATTTAGAATGCCGGGAATTTGGTGTTTAATCAGTAATTTACGAATTCCTGCAACTAGTTCATTTGTCACTTCATTCATTTGGATATAGGCGCTGCCCCCGTTGCTAGCAAGCTCGCGAAGGGTAGAAATAGCAGCCGCGGTAGCAGCAGCATTGCCATTTAAAGTGCCTAAATGGCTCACCGTTCCGAGTTCAATGTGTTTCATGATTTCGGCGTTTCCTGCTACAGCACTGATTGCTATTCCACCGCCCAATGCTTTGCCTACGGTTACGAGATCAGGCTTCAATCCATACTTGCCATGAGCACCGCCTAGCCCAAGCCTGAACCCGGTGATAACTTCATCCAAAATCATGACAATGCCCAGTTCATCCGTTAATGCACGCATAAACGCTAAGTAATTTTCCTTAGGTTTAATGCACCCGGAGTTGCACATTACAGGCTCAGAAATGACAGCTGCAATCTGTCCATGCTCTTCGCGGAGCAATTTCTCCAAAGCCTCGAAATCATTCCAAGGCAAAAGAATAACATCCTCCAAGCTCCTTTCGCTCTGTCCCCCGGTACCGGGAAGGATCTGAGCCTCAGATTCGGGAGAATTCGCTGACTGTTTCATATCCGCACTTGGAAAAGAGGTGAATATCGCGTCTGACCAGCCGTGATAATGTCCGTGAAAACGAACGACTTTTCTTCTTCCCGTATGAGCACGCGCTAGCCTTAAAGCAAGCATTACCGCCTCCGTACCGGAACCGCTTAAGGCCACTTTGTCGGCGCAAGGGAGAATCTCGCAAAGTAAGCGAGCAAGCTCAATCTCTCCTTCATGCTGAAGACCGTACGCTACACTTGTTAGGGATGCTTCCGTCAAAGCACTTGTTAGGGAAGGGTGGGCATGTCCCAGAATGAGAGGACCGTATGCCAGCAAATAGTCGATAAACTCGTTATTGTCTATATCACGAATTCGAGCTCCTTTCCCTGAAGCGGCAAATAGTGGAGTAGGTTTCATAGCTGCTCGAAGCGTGCTAGCCACTCCACCTGCTAAATACTTTTTGGACTGTTCTAACTTACTTTGGGAATTTGCATAGGACATGATCGAGTTTCCTCCTTATAACTATCGATTATGGTTAGAAAAATATCTGGGCATGGGTTCAGCATCCAAAGGATAAACGGGACGACTTACATGATGGTAATCAAAATGACCCAGATTAGCACTGCAGCAGCCTGGCGAATCGATATGAATGACCGCTTTAGCATATGGACCAAATGCAGCTTGCCAAGCGATAGCAGATTTGGCGACAATGACTTTATAATCCTCTGGCCATAGTCCGACTGAACGGATATGTCCAAGATCCCAGGGGGCGGTTCGTTTTTCCGTGAGAATTAGCGTAAGTAATCCACATTCTAGAACGGCCGTACGCCCCATATCGGCAAGTTGCCCGGTCATATAGGATCCAATATGACGATAATGGCCGTCTGATAGCAAACGTACTTTGCCGAATACTAACACGGGATCTCCATGCAAGGAGTCTGTTTTACCTCCAACATGAATAGATAGTGTTTGACCGACACCTTTAAGAAAAATCGTGTGAACCGCTTCGGGATCACAAATGACGACTAGCGCCTTTTGTGGAGGATTAATTAATTGAAGTAAAGTATGAGTACCGTCCGCAGGTGCGCCTCCGCCCACATTATCCGAGCCTTCTGCTAGAATGACAGGACCTTCGGGCTCCTGCCATGCGGCTATAACAGCATCAGCGGGACGGCTATAGCTTTGATTGAATGCTTCTTTATTAGCGATCGCCCATTCCTTCAATATAAAGATACATCTGTCCGCTTCTTGGTGAACTTCGTTTGCAGTTACGACGAATGCCATTCCTGCGTCTGGAACATCACTATATGGAAAACCGCCTGCAATGGTTATATTAAGGATGGAATCGTGTTGTTCAAGCTTGAATGCTAGTTCCATCAGTTCCTGCATTTTACCGGATTCCGTCATCATCCCCTGTGGAACAACGAGCATCCCAGTATGAACATAGCTCTGAATAGGGTGAATTTCACCGCGAATTCGACGAACTAACAATTCAAAGGCCTCAAATGAGCGCTCAAAGGCATCAATATGAGGATATGTATCATAACCTACGATCAAATTTGAATAAGCCACCATCTCTTTGCTAATATTCGCATGTAGATCTAAGGTCATCGCAATGGGGAGATTTTTCCCAAGCCGTTGCCTTAGACGACGTAGACATTCACCCTCAAAATCCGCATACTGCTCAGACACCATTGCGCCGTGCATAATGAGAACAAGGCCGTCTGCTTCCGTATCAACAGATTCAACGAGGGACTGAAGCAGAGTTTCGGCAGTTGCTGCTTGAACAAGACCGCTAGGGGTCGCTGCCGTGTACACGCCAGGAAGCAAGAGCGTATCATGAATGAGTGCTGCTTCGATAATACCTCCCATTGACGTTCTGGTTCCCGCATACCGTGAGTTGAAGGCTTGGAGGCCGCTCGTCCACTCACTGATGAAATCATTTACCCTCGTTAATTCCGGAGCGAACGTGTTTGTTTCATGAAAAATTCCTGCTACAGCAATCTTTAGCTTCTTCAACTCTAGTCCCTCCATATTCCCCAGCATCTGCCGGGTGTGTTGACAAGAAAGCTTTGGATATTTCCTTGATCCGATACGGTTACGTAAGCCCTACGACCATCAGGGCCTCCGAAGCATATATTGGTGCAGTCTGTCCCATGCAGCGGAATTTCTAGCAGCACGATTCCCTCTGGTGATATTTTGGCGATCGTTCCTTTACCGAAACGTGTGACATAGAGATTGCCATCCATATCGCAACGCATGCCATCTAAGGAATAATCCTCAAACTCGATCAATAATCGCTTATTGCTTATTTCCTTAGCAGCATTCAAATCATATGCCCATATTTTGCGTTGTAATGATTCATTCACATAGAGAATATCATCATGAGGACTCACTTCCACGCCGTTCGTCGTCCCCATATTAGACTCCATCTTCGTGATTTTACCAGTGGGATCTATCATCCATAAGTCACCGTTTCCTTCATCCCAATTCGGATCGCTGGCGAACAGATAGCCGTCTCGCGTTATTGCAATATCATTGGGTTGGTTCATCTGGGGCTCATGAGCGAAGATCGATATTTTTTTGCTTCCTGCTGGAACTTGATATATATTGTGATTAACGTAGTCCGCTATAAACATATCACCGGCTCTATTAAACCTTATACCATTGCCAACGCTTCCGTTTGGCAGCTCCAGCCATATCTCACCGCTACCGTCAGGGGAGACCTTTCCAATCGTTCCTTGCTTTCCATAATTTACAGCGTATACATATCCCTCATGATCGCATGCTGGGCCCTCAATTCCACCTGTGAAGACTCCGTTTGTTGTCAATTTCTCACACACATACCTCATAGGCATATCCCTCCTTTTGTTCACAATAATCATAAGTTCTGTAGGTGATGCACAATGTAATAATCCTAATTGTTGATAGTTATATTTCTGAGTATATACGATATTAATTCATAAATACAAACTATTTTCGTGTATATAAATTTTCGTTGACAGGATTAGGGGCAAGTTTTATGATGGAAATAAGATGCAATTAAAGGAGACTCGCGATGAATCATTTGCAGTTACAAGATAAAGTGATATGCATTACTGGCGCTTTAGGTACAGCTGGCAGTGCAGCGATAAAGCTCTTTCTAGATAGAGGGGCGAAGGTGGCAGCCTGCGACTTAAATCATTATGAACAGTTCGAAGATATGAAAGCTTTGCAGGACATGTACGAAAAAGAGCGTCTGCTTTACATTCAAGCGGATGTTACGAACGAACAACGGGTGTCTGAGTTATTTGCTGAGATTAAAGCTAACTTTGGTCAGTTGGACGGGCTATATCATAATGTTTATGTTAATCATTATAAGCGAATCGCAGATCAGTCCTTGGCCAGCTGGGAAGCTACAATGAATGGCACCTTAACTTCTACCTTTCTTGTTTGTAAGTACGCAGCAGAGTTAATGGCTCAGTCTGGTGGAGGCTCCATTGTAAACACATCCTCGATTCTTGGATCTACAGCTTTAGAGGGAAATGCCGGTTACGGAGCTGCGAAAGCGGGGATAGAGCAATTTACAAGAGTGCTAGCCTTGGAGTATGCAGAGAAGGGTATTCGTGCAAATACGATTGTTCCAGGGGATTTCAGATCAGAGCTTGATTGGAACACGTCTTCCGAGGAATTTAAGGAGAAAATGAAAAGTGACAGCATGATTGGAAGAAGCGGAAAACCGAATGAAATTAATGAGGTTGCTGCTTTTCTGCTTTCGGATGCGGCGTCCTATGTGACAAGTTCTGCTTATGGAATCACTGGGGGGCTGAGGCTATGACACAGTTGTTCATGCATGAGATGACTAGGGAAGAGATTAACGAGAAGGCGAGAGCAGGTTATGCCATTGTTATTCCTTTAGCGGCTACGGAACAGCACGGACCGCAGCTTCCTGTATATACGGACAGTTTGATTTGCGAATATATTGCTTCAGAATCCATTAGGCAAGCTTCAGCGGAGGTTTCGATTTTAATGGCTCCGATTGTGACAATTGGCTGTTCTGAGCATCATTTGACGTTTGGAGGAACGATTTCATTTAAATCTTCCACCTATTTGCAAATGCTGCGTGATATCGGGGAAAGTCTGATCACAGATGGTTTTCGGAAAATAATATTTCTGAATGCCCATGGCGGAAACCACTCCATGATGATTCAAACCGCAAATGATTTGGCAGTCTATCATCCCGTTTGGACTGCAGCTGCCTCCTATTGGAATGTGGCTAATCAAGAGTTAGCCGCTTTAAATGCATCTGAAATGGGGATGGTTCCCGGCCATGCCGGCGGTTTTGAAACCGCTGTTATTATGGCCTTGAGACCAGATTTAGTACGTAATGAGCCTGCTGTGTCACAGCATTTGGCAAGAGAATGGATTAACTCGGGGCCTCCCGGTACATTTATTGGCAAGCATAAGGAGCTGACAGGCCATCAGGGATATACGGATGCAGCAGATCGGGCTACAGCCGCTAAGGGTCAGCAGTACCTTGATGCCATTGTAAATAGCGTAGCCAATTGGTTGATTGATACCGTTAGAGCCATGAAGGCAGGAGGGGAATAAGCTGTTTAAGAGAAATCCTATGCCGAAAGGAAACGCCAAACGGGTAGTTGCTATCGTGACGGAATATCGTTTCAATTCCCATGCTGATGTGATCCTCGGCAGATTGCTAGGTGATATGAATTATAGCCCTTCTATAGAAGTTGTTTCTATTTATACCGATCAAGTACCGGAAAATGATATGAGCAGAACAGAAGCTATGCGATGCGGCATACCTATATATTCTACGATCGAGGAAGCTATTGAGACAGCTTACGCAGAGGGTGGACTGGATGGTGTTATCATCATCGCAGAGCATGGAGATTATCTGAAGGACGAGCAGGGTCGAATTCATTATCCGCGTCGCCGAATGTTGGAGGCTGTATTACGTGCATTGGACAAGCTTGAGATACAAGTGCCTATATTCTCGGATAAGCACTTCTCTTACCAGATCGAGGACACAGTATGGGTCTATCAACAAGTGAAGAATAGGGGAATCCCATTTATGGCAGGTTCTTCGATTCCCCATACCCCACATATTCCAGCAATTGAGCTTAAGCAATTACAAGCCTCCAACGAGTGGCTCGTGCTCAGTTTCTCGACATTAGTCGAAGCCTATGGCTATCATGCTCTAGAAGTATTGCAATCCGTGGCGGAGCACCGTGCAGGAGGAGAAACTGGAATTGCCTCAATTAGCACGCTTGAGGGAGCTGCCGTTTGGGAGGCTATGGCTCGCGGGGAATGGCCGGAGGATTTGTTGATTAACTGTTTAAAGCAAGCAAACGGGGCAGCATTTAAGCATCCTTCTGAGCTAAATGAGCCTACATTTCTAATTACCGTTGAATATTTAGATGGCACTAAGGGTTATGTGTTTCAGCAAGAGAAGCTGACTGATTTTTGGAGCTTTTCTGTCCGTAATAAGCAGGGAGTATTCACGGCTAAATGTGATAGTAATGACGAACGGCCGTTTAAGCATTTTGATCGATTAACACAATTAATTGAGCAATTCATAATCACTGGAGAAGAGCAGTTTCCGATTGAACGCGTTTTTTTGTCATCCGGCATGATTAATTATGCTGTTGAATCCTTGTTTCAGGGACGAAGGCTGCAAACGCCAGAGCTCCATATACATTATTCATAAATGTTGAAGAAGGGGGTTTATATATGAAACCCAATTTACTCGCCGAGATACAACGAGAGCATGTCCGATTTACGCAGCTTCCTAATGAAAAGGGCCATGATTCCGTCTGGGACTTTGTTCGGTCTCCAGATGGGCGATTTTATATTAGTATTTGTGGTGAGACTGTAATGCCTTTATCGGCTCTATTATATGAGTATTATCCTGAAACGGGGGATGTAAGGCTTATTGTTGATGTGGAGAAGGCATGGATTGTGAATTCTGAGCAGATGCCGCCAAGTAAAATTCATACGAGCATCGATTTTCTGCCAGATGGTAAGCTAATTATGGCTACACATAATACTTCACCTGCTCCTAGCCACAAAAAATGGCTATACGAACAGCATTATGAACATACATGGGAAGGTTATCAGGGCTCGATCGTTATGATTGTAGATCCAGATACGAACGAAGTGACGATCAAAGGAATCCCTGTTCCGAGAGAGAGCATATATGGCGGGATATTAGGCGACGATCCCAAATATTATTATTTTTTGGGTTATATGAGGGGACATTTCTATCGATTGAACCTGGAAACCAATGAAGTCAGAGATTATGGGAAAATATCTGAATTCGCTTCATGCAGACTAATTAAGGATAATAAGGGGCGTATTTATGGCTCTTCCTATACAGGTGAGATTTGGCGTTATGAGCCTGACAAGGATGAAGTTAAAGATCTAAAGGTATGCTTTATTTCTCCGCATGGAACGAAGCAGCGCAGAGCGCTTATATTTGCCTTGCATTCCCCAAGAGGCACCTTGTTTTTGTGCAACAATACAGATGGAGAAATGATCGAGCTTCATCCAGAAACGCTTGAAGTCACTAGACATGGCTTTATTCACCTTCGTCCAGAGCATCCACGCAACCCGATGTTAGCGGCGTCTATTGGAGGACTTGCAGCAGACGAGAATTTCGTACTGTATTATGGACTGGAAAGCTATCATGGTACGGAGACTATGCGCTTAATGAAATGGGATATTCTAAATGGCGGAGAACCTGAAAACCTGGGTTTAATATCTCCTGAAGGTAAGGTCTCGCGATATATATGCGAGATGGTGTTTGACGACCATGGCATTCTTCATATGGTTGATGTATGTGGGGAGTATTCACCCTATTTGTTAGCGGTTGATGTGAAGAAGCTCAAATCGCCGGGAGACGATGCGCGCGCAGCGATAATTGAATCCTACATTCCACCGGAATTTCATATGAATAACGACAGCGCCTACTTTATGCATATTAAAGCCGAGAAGACACGGACATTGCCATTGCACCGTACGATGGAATGGAAGAACTCCTCCTTAAAGTATGTGAGTGCAGCGAAAGATCGGCTGTATGGTCTTAGCGGCAAGGAACAAATGTATGTAATAGAATCGGATTATAGGAATGAGGTCCCCACTCACATGGACATCATTTATAACGAGGGGTATCCTGTTTCATGCGTCGATTGGGAAACACATGTTGCTGTATTGACTTCGGATAACAAAATAGTAAGAGTTAATTTACAAGAGCGCAGTATTATTCAATTGATATCGATACCTGAAGGAATAAATCCAGCCAAAATTTTATGTGCTATGGATACGGACAAGCTGTTAATCAGTGATGTTGATGGTCAGATTTATAGGGTCCAAGGCCAGGATAATGAAATTACTGCCATAGATTCATTAATCCTTTCATCACCAGAATCGCATGTTATCTGTTTGGACACTTCTCGAATATTACTCTCTGGCAAGCATGATCAAATCATTCAGTATGATCTAGCGAAAGGCAGCCTGAACATTTTGGATATTAAATCATCCTTTATTAAGGGGAGAGCATTCGCCGCTGCGATTACAGGTGGAATAGTTCTGGATAATGGCTCTATTGTGGCGGGTACTAGCGATGGCATGTTATTCCGTATTACTCCGGACCTTAAAACTGTAACGTCGTATGGTCGTTTATATTCTACTGGCATGCTTAGAGAGTTTGTTAACCTCGGGCCCAATTCCATGATGGGTGTATATGGCGGAATTCAGGATGCAGGTCATGTTTTTTCCTTCTCAGAAGAGCAGGGCCTCCTTGATCTCGGTAGACCAAGGGTTATTAAGGATAATGCGGAACAATTAGAGCTGGATACGGAATGGGCGAATATCCATTATATTTCTACGATTGCCTATAATCCTGAATCTGATTATCTTTGTGTCGCATCGGGTGAAGAATACGGCTGTGTCATACGTTATAAGGGAGTCGTGTAATACGACAATATTGGGATTATATTCTAGCTATCGACAGATCCAAGAAGGTCGTGTAGAATAATTTCATATACATGAAATATTTTCTTGGAAGGAGATAGAATGATGGAAGCACCAGCGGTGAAAGTTAAATCTGCAGATCGGGTGTTGGATATATTGGAGCTTTTTATCGGTAAGCAAAGCTCATATAGCTTAACAGACATATCCAAAATATTAAGCATGCCTCCGAGCAGCACACATCAAATATTGCAGAACATGTTAGCAAGAGGATATTTGGAGATGGATGAAACCGGCAAACAGTTTTGCTTGGGATATAAGCTATTTGAGATTCGAGCGGAATATACCAAAAACACGGATATGAAGAGAGAATTTTATCGAATGGCGGATAAGGTCTCTTCTGAATTGAATGAAGTTGTGTTTTTAGCTATTCGAAGTGCTGACAAAGTGCTCTATATTGCGGAGAAACAGTCGTCGCAAGCACTTCGGCTTACAGCAAATCTAGGCTCTGTATTGCCCCTTTACGCTTCGGCATCGGGCAAAATTTTTCTGTCCGACTTATCAGATGAAGAAATTGATGACATTTATCCTCAGGAGCAATTGGAAATGCTAACAGAGCATACGATTCCAACTCGTACCCTATTGAAGCAACAACTAGCTGATACAAGAGTGGATCATGTTGCCTACAACTGGGGAGAGTCGGTAGAGGGCCTTCGCTGCATGGCAGGAGCGATTCGCAATACTCAAGGACAAGCTGTTGCATCTGTGAGTATATCGATCCCTGAAATACGTCTGACGGACGAGAAGTGGGCGCAGACACTCATATGGATTAAGAAGTCTTGTGAGGAAATAAGCAACAGAGTTTTCTGGTAATGACCAAGAATACATTATAAATAAAAGGCCGTAAAATTCCTTGAAGTTAATCATTTTCTGAAGAGATTTCGATCTCTGCTTAGTGAAATGAAAGTAACCTTGATGGAAGGAGCGGCCTATTTAAGTATAGGTGACCTCCGTTTAACCCCCCAAAAAATCCTCGAATTCCGCTAAAATCCTCTTTATACAAAAAACAATAATTCATGCTTGTGAATAATATTTATATACATAAAAAAATGTTGACAGTATAACTTGCCATAATTTACAATGAGCGTAGCGAAAGAGGACAAGTTATTAAACTCTATCGTCAAGAACGTGATTATAAACTGAAGAGGCACAGGGGGGATCTTGAATGTTTAGATTGGATGGGAATAAAAGGTATTCTATGTTGATGTTGATTGTTTTGGTGGTTGCTATGATAGCAACGGGATGCGGCAATAGCAATAATGGAAATGCTGCACCAGCGACTCCGGATAATGGAGGAGGCAAGGAAACACCGGCTGAAGAGAATGTGTATCCTGAGAATGGATTATCCAAGGATGAGAAAGTCGAAATTAAAATTGCAATGGATGAGAATGGTTACGGAAGAGCTTGGGTTGACAACGCGATTAAAATTTTCACAGATAAATACCCCAATGTAAGCTTTAAGGCGACAGCATCTCCGAAAATTGGTGAGATGATCAATACCAAAATTGCAGCCAATAGCGACGATGATATGTTCGACATCTTTCCCGGAAACGCTACTCTATTAGAGATCATGAAGCTTGGAAAAGTAGAAGTTCTAGATGATTTATGGGAGCGTGAACCTAGTGATGCGCCAGGGCAGAAATTAAAGGATATCTTGGCAGACGGGGTTTATGACAACCATGCAAGGTATGAAGGCAAAACCTACAATATTCCAGTAGGCGGTTACACATCAGGATTGTTCTTTGATCAAGTTTTGTTTGAGAAGAATGGTTGGAACAAGAATCCGCAAACATGGGATGAATTTGTAAGTCTTCTAGCTGATATTAAAGCAACAGGTATAGCACCAATTACTTACGCAGGTGTGTATCCCGATTATCTGTTCTCTTTTGGATTAGGTACGAAGCCGTTTGAAATTGCAGAGAATAACGGAACGCTTGATACTTTTATTGACAATTATCGTAATGATAAACTACCTAAATATGCAGCTCCTGAAAATGTAGAGATGTGGCAGAAGATTTCCGAATTAGGTAAAGCAGGTTACTTTTCATCTGGAATAGCAGCAATCAATCATACTCAATCTCAGATGCTGATGCTTCAGCATAAGGCAGCACTTGTACCAACTGGGGATTGGATTCAGAACGAAATGAAAGAAGCCATACCGGATGGATTCAAATGGGGCTTTATGACGATGCCTTTCGGTAATGATCCTAAACAAACCAAATGGATTGCTAATGATGCAGGTTCAGGCGGTATGTTGATTTGGGCAAACAAGCCAGAGTTGACTAAATCGTGGGCCAAAGAGTTCTTGCTTTCTCTAACAACGCTTGAAGTCCAAACGTTTAATGCGGAAAATGCGGGGATATTCCCGGTTCGTAAGGACTTCACAGAGGATGAAGCGCGTATGGCTAGAGTACAAGACGCGCCAAGAGCAGTGCTTGACTATATTGCGAATAATAACACACGATTCGAATCCATGAGAATACTTAATAAAGTTGATGACCCAGCTGCAGTAAACGCTAAAAAAATATTCTCAGAGGCTGTGAATGATATTGCGCTTGGCAAGCAGGATCCGCTTCCGATTCTTGAAAAAGCAGATAAAATGTTCGAAGAAGCGATTAATGCGCAAAAGTAGTGATGCTAATGTAAGCTTTAGGATCGGTCTTTAAGCAGATGGGAGGGACATCCCTCCCATTAGCTTTTTAGCAGGGAAGGTGGACTCATGACAAATAAAGAGGCAATTGCAGGAGAGCATTCACAAGTAGTCGTATCGAGCAATGGCGGGATGAAGAGTCTGAAAAGACAGAAATGGTTGTTTTTATTACTTGCTATAGCACCATCTTACATTGGGTATTTATTGTTTACGCTTTACCCAAACATCCTATCGGTTTATTATTCGTTTTTGAAATGGAATGGTTTATCAGAACCGAAGTTTGTAGGCATAGATAATTTTATTACGATGTTTAACGATCATTTTTTCTGGCGGGCTCTGTATCATAATCTGCTGCTGATGATCACCATACCACCATCAATTATCATTATCTCGTTGGGGCTCTCCTATATACTTATTAATAAAGGCTTTCGTGAAACGCCAATGTACAAAATCATTTTTTTCTTTCCCAATGTGTTATCAGCCGTAGTGATCACATTACTATGGATCTATATTTATGATGGAAGCAATGGACTAATTAACGGGGTATTAAAGGTTTTTGGTTATGATAACAACAGCTATTATTGGCTCTCTGACCCGAAAACGGCCCTTTGGCTGCTCTTACCACCTACGATATGGGGCGCTGTCGGTTTTTACATTGTTATATTCATTAATGCAATGAAAGGGATTCCTAAAACGATGTATGAGGCGGCCATTCTTGAGGGTGCCAGCCATCTTACTAGGCTTTTTTCCATTACGATGCCGTTAATTAGCCCGATCATCAAAGTTAGTTTCCTCTTTTTGTTTTTAGGAAGCTTTAAAGGGTTTGAAATGATGTTGATTATGACTAACGGGGGGCCAGCTGGGTCTACAGAGGTCATCGGATTATATATGTTCAATCAGGCTTTTAGCGAGACTTCACGAAATTATGGATATGCTTCGGCTATTGGATTGTTTTTGTTTGTTCTACTTGTATTAGGAAAGGTACTAATCGACAAATTTATTCCGGATTCAGACGTTGAGTATTAGACATCAAGCAGTTAACAGGCGGGTGGGGAGAATATGGGCATAAAGACAATGACCATTGCAAACATATTTTGGAGAATTATTTTAGTTATTTGGTCTCTTTCTATTGTTTTACCGCTTTTTTGGATTTTCTATGAATCTTTGAAAACGAATCAAGAATTTTTTCAGGACATTTGGTCATTTCCAGAAAAATTAAATTGGCAGAATTACTCACATGCATGGGTAGCTATGAAATTCAATCAAGTCATCCTAAATACTCTCTATTATGTAGGAACTAGCCTAGTAGTAGGAACGTTTTTGACGGTACTCAGTGCTTATGCTTTAACAAGAGTTGAATTTAAGGGAAGAAAATTTATTTGGTCGACGATTTTGATATCACTGTTTCTGCCGGGCATCAATGCTCTTGTGCCTCAGTATATACTTATGCGGAGTTTACATCTAACTGATAGCTTAACAGGACTTATTATTCTAGATACTCTAGGTGAAAGTGTGTTTTTCCTCATGCTGATGGGTGGATTTATGCAGTCCTTGCCCAAAGAGCTTGAAGAAGGTGCCTTCATGGATGGCGCTTCACTATTTCAGGTTTTTCGTAAAATAATATTTCCATTATCTATACCAGGAGTTGTAACGATAGCAATATTTAAATTTATCGGCTTATACAACAACTTTCTGGCACCCTTTATTTATTTAGGCTCCGAGGAAAAATATACCATTGGTGTGAGTATGTACTTTGCCAACCAGAGGATGCAGTACAGCTCGGATTGGGTCACATTATTCGCGGGTGTTATTATTGCGATGATTCCGCCAACTATTATCTTTATCCTTTTTCAACGTAAGGTTATGGAAGGTGCAACATTAGGATCGGTTAAGGGTTAAGTGGAGTGACAAATATAGAGAAATCAAAAGGAGTACCGCATGAAAAGTGAAATTATTACGAAATCAAAGCATGACCGCCCGTTTTCCTCAGGAATAGAGACAGAATCACTAGTATTTGTATCTGGTCAAGGAGGCTTGGATCCGATCACAGGTCAAATCGTGGGTACTGATATTGAAAGTCAGACCATTCAAACCTTAGAGAATATGCGTGCCGTGCTTCTTGCTGCGGATTTGGACTTGAACGACCTGGTAAAGGTGAATGTGTACTTGAAGGATCGTAGTCTCTATAACGAATTTAATGAAGTATTTGGACGTTATTTTCAGGCGCCATATCCAAGCAGGACGGCAATCTATTGCGATCTTAATTTCGATTTGCTTGTAGAAATAGATGGGATTGCGGTAAAAAGAAAATAATTTAATAGGTATTTCCGAAAAAAATGATAATTGCGGAGGGATATTGTGATTAATCGCAGACCGTTTATCAGTAAAATGATGGTGATTACACTAGCGTTTGTTTTAATTTTTTCGGGAATTCCATTATTCGGGGGCAAAGGCTCGCCGACAGCCAGTGCGCAGAGCTCTTCTGATATTTCAGGACACTGGTCGCAGAATACGATGGAGCATTGGGTGCAAGAAGGACTGCTGAATGGCTATTCTGATGGATCATTTAAGCCGGATCGCAAAGTAACACGTGGTGAGTTTATCTCATTCGTTAATCGTGCTTTCGGACTGGAAGAGGAAAGTGAGATTGCTTTCACAGATTTGGCAGCAGACAGCTGGGCATACACAGACGTGTCGAAGGCCGTGAAAGCTGGATATATACAAGGATATGCGGATGGAACGATCCGTGTAAATCATATCATTACGAGGCAGGAAGCAGCCGTAATCATCGCAAGTGTGATGAAACTGTCGACTGAAGACACAGGTGATGAGGAGGAGAGCTTCACCGACTCGCCATCCATTCCGAAGTGGAGCAAGGCGGCAATCATTCAGCTTGCAAAGCTAGAGGTTATGAATGGTTATCCGAACGGAAGCTTTAACCCGCTCGCACCGCTTACCCGAGCGGAAGCAGTAGTCACACTAGATCGTGGATTTTGGGAAAGCTCATACAGTTATATCATTAAGAAACCTGGCGTATACGATTTCGCTGATCGAGTAGGAACCATTTATAAAAACGTATTGATTAAAGTTGCTGGTGTTACCTTGCGGAATGTAACGATCGATGGCGATTTGACGCTAGCCGCAGAAATTAATGATGGCGACACTGTTCTGGATAACGTCAATGTTAATGGCAGTGTGTCCGTTAGCGGCGGTGGCAAGGTGAGTATTAAGTCGGGTACGATTCAATCCTTGTTTGTTCAAGAAAGTACTACTTTCCTTGAATTAACGTTAGGGTCAGATACGAGAATCGTTTCTTTAACCACTTATGCTGTTATCCATGTGCTTGGGCAAGGCATAATCGAAGTGGCAACGTTAAGCGACCGTGCGATCAAATCAATATTCGAGAAGAATCCATTAAACTTGCTGAAACCTTCAACAACAGGGAGTGGCGGCAATTCGGTGACACCAACAGCGACACCAACACCAACAGAAGAACCAACAGCGACTCCTGTTAATGATTTAACTCCAGTCGTTAATGGTACTGCTAAAGCAATCGTTGTGACTGCAGGCGACGTAACAGGACAAGTTGCGAATGCAACAAGTAAATTGATCGAATACGTGCAGAAATCGACGGGAGCCACACTCCCTTTGATGTCGGAAGCAGCGGCTGAGGCGGAAGCTGAATTAACGGGAAGTACTCTCATTTATGTCGGGTTTATTGGAGATTCCGCTGATGGCGATGCTATTTCGTCTGAGCTAGTTAGCCTCGACGACGATGGGTTCATCATCAAGTCGGAGAAAAATGCTAACGTGATTACGATTATCGGTCCGACGGATTGGGGTACTGAATTCGGCGTATACGAATTTCTGGAGCGCTACGTAGGCGTTCGTTGGCTGATGCCTGGACCGGATGGCGAGGATGTTCCGCTTCGTGTGAATCTTTCCGTTGCCGAAGGAAGCGTTGTCCAAGAGCCTTCTTTCATTTCTAGAGCATACGATTCTAATATTGAGAATACACCTTACCGGAAAGCTTGGACAAGGTATAACCGAATGCATACACGAGTACAGCATGATCATATTTTCTTTCAAATCATGCCTGCTTCTAAATATCAGACACAGCATCCTGATTTCTATCCGACAGGGAATGGCTTGATTAACTCAGATGGAGGCTGGCAAATATGCTACTCGAATCCAGCCACAATTGAATTTGTAGGTAATATTCTAATCGATTACTTCAATCAAAACCCAGATGCGACCTCACATTCCCTTGCAGTTAATGATAATGGTGGTTTCTGCGAGCAGAATCCTAATCACCCGTCGTATCCGGACAAAATTAATTCCATCGGGTATCAGGATATGTCCGATATCTATTTCAACTGGGTGAATGAAGTAGCAGAGAAAGTACTAGAAGTACATCCCGATAAGTATCTAGGCGTCATCGCGTATCATGAGGTTTATGATCCGCCTACGAATGTTGTCCTGAATCCAAACGTGATCGTCTATATTACAGATGAGCGACTCTCTTGGATTGATCCTTCCTTAGAGCAAGCGAATAAGACCTTCACGGAAAGTTGGAAAGCAGCGGCTCCTGGAGTTGCATTTTATGAATACTTATATGGAACGCCCTATTCACTGCCTAGACCTTACTTCCATCAGATGTCCGAAAACTATAAGTATGCTGAACAACTTGGAGTAGTAGCTCAATTCACGGAGCTCTATCCGAACTTCGGAGAAGGACCTAAGCCATGGCTGGCTTCCAAATTACAATGGAATGCAAGCGCGGATGTGGATGATCTTCTAGATGAGTGGTATGTCGGGACGGTTGGAGCGGAAGCAGCACCGTATTTAAGACAATACTTTGAAATTTGGGAGAACTTCTGGGAAGTTAGAATTCTCGAGACGACTTGGTTTGAGAACTGGTTAAATTCCAATCCGAGAAGGAACTTCATGAATTTCTACGACTCTTCTTATTTGAAATATGTGACCGAACAGGATATGGCACTAAGCAGAGATCTGATGGAAAGTGTCGTCGAGAAGGCTGTAACGCAGAAACAGAAAGCTCGCGCGGATATTCTTATGAAAGCATTTGAATATTATGAGGCTTCTGCACTTAGCTATCCGTCCGATGAACCGGTTGCAGCATTTACTACTTCCGGTGAAGCAATCACATTGCTGGATGAGATGCAAATTAAAATGAGCAAAGCGGAATACAGGCTTCAGCTTAATGCTAGCTTCAAGACGCATGAGGTGCTTCAGCAGCCGTTGGATCCTCGCAATTACGGTGCAGCGTGGTCCGGCGTGAGAAGCGAGGAAGTAAACATGCTTATTCGTTGGATCAAAGATGAAAGCGATAATGGCGAGGTTAAGAGTCATATTGAAAGTATTATCGCAACGGTGGAATCTGAACTTGTCCGAAATTATATGAAGTTTATTATCGCTGAAGCAACTAATCAACAAGCTTTGAATGAAAATACATCTTTCGAAATCGGGATAGAAAATGATATCGACGATACGCCGCCATGGTGGTATTGGGTCGACTATGGACAGGATGAAGACAATGTCCATCAGACTGATATTCAAGCACATACGGGGGATTACAGTATCGAAGCTGTCGGTCTGAAAATTGGCGGCCCAGTCATGGATGGAATTGAGGTCGATCCTGGTTATCATTCGCTAAGCGCTTATTATTATGTGCCGGAAGGATCCACAAGCAACGGTAATATTTCTTTATTCATTAATTTCTGGGATGCCAATGGAACGCATCTCGGGAATGCGATAACGACAAACAAGCTTGCGAGAACTACGGCTGGAGAGTGGGCGCTAATCGAATGGGTAGGAGAAATTCCGAGTAAAATTGGCGGAGTACCGGTTAAGAAGGTTCAGTTCGGTACTAACATCTTTGATTTTGCCAACAATGAGCTAATCTATGTAGATGATTTCAGACTGCTTAGATTAAGCGATGCGTATGTTCCAGATCCTGATGAGGAAGAGGAAGAAAGCTCTATTATTAATCATAACAGCTCTTTTGAATATGGGAATACAGGAATTGAAGACGCGCTTCCATGGTCATATTGGATAGACAATGCAATGGGCACGATGGCTAGAAGCAACGAGCAGGCACGGACATCTGATTACAGCTTGAAAATGTCAGGTGTGACCGTGGGCGCGTTAAGTCAGATTGTCGCTGCTCCGGAACCGAGTACGAATACGTATAAGCTAAGTGCGTACTATTATGTACCGGAGAATCAAGCGACGAACGGAACAGTTAAGCTGTTTATGAACTTTAGGAATGAAGCTCATCAACATTTGGACGCAATTCCGACCACGGCTCAGGCTGTGAATGTACAGCCCGGGCAATGGAACCTATTGGAGTGGACAGGGGTGATACCGTCAGAGATAGACGGTCAGGCAGTCAAACACTTATTATTGGGTATCGAACCAAAGAATTTTGCAGCCGGAGAGTCCGTTTATATTGATGACGTTGAATTGAATCTTGTTCCTATACCACCGGAACCGGCGGCCTTGAACGCGAATACCTCGTTTGAATATGGAAATACAGGTATTCAAGATGCACTGCCATGGTCGTACTGGATAGACAATCCATCGGGTTCGATGGCTAGAAGCAACGAGAATGTGCGTACATCGAATAATAGTTTGAAAATGTCAGGAGTGACCGTGGGGGCGTTAAGTCAGATTGTAGCTGCTCCGGAATCAAGTACGAATACGTATAGGCTAAGTGCGTACTATTATGTACCGGAGAATCAAGCGACGAACGGAACCGTTAAGCTGTTTATGAACTTTAGGAATGAAGCTCATCAACACTTGGGCGCAATTCCAACCACCGCTCAGGCCGTGAACGTACAGCCAGGGCAATGGAATCTATTGGAGTGGACAGGTGTGATTCCGTCAGTCATTGACGGTCAGGCAGTTAAACATTTATTATTGGGTATCGAACCAAAGAATTTTGCAGCTGGGGAGTCCGTTTATATTGATGATGTTGAATTGAGACTTGTGCCTGAGCCGTCCGAAACGGTCGCCATGAACGAGAATATCTCGTTTGAACAGGGGAATGCAGGTGTTGAAGATGCGCTTCCATGGTCGTATTGGATAGACAATGTTCCAACGGGAACGATGGGTAGAAGCAACGAGCAGGCTCTTACTGCGGATTACAGCTTGAAAATGTCAGGTGTGACAGCGGGCGCGTTAAGTCAGATTGTAGCTGCTCCGGAATCGAGTGTGAATACGTATAAGCTGAGCGCGTACTATTATGTACCGGAGAATCAAGCGACGAACGGAACAGTTAAGCTGTTTATGAACTTTAGGAATGCAGCTCATCAACACTTGGACGCAATTCCGACCACCGATCAGCCTGTGAACGTACAGCCAGGGCAATGGAACCTATTGGAGTGGACAGGTGTAATACCGTCAGAACTTGACGGTCAGGCAGTCAAGCACTTATTAGTGGGTATCGAACCAAAGAATTTTGCAGCTGGAGAGTCCGTTTATATTGATAATATTACATTAACAAAAATGAATTAATTACGAACAATAAAAAATCCGGCAGCTCTTAAGAGCTGCCGGATTTTTCATAGGCTACACAATTACGGTGAGCAGCTCTTCTTTTACTTTAATTGTACCGCTTTTTAAAATTTTAACATCAAGGTATTGGTTTGAATTCGTAATGACAACAGGTGTTGTTAATGGATATCCAGCTGCTTTAATTTCTTCCATATCAAACATAAGAAGCAAATCCCCTTGTCGTACTTTATCCCCCTGATTGACAAGCGCTGTAAAATATTCGCCGTTTAATTTTATCGTGTCAATGCCGATGAAAATTAATATTTCTGCGCCCCCCTCTGAGGTGACTCCAATAGCGTGTTTTGTTGGAAACAAGGTTGTTACAACGCCATCTACCGGTGAGAACACTTCACCTTTTTCGGGCTCAATAGTTACGCCCTTACCAACTGTTTCTGATGCGAAAAGTGAATCGCTGAATTGGCTTAACGGAATTATTTCTCCGCTTAGCGGGCTGGTAATTGTTTCTTTTATCACACTAATTAAATTTGACTCATAGTTTCCCATTAATGGGGTTTTATTTTTATTTTCATATCCAAGTACATACGTGAGGATGAGTCCTAACACTAAAGCAGTCATCGTACCAATTAAATAATAGGCTATCGGTGTAAACGCAGGGATTGACAAAAAACTTGGGAGAGAAAAAACAGACATTTTCACGCCAAGCGCCCCATTAATGGCTCCCCCCACAGCTCCAGCCACTGCTACATAAATCATCGTTTTTCTATAACGCAACAGGATCCCATAATTGATGATTTCTGTTGTACCTGCCAAAGCGCCAGGTATAATTCCTGAGCTAGCGAGAGTTTTTAAGTCCTTATCTTTCGTTTTTAATAGAACGCCAAGCGCCATTCCAATTTGAGCAAATGGTGCTGCTGCTGCCATCCCGATAATGGGATCAGGTCCAAAAGCAAGATTTGCAATAGCAATGGGGATAACTGCCCAATGAAGACCCAGAAGAGTAAGGAAGGTCCAAGCAGCTCCGAGCACGGCTCCCGTCAAAAATCCGCTTTTTGAGCTTAAAAACTCGATCCCCATTCCGATGCCTTCTCCGGCATACACACCAATCGGACCGAAAACAAGCACGGTTAACGGCACAATCAACACTAACGAAATCAATGGATTGATAAACATTTGAATGTCTTTGTAAATAACTTTTTTTAACAATTTATCTAATAGTGCATAAATAGAAACGGCAATGAGAATTGGGAAAACGGTAGAAGAATAGCTCATTAATACAACTGGAATCCCTGCAAAATTGATCTGTTCTGTTCCTTCTGCCATTAATTTCGTGAAATGAGGTTCCAAAAGTGAAGCACCAATGGTACCGCCTACATAGGCATTCGCACCGAGCTTGATCGATAGAGTAATACCAAGAAAAATAGGAAGAAAATAAAATACGGCATGTCCAGCGGCAGATAAAATGGCATAGGTGCCACTTTCCGTAGACATCCATCCTAGCATCGTTAATACAGCTAATAAGGCCGACAACAATCCTGACCCTGCTAGTACACCTAAGATAGGAGCAAAGCTTCCTCCGATTACGCCTAGAATTTTGTTCATCACTGACTCTTTTATTTCCTCATTCTTAGCTACCTGCTGATCATTCATGTTGTGAGCTCCTTTTAACTTAGGTTTCCCCAAAATACAAAACGAAAAATCTAATTGAAATAAAATAACTTTATAAATTTATCTTATTTTAATCAGTATTACAAACAAATATTTGGTGAGAACAATAAGTAAACGTTTTCAATTTTAGAATCTTAAAAAGTATGTCGGCGTGCTTATTATAAATTTTTGAATTCTTTTTGTGATTTTTTTGGAGAGAGGCTGTATTCCTTTTTGAACAGTCTATAAAAGCTGGAGTAATCAGAAAAACCGCATTTCAAGGCAATTTCCTCTATGGATATCTGATTTTGTTTAATCATAGTTGCCGCGTAGGATAGACGTTTCAATGATACATAACGATAAAAAGGCAGGCTCATATTTTTTTTGAAATAATGAGAAAAGTAGTACTTATTTAAATGAAAATAATTAGATACATTGGCTAAACTTAAATCAGGATCAGTCAAATTTGATTCAATGTATTCGAGTATAGCTAGAAACCTTTGGTCTAGCTCATTTTTGTTGCTGAGGTTTGGCATACTGCTTGCTGGATCAAGTATGTCTTGAAGCACTTGAAATAATAAATAATTAATCGAAAAGGGATAAGTCTTCTCGCTAATCGTTTTTTTCTGAAGGATATCTTGAAGTGAAGCAAGGATAACTTGAAAGTTTTTTGAATGCAGATGCATTACATAAGAGCCCTGCGTCTTTTGATAAACCATATTTTCTTTCAATGCAGGCGAGCTGGAAATAAAGTCATCCATTAAATGCTCACTAATGCTAATAATGATTCGCTCATAGTTGTCAAAATTTTTAACAACAGCTTGATGAACGGCATAAGGAGGGATGACAACAACATCTCCTCTTCGAAGGGAATACGTATGTCCTTCACAAAAAAATTCACACTCCCCATCTAAAAATACAAGAATCTCCATAACATCGTGCCTGTGTAATCGGAATAAATTTTCGACTTGGGAAAAATGTTCGGATGATTCGTTATTTTCCATAAGCCAATCATGGGACGGGTTATTTCTGCCAAAGTAATTCATTTCAAAACCAGTACTTAGGACTGGAATAAGAATAGATTGCTTCATAAAGGTCTTCTCCCTCTCAAACAGCAACAATTACAATATTTTTAGCAATATGCGTCAGTTTTTTTTGATTTTTTGTTGCTATTATAACAGTATTACAGATTTATTTCGAGGATTTAGCGGAAGACTAAGCTCAGGAGGCGTTAATAATGGATTCCAACCTTAAACAACCTGATTTAGAAGTGAGATCCAAAAATATCATTGAAGTTGATGGATTAAAATTCAAAGATTTGAATAATGATGGGAAGCTGGACCCTTATGAAGATTGGCGTTTGAGCCCGCAGGAACGTGCGGAGAATTTGGTTTCATTGATGAATATAGATGAAAAGGTCGGCATGCTGCTTATTAATACACGCGGGATGGGGCTTTCTCAAAAAGATAAAAGTCAGACGAGTCACAATGGCGTACTGGATGAAGGCATTGTTGAAAAAGGCGAAAGTATTTTTGCGATTACGAAAGTAATGGGAACAACACATACAATCGAAAATATGAATTTACGGCACTTCATCTTGAGAGACAACTGGAGCCCAGCCCAAATGGCAGAGTGGGTTAATGCAATGAATGAAGTTTGTGAGGGAACTCGTCTTGGTATCCCCTGTTTAATCGCATCAAATTCAAGAAATGAAAATACAGAATTTATCTTTGGCATGAATGATGCAGCTGGAATTTTTTCCACTTGGCCAGGAACTTTAGGCCTTGCAGCAGCAGCTAAGGGTGATATTAAAAATGGCGGCGATGCATCGCTTATTAGCCAATTCGCTCAAATCGCACATGATGAGTGGGATGCTACGGGGATAAGGAAAGGCTATATGTATATGGCTGATACCGCAACAGATCCTAGATGGCAGCGGACGTATGGTACGTTTGGGGAAGATCCAGCATTCATTTCGGATGCGATCGGTCGTATTATTGACGGTTTCCAAGGGGAGAGTATCGGAAAACACAGTATTGCGATGACAACGAAGCATTTCCCTGGTGGAGGAGCAAGGGAAAATGGTTTTGATCCTCATTATAAAGAAGGAAAGTGGAATCTATATCCAACTCCAGGAAGCTTGGAGAATTACCACTTACCACCATTCCAGGCAGCGGTAGACCATGGAACCTCTTCCATTATGCCGTATTATTCTATGCCTAGCATCAAGAAGAGTGTGGTTCAACAATTCGAGGGTGAAGATATACCTTACGAAGAGGTTGGTTTTACCTTTAATCATTATTTCCTAAATCATATCCTTAGAGAAAAACTAGGGTTCAAAGGCTATGTAAATAGCGATAGCGGTATCACTAGCAAAATGAGCTGGGGCGTTGAAGAGCTAAGCGAGGCTGAACGTTTCGCTAAAGCAATCAATGCCGGCACAGACATGGTTGCTGATACCAATGACATTGAAAATCTAAAAGCTGCTATTCAGAATGGATGGATAAGTGAAAAACGCATCGATCAAGCGAATGTACGGCTTCTTACAGAAATGTTTGCTTTAGGTTTGTTCGATGATCGCACGTATGTCTCAACAGAATTAGCTGCAACAACCGTTAGTAATCCCGCAAATTGGGAAGCTGCTTATCAAGCGCACAAAAAATCAGTAACCGTGCTTAAAAATCAAAAGGATACATTGCCGTTAACAGCTGAGAAAATGGCTGGCAAGAAGGTTTATGTAGAAGTTTTTCATAAGGTAGCAGAACGGGCAGCATCTTACACCGAAAAGGCAAGAAAAGAATGTAACGAACTTGGACAATTTACGTTAACCGATAACTATGAAGAAGCAGACGCAGCTATTTTATTTTTAAATCCACAATCCGGAGATTATTTCTCTGCGACACCGGGACTTTTAGAGCTTGAACTATGCGAGAATAAAACGGTAACCGCTTTGGATGGTTCGACGTATGAAGAAACTACCTTGATTGGAATGGATCATCTGAGGGAAGTTGCGGAAAGCATTCATAGTCGCGGTGGAAAAGTAATGATAAGTGTAAATGTCACTTTGCCGTGGATTGTTGGGAATGTAGAGCCATTGGCAGATGCATTGATCGCTGGATACGATACCTTCTATAAGGCACAGTTTGAGGTTATGGCGGGCAATAGCCAGCCAGTAGGTGTTTTGCCATTGACGCTGCCAGCGAGCGAAGCTGTTATTGCCGTTGATGAGAATGGGGATTGTGTATCGAGAAATGATGTGCCGGGTTATGACAAGGACAAATATATGCCTGAAGGATTGCAATATGCCTATCAGGATAGCGATGGAAATATCTACAAACTAAGTAATGGATTAACTTATTAAGAATAAATAAGATCAGTTACTTCTAATAAGTTGTAGCGTTCCCCCTTTAGGAAGTCAACCTAAAGGGGCTTTTTTGTGGTTGTATGCTTGAAAAATGAAGTGTAAGCGAAGCGAGAAGATCGTTCTGGAGAAACGAAGTGTTCGCCTTTGCAGCCGGATTCTTACCTTTAAATGTCTTAGGAAATCAAAGAATCTGGCTGCAACAGCGATCGTAGGAATGATCTACTCGCGCAGCGCATTATATAGATTTTATGGTGAATGATTTAGAGGTTCATATGGATTAAAAAGCGAATAGAGTAATGAGAGGAGGTTATCATATGGCAGTGATAGAAATCGATCATCTAACGAAGGATTATGGTCATAACCGAGGGGTTTTTGATATTACGTTCTCCGTAGAAAAGGGAGAGGTTTATGGCTTTCTAGGGCCTAATGGAGCTGGAAAAACGACAGCGATTCGTCATATTATGGGCTTTTCTAAACCGCAAAAGGGCTTTACAGCTGTTAACGGTCTAAATAGCTGGCAGCATGCCAGTGATATTCAAAGAACGCTTGGTTATTTGCCCGGTGAGATTGCACTTCCTGAAAATTTAACGGGGAATCAATTTATCGAGATGATGACTCGGCTTCGTGGTATGAAGGATTTGGCCTATACTCATAAGCTAATGGAGCAATTTGAGCTTGAGCCATCAGGAAGTCTAAAGCGTATGTCATTAGGCATGAAACGAAAGCTAGCGATTGTTACGGCATTTATGCATGACCCTGATGTATTGGTATTAGATGAGCCGACAAGCGGTCTTGATCCGATTATGCAGCATCGCTTCATCGATTTTATTTTGCAAGAGAAAAAGCGTGGCAAGACTATACTGCTCTCCAGCCATATCTTCAATGAAATTGATGCTACCTGTGATAAAATCTCGATGATTAAGGATGGTCATATCATAGCATCCTTCATAGCTGATGAATTGCGAAATTCAAGCGTAAAGACCTATAAAGTTGAGCTGATAAGCGATGAGCAGTTTTCACGGCTATATCAGAAGGCTAATGGCGAAGCTGCGATTGAAATTTTGAAGGCAGACGCTGATAAAAAGCAAGTAATCGTAAGGGTAGACGGCTCTTCGATTAATGCTCTAATCGCCTTGCTCGCAGAGGTTGATATGAAATTTTTCTCGGAAATCAAGTTTACGCTAGAGGATTATTTCATGAGGTTTTATGATCGTAATTTGCATGAGACAGAGGTGATATCCTCATGAGCTGTATAGAAGTGAAAGAGCTAACTAAGGATTATGGCGATGGAAGAGGTGTTTTTGACATCAATCTATCCATTGAGCAAGGAGAGGTGTTTGGTTTTGTCGGTATCAATGGAGCCGGCAAAACGACGATTATTCGTCATTTCACGGGTTTTCTTAAACCACAAATAGGCCATACCAGCGTTAAGGGACTTGATTGCTGGAAGGATGCGGATAAAATCAAGTGCTTCGTAGGTTATGTTCCTGGTGAAATTGCTTTTCCGGATGCTCCAACGGGTACAGCGTTTTTACAGGCGCAAGCAGCGTTATTAGGACTGACTGATTTCTCCTATATGGATTCGTTAATTAAGCGGCTGCAGCTTGACCCTTCGGCCAATCTTAAGCGAATGTCCAAAGGGATGAAGCAAAAAACAGCGATTGTGGCAGCACTAATGGCAGATCCAGAAATATTAATATTAGATGAGCCTACGACAGGGCTTGATCCGTTGATGCGAGCAGAATTTGTCTCTATCCTGCAGGAGGAGAAGAAAAAGGGGAAAACGATTTTTATGTCCAGCCATATTTTTGAAGAGGTTGAAGAAACCTGTGATAAAGTAGCGATGATTAAAGATGGGAAAATCATTGCTGTAAAATCGACGGCTGAAGTAAAATATAACGAAAATAAGGTGTATCAGATCGCATTTGCTACTGAGGCTGCCTATAAGCGTTTTGCAGAGGAATCCTTTGACTGGCTAGCGAAGGATCAAAGTAAGCAAGAGGTGGCGATAAGCCTGCATGACCATCAAATCAATACCTTGTTTCGCACACTAACCGCATATGATGTGTTGTACATGACGGAAACCAAATACACGCTGGAGCAATACTTCAATAGCTTATATGAGGGAGGCTCGCTTCATGCTTAGTGGAACTATTTTCAAACAAACCTTAAGATCCAATCTTAAACTATGGCTGATTTTCACTTTCATATTATGTGCTCTCAATGCCGTACTAGTTGCCGTATTTGATAATAGTACGATTAATAGCATGACTGAAATGGTAAAAGGTACGCCACTGGAAGGGATGATGAAAAAAACAACATTTTTAGGCATGCTGGCACAGACTTTTTACACCCTGCATGGCGTGCTTATACCCATCATTTTTATTGTGATGACAGCTAATAGCTTAGTCGCAAATCAAGTGGATAGAGGATCAATGGCATACCTGCTGTCAACGCCTACTAAGCGCAGCACGATTATTATGACCCAAGCGGTTTACTTGGTAGTAGCCATCCTAGTTATGTTTACCATTGAAACTGTGGTTGGTGTAGCGGCTATTCACATTTTTCAAGGAGACACAGAGCTAAGCTTGAACGATTATGTATGGCTTAATGTAGGCTTATTTCTGCTGATGTTTGCGCTTAGTAGTATTTCATTTTTCTTCTCCTGCGTATTCAATCTATCCAAAAACTCACTAGCACTAGGGGCGGGCATTCCGCTAGCTTTTTTCTTGTTTCAATTAATAAGCTCTGTCGATAGCAGCTTGGAAAATTTGAAATACATTACGATCAATGCATTATTCGATACTAATGCGATTCTTGATGGAGAAGGGTATGTCTGGAGGTTTATGATCCTAGCTGCTATAGGACTTGTTCTGTATGGTGCGAGCATTAAGGTGTTTAAGGAAAAGGATTTACCGCTATAGGAGGTTTCGAAAACACAACAAAATAAGAATAAAATACACGAGGCGATTATTAGGAATCATAAGGCCCACAGGGAGTGGGCCTTATGAGAAGGTCTTATTGAAAGCATTTCGTATGCTCGAAGGGGGAGGGGCGTCAAGGCCACTAATTGCTAAAGATTAATAACCGCCGCCGAAAATTCCACAGCTACAAGAGATAATAACCAACAAAATGAATAGTACCAGAATAAAACCTATGCTGTTGTTAGCACCTCCAACAAAACCACCCATTAAATACTCACCTCCTTATTTCTTGAATACCATGCAGATTATGCTCAAAAAACGTTAAGTGATTGGGTGTTTGATACCTAAATTGTTCATCAGCAACAATTGCATTCAAAAAAACACTTGTTTTGTCATGCTTCAGGTCCAGGCATAGGGAGTAGGAAATAGGGAGTTACTCTCTTAATAGCATCCGTTGTAGTTGCGAGTGTTGACATTGTTGTTGTTTCTTTCATCGGCTTGATTAGCTCTTTTATCGTTTCTTTCATTACGTGTATCTTCTCTACTCTCGTTGCGGGACAAAATACCGCAGCTGCTTGCGATTATCACTAACAAAATGAAAAGTACTAGAATCATACCTGTGTTCATTATTTATTCATCTCCTTCAAAAGTCAGTATTTATTAGTTAGAACCGCCGAAAAATCCGCTACAAGAGACAATAACTAACAAAATGAAGAGTACTAGAATAAATCCAACACTATTGTTAGAACCACGAACAGCTTCTGACATTGATATTCACCTCCTCGTAATTTAACTACTGTGTAGATTATGTATTGATAGAGTGAAGTGATTGGATGATTGTTCTGGTAGGATACTAGCCTGATATAAAAGCAATGAGGATTTACGGAGATAATTTATGAATGATGATCAGTGGAAAACACAAAAAGCCCATTCAATGGGCTTTTTGTGTTGTTTCTATTTTAAGGAGTTATTGGAAGTAGGCAAGCATGGAGGAATGAGCTTATAATCTGACCCTTATTTAGTAGCCTTTACCGTAGCCGCTGTTGACGCCACCGACTCCGCCGACGCCACCGTAACCGCCGCCAAACATACCGCAGCTGCATGCGATAATCACCAACAAAATAAATAATACCAGAATGATGCCAATACTGTGGCTAGAACCACCTACAAAACCACCCATTACGCTCACCTCCCAGAGAATTGAATACATTGTAGGTTATGCGCGGATATGGTTTCTTGTTTGGGTGTTTGTTACGTAATGACATTTGCCCATCCTGCTGCCAGTTAGCCCTCTAGACGTTAAATGGTTGCTTACCTTATTCTTTAGCTCCCTTTTGATGCTCCTTAGATAGCTGCTGCCGAAGTTCGGCATTTTTAGCAGCGAGCTGCTTCACCGCAGCTGTCATCGAAGCATCCAATCTTGCTGCTTCATCAGTCAGCTTCGTTATTTGCGACATTTTGCTGCTCAAATCGGTAGGAGAGGAGCTTAGCTTTACGCTTTTTTGGAGCTGTTTTATTTTGGAGAGAGCCTTTTCCTTCTTGCTCTTATCGTTGACGCTTTGTTTTTGCAGGTCAGCAATTTCTCTCTTTAATCGGCTTATTATTGATGTAGTAAAGCTAATGGACATTCCAGCACCTCATAATCGTATAGTGTTGCCTCGCCCTATTTTACTATAAAAGGACTGTTTAAGCACTATAGGATCTTGTTTATTTAGTCAGGTCTGTTTGCTTCTGCTCGATTTTTCTCTCTGATATAGGTTTTGGACCGACGAAGCGCCTAAGAAGCATAAATAAGGGTGAGGATTCGAGCTCGACGATGTTTTGCATCTCCGCCCAGTTAAAAATAACTAAAAACGGCAGTAGTCCCATTACAAGTATACCGATTAGGAGCCCAATCGAAATACCGCGCATCATTTTGCCAAGCAGCATACTTCCATCTCCAATCCATTGATTTTTCTCTCCTTTTGATTATATGCACTACTGCTCATTTCCATCTTAAATACTGCAATAGGACCGACAGCTCGCGCATGTACGAATTTGTTTACCTACTGGCCAATAGGTGAATTAATTGGGATATGGCTAACAGACTCTAGTACATCATGCTATAATAGATCTATTCGTGCAACATGGTTAGACAGTAAGGAATGGGGTCTCCTCGGAGCGTAGGGGCCCTTTTTTGTTGATAATTAGTGATGCTATACAAGCGGGAGGGGATAAAGATGGCAAAAGGACCGAAGCGTCCAACTAGAGACGAGTTTGAGCTAGAAGAGCTGGGGGAAAGACTAGTTGAGGCTAAGCAGGAGGGCACGGAGCTGCTGCTCACGGTTTGGGCAGCGGCAGAGCAGGTGAGAGGCGTCATTACCGTAATGGATTCTAGAACGAAGAAGGTTCATGTGGAGCATATGGGAAATGTAGTGAAAATCCCTTTTCTCGATATTATGAAGGTCGAAAGCTCGTATTAAGGCAAGGAAAACAACAGGCCCCTGACGTTTCTATAATGAACGTAAGGAGGCCTGTTTTGTTGTAATGAAAGAAATAGGAAGCAGGGGGACAAATGAAATGACTGTGATGCAGCCGATACGTCGAAGCTGATTGATGACGAATTTATTACGGAAAACCATGCCATTATGATGTATGAGCCCATGCTGGAGGAAAAAGCATTTTCTACTAAATAAAAGCTTTGGCTGCTGTGTAGGCATGTGCGCATTTCCTGTTAACGCCCATACTCTTTTGTCCCTGAGACATAGGATACAATGTAAGTTAACAAAAAGGAGATGAACAAATGAGCTATGGAGTAGCAGGAGCAAATGTAGGTCCTGGAAACTGCGGACCTGTGTATCCAGTGGCAGGCGTAGGCTGCGGCGGTGGCGGATTCTCAAGCATTGGATTTATCCTTGTCCTATTTATCCTTCTTGTTATCATTTCTCGTTCTTGGCTGTAAGCCATAAATCAGCCGGAATGTGAACGCCAGCCTGTCGAAACGCTTTCCCACTAAATGAAAGTATAATAACATCCCCATGTGCCTGAGCCATGGGGATGTTATAGTTTATCCAAATGGACAAGCTAGCAATGTTGGAAGGAGTTTAATCATCATCCGGACGTGTGGGCTGGCATGAAAAATGAGCAGGAGCACATTTTATTCAGTCGCCTATACCTTTTTCGCTGAAAATCATAGGATACTGTACCTTAAGAAAAAGGAGATGAACAAATGAGCTATGGAGTAGCAGGGGTTGGCGCAGGAAACTGCGGACCTTCATACCCAGTTGCAGGTGTTAGTAATTGTGGAACTGGTGTTGGCGGCTGGGGCACAGGTATTGGGATTATATTAGTACTTTTCATTCTGTTGGTAATCATTACCCGCGCTTGCTTGTTTTAGTCGACAAAGCTTACTTGTAAATCGGCGATACATGCGTTTCCACTAATTGAAATCGTATTAAACCCCCAAGTGCCTGAGCCTTGGGGGTTTTGCAGGTTTATGCTATGCGATTTAGAAAACAGATTTCTGCAATGTGCTATTTGACGGGCAACAAGGTGAAACGAGACATCGATGTATGTAGACCGTCGGCTAAAGCAGATAACATCTGCGCGGAGTGCAGCACATCCTCCATAGCGGCGGCTTGCTCCTCTGAAGCTGCGGACATTTCTTGGATGCGGCCGCTGCCCTCGTTTGTGATGTGATTAACGAGCGTTATCGATGAGGCGACGGAGCGCGATTCTTCGGCTGCCTTAGCGATCGCAGCTTCAGTCTCATTTACCTTATAAACGGTTTTAGAGATGGAGGCTTCGATCTGAGCAAAGGCTGCAGAAGCGTTCAGGCTGCGCTCCATACCGATAGCAACGCCCTCTGCTCCCTTGCGCATAGATTGAACAGCTTCTTCGGTTTTGGCCTGCATATGTGCGACCAGCTCAGTAATTTGACGAGAGGATAACGCAGAATTTTCGGCAAGCTTGCGAATTTCTCCAGCTACTACGGTGAAGCCGCGTCCGGCATCTCCCGCTCGTGCAGCTTCAATGGAGGCGTTGAGGGAGAGTAGATTCGTTTGGCTTGCGATTTCATTAATCGTAGTTACGATGGAACCGATCGTTGCGGATGCCTCATGCAGCGCATAAATACCAGCTTCTGATTCCTCGACATTTTGCTTAATTTCTGTCATCTGCTCGTGAATTTGCCCTACAGCCTCGGTACCGTTATAATTGGCAGACTCTGCTTCCTGAGCTAGCTGCTTCATTTCCTTACCGATTAGTTCCACATGAGCAAGCTGGTTCACCATATGATCAGCAGCCGAGTTTAGACGGATGAACGTATCGCTCTGCTGTTCAAGTCCTGCCGCTAAACCGGAGGCCTCATCTGCGATTTGCTCCGCCGCTCCGGACGTTTGGTGCACACTTGTGGCAAGCTCATCCGAAGATGAGGTTAACGTCTGAGCGCTTTGATTGACTTGCTGAAGCAGCTCATGAATGCCTCCGATCATCGTATTGAAGGAATCATTTAATTGTCCGATTTCATCTTTGGAGGAATAGCTTCCTTTAACCGTAATATCACCGGCCTCCGCTTGTTTCATTAAATGCTGCAGCGATTTTAGCGGCTTTGTAATGAGTTTAGTTATGATGATTGCAATAGCAATGAGCAGAACAAGAGCAGCTATCGTCCCAACCAGTGTGTTCATATTGCTCCGTGCTGCAAGAGACTCGCTCTCTTGATTCATCAAGGCTGCGGATTCTTCCGCAGAGGCAGCGAGCTTCATGAGAAGTCCGGTCATGTTTGTGCGAAGCTCTACGGTTTGTTCCGTATAGAAGCTATAGGCCTCAGCAATTTGTCCGTTCATCATAAAATTTAATATATTTTGCTCCTGCTCATTATATTGTGCGAGAAGCTCATCATATTCTTTCAATAAGGTAAGCTCGCTCTCGCTGTGCGGGGCCTTGCTGTATTGTTGAAGCAGATTGCTTGAGGCGTCTGAATTGCTATGTATTTGCTCGATAAGAGCATCTGTTCGAGAAGTATCTTCATTGAACATGAGCTCAAGGAAGATAGCGTTGTGCTTGTAGTCGTTAGCTGAAATTTGTTTGATCCAGGAGAGAGGAAGCAGGCTGTCTTCATACATATTATTGGAGAGAGTATCCATCTGGCGAATGGATAGATTGCCTACTGCTCCAACGATAAGGATAAAGAATAAAGCGGCAGCTACGATCGTCGATATTTTTTTTGATATTTTCATGTTCTTCATGAAGTAAGCCTCCCTATTTATGTCTATAATGATCGTAGCAAATATTTCCTACATAAAAATTAAGCGAAGCTTAAGAGACTATAAACTATTATTAAGAATATGTTTTGAGAAACGATTAATGGTTGAGTTGAACTTGAAAATGAAGATTTAGCGAAGCGAGAAGATCGTTCTGGAGAAACGAAGTGTTCGCCTTTGCAGTCTATATTCTTACCTTTAAATGTCTTAGGAGATCAAAGAATCTGGCTGCAACCGCGATCGTAAGAATGATCTACTCGCGCAGCGTCCAAAACGTAAATTTGTAGTTCAATTTATATAGATGAAAGAACGTAACAATTACGATATAATAGTAGCATTCATATCAGGCTTAAAATAAGTAACTATGGGAGAAATTACGATGACGAATAGAGAACAAAGCATACCGATTCATTTATTGTCCGGCTTTCTAGGGAGCGGGAAGACCACGCTGCTAAGAAGACTGCTGGACTATTACACTGCGCAAGGGAAGAAGCCGGCGGTAATTATGAATGAGCTGGGTGATATCAACCTTGATGGTCAGCTCGTTTCCGATGAGGTGCCTATGGCCGAAATGCTTAGCGGCTGTATTTGCTGTACGATGCGGGGCGATTTGGGCATGGAAATCAGCATGCTTATAAACGAGCATCAGCCGGATGTTATATTTATTGAATCAACAGGTGCTGCAAACCCGATGGAAACGTTGGATGGGGTTACAGAGGCGGCGATGTACAAAGCGATTGATCTTCGCAGCGTGATTACAGTTGTTGACGGACCAGAGCTGCTAGAGCGCAGCCGAGATGGGAAAGGCAGAACGTTCAAGCTGATGCAGGAGCAGATTCGTTGTGCAACCATTATGCTCCTCAATAAAGCAGATAAGCTGGAGCCGGATCAGCTCGTTGAAGCGCAGCAGCAGCTGCGCGAGCTGAATGCCCATGCGCAAATTATTGCAACCGTTCGTTGTGCAATAGATGATTGGAGCTGGCTGGATAGTGCCGAGGCATCAAGCGGCGATGCTAATGAGCGCAGCAGCAGTAAAACGGAGCAAGTAGATAGCCGTGTACATGATGAGACACATACACACAATGAAGACGAGCAATGCTCGGTAGAAGGCTGCTCTCACGAGCATCATCATAGTCACACCGCTCATCATCACTCGCATGATCATGTGATGGTTGTTACCCATTATTGGAGAAACCCGGTTGACAGTACAGCATTCGAATCTCTGCTTCAGAATCTTCCATCGAATATTTATCGGGCGAAGGGGATTGTGACGTTTACGGATGCACCGAGCCGTTTTCTATTTCAATATGCATACAAGGAATCAGATTTTATGCGAATAGATCCGCAGGGCGACGTGAATGATGTAGCTGTATTTATAGGAGAGCATTTTTCGAGGGAATGGCTGCAAAAGGAGCTGGAGCTTCTGGAGCAGGCTGCGAATAAAGAGTGAGTGGAGCAATAGGGTGTCCACTTAAAAGAAATGTCGAAAATTGCTGTTAACATGTCTATTCACGCGTACGCTTGGGCAAAATAAGCCAGATAAGGCTTTTATAGCCTTGCATCACGAATGCGATAGAAAGGTGTGGCAGCAAATGATTAAAAAAGGGTTTATTCCCGTCTTAGCGCTTGTTGTTCTTCTCTCGGCCGCTCCTGTATGGGCAGCCCCATCAGACACGGCTTTGCCGAATCCATCACTGGTTATTCAGCATCCTAAAGAGTCTGATTTGGACGGCGAGCATAAGTCGCATAAGGGGAAAATGACACGCAAGGATTTTGAAGCGTACAGATTGGAGAAGCTGAAGGAGCTAGCAACCTATTTTGGCATTCAAACCGACGGGAAGACGCCGGAACAGCTGAAGAAGGAAGTAGAGTCTGCAAAGCTAGCCAATAAGGATAAATGGGAAGCCTTTAAAGCGGAGCATCAAGCGAAGCGGCTGGAGCATCTGCGCAAAATTGCCGAGGAGCATGGCATTATGACAGAAGGAAAAACCTCTGACCAGCTGCGTGAGGAGCTATACCAGCTGCATGGCGGCAAAGGAAAACGACCACATCGTCTAGAGGATCATGAACGCGCCATTGAGGATAATAAGGATAAGCAAACCGAAAAGAAAAATCAAGTTTAATGAAAAAAAGCGTTGCTTCAGACCAAACCGAAGCAGCGCTTCTTTTTTTTGACCACGAGTAGGAAAGAACACTTCGTTTCTCTAGAAACGAAGTGTTCACTTTTGCAGCCAGAATATTTATGTTAGAACTACAACAGAACAGGGTATCTATTACCATCATTTAAAAATGAATAATTTACTTGCAATCTGAATTTGAAATAAGGTCATACGACTCTGGCGTCACATGGAAATGAGAGTAAAAAGCAGTATTTTGTCGAAATATATAGTGTTTTTAACCTATCTTTATTATTGTGCTGGCATCAAAAGGTCACGTATACTAGAAAGGTATCACTATTTGACATATTACGTCGATTTTTGCGCTTTCTAACAACAAGGGGCTGAGAGATGAAATGAAAAAGATAAGGCTGAGTATTGCACAAAAGTTAATATCATCACTTGGCCTGTTGGTAGTTATTTCATTTGTAGTTCTGGTTTCTGCTCATCTCATTAAGCTTTATGAGTCGAATTTGCGTGAAAGCGAGCTGCTTGCTCAAACGCAAACGATAGCCTATATACATCCGTTCTCACAACTGTTGGACCAAACGATGGGAATGCTGGATACATTAGAAACAACAATGCTGCAAATGAATAAATACGATATGCAAAATCGAGAATATACCGTTGAGCTGCTGCATCAGATGCTTGAGAAGCATCCTGACATATTGGGAGTCTACACGGTATGGGAACCTAATGCATTTGACGGAAATGATGCACTCAACCAAAATAAAAATCGCTTCGATGATGCTACGGGGCGATTTATTCCGTATGTCGTTCGAATGAATGATACGATTAAAATATTACCGATTGAGCATTATGAGGATATGGAGCTAGGAAAGTTTTATCAAATACCTAAACTAACGAAGGCCTTTTCACTACTCGAGCCTTATTCCTATAGTATAGAAGGTCATCCGATGGATATGGTCTCTCTCGTGCTGCCCATTCTGGATGAGCAGGGAAGCTTTTTGGGTATAGTAGGCGCTGATATTTCACTCGAATCGTTACAGAAGCAGCTTGCATCATTCCGTCCATTAGATGGCTACGCCAACATTATTACAACGGAAAATAACTATTTGGCCAATGGGCAAAATCCAGAGCTTGTGAATTCTCCTTATCAGCTGTGGTCAAGCCAGGATGAGCTTGAAGCGATGAAGGGGACGAGTGCTCGCATAAAATATACTTCTAACCCGGATGGAGACGGAACCGTATTGCGGTTATTTTATCCTATTCCTATTTATAATGATCTTTGGCATATAGAGACGGTAATTCCCAAGAAGAATATGCTGTCTAATTACTATAAAAGTCTTTGGCAATCACTGCTGATCACAGGGTTGGCACTGCTGTTTATGGCGGCTGTAACGACGATGCTTGTTCGTAAAATTATTTTAGTCAACATAAAGAAGGTCGTTAAAGCTACATCAGCGGTCGCAGCTGGAAACGAAGGGCAGCAGCTTACGATAAACACGAATGATGAATTTGAGTTTATGGCGAATCATTTTAATAATATGCTCGCTCAGCGTAATGAAGCTGCACAATTGATTGAATATCAATTGACTCATGATCTAATGACAGGCTTGCCTAACCGCTATGCCTATCATCGTTATATGGAAGAGAAGCAGCTTGGGAGCGGCAATATAGAAGGCCATATCGCGATGCTCTACATTGATCTTGATCGGTTCAAAATGATTAATGATACGCTGGATCATACGATGGGCGATCAGTTGCTGCAGCAGGTGGCAAAGCGAATTGTTGACAAGGTTGGCAGCTATGGACGAGTCTTTCGCTTTGGAGGGGACGAATATATTGCGCTTCTTGATCATGCAGCTCAACTAAATCAAGTCATGAGTATAGCGGAACAGCTGTTGACAGCCATTTCCGAGCCTATTGGGCTTGGGGACCGCAAGTTCTACATAACAGCAAGCATCGGAATGAGTATTCATCATGAATGGACCTCGGATGCCGCAGATCAGCTGGTGAAGGAATCAGACATTGCCATGTATCTGGCGAAGAAAGAGAGAAATACGTGTAAAGTTTATTCTCCTTCCATGAATGATGTACCGAAAAAGGAATTGATTTTGGAGAGCAGCATGTACAGGGCTTTAGATGAAGGGGAGTTTGTCCTTTATTATCAGCCGAAGATTGATATGTCTACCGGCGCTATTTACGGAGCAGAGGCCTTGATTCGCTGGATGCATCCGGAGCTCGGCATGGTCTCGCCGCTTGACTTTATTCCGATTGCTGAGAAAACAGGCTTTATCATTCCGCTTGGAGAATGGGTGCTGTATTCAGCATGCCAGCAAATTAGCGAGTGGGAACGAATGGGCTTAAAATCACTTTCGGTGAGTGTCAATATGTCGATGATTCAATTTCAGCAGAAAAATATTGTTCATACGATCGAACGAATTATTTCTGCTGCGGGCATTCGCCCGGGACAAATCGAGCTTGAAATTACAGAGTCGATTTTTATGGAAAACTCAGGGCATACGCTCAAAATATTGCATGAGCTGATGGAGCTCGGCGTTAAGCTTTCTCTGGACGATTTTGGAACAGGATATTCATCGCTTAGCTATTTGCAGAACATTCCGCTGCATACCTTAAAGCTGGATAAGTCGTTCATAAGCGGGATCGTCAACGATTTCAAGAAACAAATGATCTATAAGTCGGTTATCGTTATCGCACATAATTTGAACCTGAAGGTGGTGGCCGAGGGGGTAGAGACGCAGGAAGAGCTGGATATTATATCCAATCATAATTGCGATGCTGTTCAAGGCTATATTTATAGCCCTCCCGTACCGGCGCAGAGGTTCGTGCAGCTCTTTATGCAGCACAATAAAGAGGACGTTTAATAGAATTGCCGTCTCCCGTATTACGTGGGGGGCGGTTTTTTAGTTATAAAGTCTATTTCACTATGTTACAAAATGGCAAGCGGCATCGTCTTACTTATAGCTTGAGCAAAAAAAGTAAGGAGGAATACGGAATGGACCACTCGGCGCCGGATTTGTTTCGTCAACAATTTAATCAGTACTATCCATCAGTCAGACGCAAGCTTGTTGCGCTTATTCGCGATGAAGCAGCGGCTGAGGATCTTGCGCAGGAAACCTTCCTGCGGCTTTACCGGAATCCGCCGGATCAGCCTGAAGCTATTGGAGGCTGGCTGCATCGTGTATTGACGCGGCTCGCTTATGACTATATGGATAAGAAAGCGCGGGAACGCGCTCTAACGCAAAAACAGGAGCAAAGCATGCTTGCACAGCCGCAAGAGGTGCAGTCCAATGAACAGCAGTTCATCGATAAGGACGAGCAGGAACAGGTTCGAGCCTGGCTGGATACGCTATCTGAGCGAGATAAGCAGCTGCTCATGCTGCGTTATGAGGGGTATAGCTATGCGGAAATAGCACAGCAGCTTCAGGTGCGGCAGCCTCAGGTCGGCACCATGCTCAGGAGAGCTGGAGAGCGGTTGAAGCGGAAAGCGTTGAAGGCGGAGAATGCAATGTCCCATGAATAGAACTCTATCATGAGGATGGTAGTGCAAGCCGAATTTTTTGGAGGAGGAATTTAAAATGACAACGAGCGATGGTTTCAATAAAAAGGAGCAAGAGCAAACCGCAGACGCGTGGGCACGTCTAGAGAAGCAACTGCACGCTTCAGAGCAATCGCCGCTTTGGGAGCAATGGGAAGCGCAGGGGCAGGGGCTTTTTGCAGCACATCAGAGGACGACTGAAGTTAGTGCGGAAGGCACAGAGCGCTTGAAGAAGCAGCTGCAATCCGCTCATTCGATCCAAGCAATGGAGCAGGGGAATTCCGTTCCGCTAGGCAGAGTACAGAGCTCTTCAAGTGAGGCAGCAAGCAAATCTCGGAAGGGAGGAGCGGTTCGACGCTGGGTGAAAAAAAATGCAGGCAAGACCGCTGCAGCTTGTGCAGCTGCAATATTAACTGTCGTGATTGCGACGCCTTCTACGAATGAAGCGCTAGCTGCATGGCTGAATACGTTCCGTATGGATAATGTCATGGTTGTACAGGAGAATGATTTGGTAACGCTTATGAACAGCTTTATCGAGGATGGTGAGACGCTTGAGATGTCTAATCGCTTTGGAGATTTTGAACAGACAGCCCATGGGACTTGGCAGCAGCTTACGCCAGAGCAGGCTGCAGTAGAGCTGGGCTTTAATATTCCAGCATTGGAGGCATCGGATAGTCAGATCATTACGATATCATCGAGTGCGACCCAAACCTTTACTTTCAGCCTTAAGGTGAACGAAATCAACAGTACGATGCGTAAGCTGGGCGCTGAGAAGCTTTTGCCAAAGTCTGTAGATGGCAAGAAAATTACTTTTGATACAGGAAGAAGCACACATATTTCCTATCAGGATAAGGGAGGAGATTCTCTTAAGCTAAGCGCTAACATCAGTTATATGGAGATTCCAACGATTAATGTGGACCCGTCTGTAGAGGTTCAAGATGCCTATGAGGCCATCATTAGCTTACCTGCACTGCCTGAGCATTTGCGCACCTCACTTATGCAGGCCTCTAGTCTGGAGGAGGGTGGAATTCCGATGCCACTGATCACACGGGGAAATCCAGATAAGGTCAACATAAAGGGCATTGATGTCTATGTTGAGCATGAGGCTAATCTGTATGCGATGGCGACTTGGCTTGAGAAGGGTTATGTCGTGACAGCATACGTTAATAATTATGGAGATATCGACAACTTACAGTCGGTGATTGCGGAGATGATCCGCTCATGACCGCCCATGCTATTGAAGCTATTCAATTAAACAAGGACTACGGTGACGGGCGCGGCTGTCGCGACGTTACTTTAACCATTAGAAAAGGGGAAGCCTTTGGCTTCCTCGGTCCTAATGGAGCAGGCAAAAGCACGATTGTCAAAATGCTCACTGGTCTAATTAAGCCAACCTCAGGCAAAGCTCAAATCTTCGGTTATGCTTCGGGTTCGATGGAGGCAAATCGGAAATTAGGTTATTTGCCTGAGCTGTTTCGTTATCCAGACTGGCTGACCGGAGAAGAGGTGCTGGCCTTTCATGCGAAGCTATGCGAGCTGGACCGAACAGCCGCCAAGCAGCGAATCTATTTACTTCTGGATGAAGTCGGCATTGGCAGCCGTGGACGTGATCGACTCAAAGGTTATTCAAAAGGAATGCAGCAGAGGCTTGGACTCGCCTGCGCTTTGCTCGGCAATCCTGATATTGTCTTTCTTGACGAGCCAGCATCGGCACTTGATCCGGTTGGCAGGCATGAGGTACGCGAGCTGCTTGCTAGACTAAGAAGCCAAGGGAAAACGATTTTTCTCAACTCTCATCTGCTTGAGGATGTTGAGCTTTTATGCGATAGGGTGGCTCTACTTAATAATGGACAAGTTCTCAAAGAGGGCAAGGTATCGGAGGTATTGCGCTCAAAGTCGAGTTGGCGTATACGAGTCAGTGGATATACACCGCTTGCCCCTGAGCGTATTCGGCAATTACTCGAGGTGAATGTTAGGGTCTCAGATCAGGCCGGTGAAGATGAGGTCTGGCTGGAGCTTGAACTGGAGGATGATGAGCAAATTGGCTTAGTTAATTATATTCTCATTGAGCTGGGCTTGACATTGTATGAGGTAGGTAAAACAACATCGCGCCTTGATGAATGGTTTTTTGAGGCCGTATCTGGACTTGAGCATAGGGGTGAGCGGCGATGAACGCGGTTTGGGGGCTAACATGGAAGGAGCTTATACGAAAGCGCGTGACGCTGATGACGATACTGATGACGGTCGTTTTTCTGGTCGCTTATTGGTTTATTGCCGACGCTATCGCTGGTGAGCATCAGGTGTATGCAAATGATTCATCAAATGATTTATTCATCAAAATGGTTAGTGGCGTAATGGTGCTGACGCTCGGTTTTTTCTTTGGAGCGTTTGCCGTCGCCTTTTTAGCGATTTTTGGATCTGTTGCTGCAGTAACAGGCGAAGCGGAGCAGGGGGTATTGCAATCCGTATTAGCAAGACCAATTCCTCGTTGGAAGTGGTTTATGGGGAGATGGCTTGGCTTTGTTTCTTATGGAGCTTTGTATGCATTTCTATTATTTTTTTCTATTATCGTGATTTGCTGGATAGAGACAGGGGTGTTATTTCAAATCTTCGTCCTATTGAAAGCTTATTTATTATTCACTGCAGTTGTACCGCTGCTCGTTTCCTTGACGATGCTGGGGTCATGCTTTCTAAGTCCTTTAGGTAATGGAATTAGCATGACGATGCTATTTGGAATGGGCTGGCTCGGCAGCATGCTCGGCCGGTTTATGGAAATGGGGAGAATACAGCTAGAGGGGATAAAGACGCTTGAAACTATTACCGGATTAATCAAGCTATTCATGCCTGCTGATGCCTTGCAACAACGTATGCTAAGTGAGCTATTTTCGATATCCGAGCTTGGAGGCTTGATTAACCTGGGCCGTGAGCTCAGCTACGTATTCTCAATCAACGGAGCGCCAACAAATTCATTTTTAGTTTATTGTGCGATATATACGATAATTTTATTAGCAGTTGGTTTATTTGTTATGACCCGAAAAGACTTTTAAGCGATGCTGCCCCCGCTAAGGGAGGCAGCATTCGCTATTTATATCGTCCACTGCGAGTGCACGATCGCACTAACATACCAAGCCCCGTTCATTTCCTCAAGCACAAGAATAAGGCTCTCCCAATCCATGCCCTCATATTGCTCGTCAAAGCCGCTGAAATAATAATCCATGACATAGCTGCTCGGAAAAACATCCTTAATATTAACTAGTGTGTTGCCGGTCCCTATAATTTCATCTGCGCCGACCATTTCCGATTCGAGAAAATTTTTATCATAGACGAACTTGTCATAATACTGCTGAAAGGTAAGTGAGATCGGATCGCCAGATCCATCATAGAAACCCCAGTTGTAAACAGTCGTATCCGTTAAGGCCGGCAAGCCCGCAGCAGGAAAAATCTTGGCGGTTGCAGTATCAATATGTGCATATGGAGAGAATAATAGACCTTTGACCGGATGAGCGTACGCTCCAAGTGCGGTCATATCAGACTCCTTTAAAGCTAAAATAACAGCGGAAGCCGCTTCTTGAGCAGTTGCAGCTACTATAGGCTGAGAAGGCTTGTCTGTACTGCTAACTATAGTTGGTGAAGGCAAAGTGGCATCAGTGATATCTGCATTGTTGCCGCAGGCGGCTAGAAGCAGCATGATTATAAGAAAAGCCATCGCTTTTTTCAAAAGATGATCACCTCTTATGTGTAATGTATTGCATTGCATGATTATTAAAACAGACGTAGCTAATCTTTAAAAGTTGCATGGGTGCTTGTAGACTTCATTATCATCTGCTAAACTGTGAATAGTTATTCAGTAAATTTATTAACTAAACTTGGAGTGTGATATGGCGACTATAAAAGATATTGCGCAGGAGGCGGGCGTTTCAGCTGCTACCGTATCCAGGGTTTTAAACAATGATACAACCTTGGCGGTAAGCGAGGAAACGCGGACACGTATTTTTAGCATTGCCGAGAAGCTGCAGTATAAGCCGTCCAGGCTGCGAAGAATGAAAAAAGAAGAGCAGCGCTCTCGCCAGCAAATAGGCTTGTTGATGTGGTCGACGCTGGAAGATGAGCATGAGGATCCTTACTTTTTTTCCATTCGCAAAGGCATCGAGGCGCGCTGTGAGGAGCTCGGAATTAGTATCGTTAAAGTTTTGCGAGGCAACACCCGCGCGGAGATGCAGCCTGTGCATGAGCTTGATGGCGTAATCGTTGTCGGCTCAATCGATGAAGACGATGTTCGTCAGCTGTATAACAACAGGGAGCGACTTGTGTTTGTTAACCATTCGTATGAGCTGAATGAGTATGATACGGTGAAGCTGCATTTTGAGCAGGCTACCAGAGCTGTAATTACACATCTTAAAGCGCTTGGGCATAACAAAATAGGTTATATCGGTGGCACTGATAGCGTTCATCGGTTTAGCGGCCAGGCTGAAGATAAAGAAACCGAAGAGCCGCGTCGTCTGTTTTTTGAGAGAGAGCTGCGCGAGCTTGGTTTATATGATGAGAGCTTTGTTGTGAAAGCTTATTGGTCCTCCAACGGCGGGTATGATGCGATGAAACGGCTGCTTAAGCAAAGCACAAGACCAACAGCCTGCTTTATCGGCAGTGATCCGATGACGGTAGGCGCTTTGCGAGCACTGCATGAGCATGGTCTTAAAGTACCGGAGGATATGGCAATTGTGGGTTTCGATGATATAGAAATATCTGCGTATTTGAATCCGCCGCTGACAACGGTTCGCGCGCATACGGAACAAATGGGCAGAGCCGCGGTTCAACTGCTGCTCGAGCGAATAGAAGGTCGTGAGGCGGCCGTTCATATGACCATCAATACAACCCTCATCGTTCGGGAAAGCTGTGGCAGCTTGTTGTAATAAAACAATACTTTACATTTGGGAGGCTATTATTTTGACCATTCAGTATGATCAACAGCGTTCGGTATTTCATTTGCAATCGAAGGATACAAGCTATGTTATCCATGTGACCAACACAGGTTATCCTGCGCATATTTATTGGGGAAAAAAGGTTCGCGGTGTACAGCTGGAGAGATTGCTTGAGCTGAAAGAGCGCGCGTCCTTCACGCCTAGCACGGAGCTTGATCAGCTCGAACTATCGCTCGATACGCTGCCGCAGGAGTATCCGGCATATGGCAACTCCGATTTCCGTATGCCCGCATTCCAAGTCAAGCTGCCTAATGGGACAACGGTAACAGATCTGCGCTATGAATCTTATCAAATTATCGCTGGAAAGCCGGCCCTTGCTGGATTGCCATCGACCTATACGGAAAGTGATGCCGAAGCGCAAACCTTGGAGATTACGTTGAAAGATGAGCTGACAGGCTTGTCGGTTATTTTGTCCTATACCGTATTTGAAGACTATGATGCGATTACTCGCTCGGCAAGAGTGGTCAACAACGGCTCTGACACGCTGCAGCTGCAGCGTGCATTCAGTATGAGTCTGGATTTTGCGCATGATCAATTCGAAATGCTACAGCTCTCCGGTGCATGGATTCGTGAGCGTCATATTCATAAACGGAAGCTTGTACCGGGCTTGCAATCCATCGAGAGCCGTAGAGGCTCAAGCAGTCATATGCAAAATCCATTTATCGCTTTGCTGGCGGAGGGTGCAACCGAGGAGCATGGTGATGTTTACGGAGTGAATTTGGTATACAGCGGGAATTTCACCGCTGGTGTAGAGGTCGATCAATTCCACGCAGCACGGCTATTTATCGGTATTAACCCGTTTGATTTCAATTGGAAGCTAGAACCAGGCGAGCAGTTCCAAACGCCTGAAGCGGTTATGGTGCATTCCGAGCACGGGCTTGGCGGCATGTCGCGCAGCTTCCACGATTTCTACCGTGCTCGCCTCATTCGCGGTACGTTCCGTGATCAAACACGTCCGATTCTCGTTAATAACTGGGAAGCGACGTATTTTAATTTTAACGCAGACAAAATAGAAGCGATTGCGCGCGCAGGACAAGAGCTCGGGATCGAGCTGTTCGTGCTGGATGACGGCTGGTTCGGCAAGCGTGATAATGATACGACCTCGCTGGGCGACTGGTTTGTAGATCGCAATAAGCTGCCGAACGGCCTTGAGGATTTGGTTAGCCGCGTGAAGCGTCTGGATATGCAGTTCGGCATATGGTTCGAGCCTGAGATGATTTCTCCAGAAAGCGAGCTCTACAAAGCGCATCCTGAATGGTGCTTGCATGTGGAGGGCCGCAGACGGACGCAGGCAAGGCATCAGCTCGTTCTCGATTTGTCGCGCGAGGATGTTCAACAATATATCGTGAAGTCAGTTTCAGATATACTCGCTAGCGCGCCGATCACGTATGTGAAATGGGACATGAACCGCAATATGACAGAGGTTGGTTCGGCGCTTCTGCCAGCAGATCGCCAACGCGAGACGGCTCACCGTTATATGCTTGGTCTTTATTCTGTGCTTGAGCAAATAACATCAGCGTTTCCAAATATTTTGTTCGAAAGCTGCTCGGGCGGCGGCGGACGTTTCGACGCTGGCATGCTGCACTACATGCCGCAAACGTGGACAAGCGACAACTCGGATGCGGTTTCCCGCTTGAAGATTCAATACGGCACCAGCATAGTGTATCCGGTAAGCTCCATGGGGGCTCACGTTTCGGCCGTGCCAAACCATCAGGTTGGCCGCATGACCTCGCTTGAGACTAGAGGCAACGTCGCGCTTTCCGGAAACTTTGGCTATGAGCTTGATCTGACTCAGTTTACTGAGGAGGAGAAGGACGAGGTTAAAGAGCAGGTTAAATTGTACAAGGATGTTCGTCATCTCGTACAATTTGGTGATTTCTACCGGCTGTTAAGTCCGTTCGAGGGTAATGAAACAGCATGGATGTTTGTGTCCAAAGACAAGAGCGAAGCGTTCGTCGTCTTCGTATCCGTTCTGCAGGAGCCGAATCCGAAGCTGAATCGCTTCCGTCTGCAGGGGCTGGACCCGAATCGCGATTATAAGCTGCATGATGAGGACACCGTATACGGCGGCGATCAACTGTTGTATGCCGGTCTAGCTACACCGCAATTTTTCGGTGACTATGCAAGCAAGGTGTACCGCTTCCGCGCAGTGGAGTAGGCTTGTAATAAATAAAGTGGGTGCCTTAGAAGCGATATTAGCTTCCGAGGCACCCTTATTTATTTTGTATAGATTGCGAACGAGCGAACTAAGACGAAGCAGCGGCTAATACAAAAACGACGAAGGCAATAATATAAAGCACCAATATAATACCCGCAAATATCAGATAAGCTTTGAAGAGGTTCTTTTTAGTAGGATTGCCTTCGCCAAATGCCCAAATGAACATCATGATGATGTTTACAATCGGAATCATTAGAATGAGCCAAGTAATCATCCACTCTTTTACAGTAATGACGGGTGAAACCTCCTGCTGTGCATCGTAGCCGTAGCCCGGTACACCTGGGTTTATTGGAGGCTGTTGATATTGATCCATTTATTTCTCTCCCTTATTATCGTGCTGCTGTAAGAAAGCCAGCACAATTATGCTTGAAAAACTAATTATATATATTTTTCCTTTATTTACAATGTTTTTTTGAGAAAGGCTGCCCCTTGACGTTGCGTCAAGGGTTTTATTCTGTATCGTGTCAATGGTTGCGACGCAAATCACGTTGCAGAAAAGCAAAGCGTTTATTTAGCAAAAGCTCAGTTAGTCTAGTACACTCACCAGCGAACAACTTGAAGGCTGTATAGCAACTCGAAGGAAAGCACATAAAAATCGATATGTTCAGTAGGACTTGTGGATTAACTTATAAATCGACATTATTCGATATTGAGTAAGTGGAATGAAAAGGATATAGTTAGAAATGTTTCCAAAAATTATGGTGAAAGGATGATGACATGATGTTGAAAAAGTTCTTTGGATCAGTACTTTGTATTACAATGTTAATTTCAATGATGGGCTCTATTACATGGGCTAAAGGAGGAGAAGAAGCTTCTAGAGTTGATTCAATTGCAGCTCAACAAGCAGCTGCTGCAATTATTTTAGACGAGTTGGTATTAAACAAAGAGACAACTTGGTCAAAAGATACAAAGTTAAAGGAACCAGTCAAGGTATATGATCCGTCTGGAAAACATGTTGCTTACTTGGTAGACATTATAGATAATGAAAAGACAGCAGAAGGCTTTGTAATGGTGAGTGCTTTTCTCGATGACGAGCCAATAATGTTGTGGGCGACAGATGGACAATCAATTAATTCAGAGGAAGCCACCAATATAAAGGATTTTCAAGAAATTAGGACTGCTACTAAAGAAGTAGTTTGGTTTGGGGGTCTTAAGTTTGGCATTAAAATTAACAAAGCTGATGGATCTGAAATTATCATTGATGAGTCTCAACACATTTACGATTCAGTGAAGAGTGAAAGTTATCCTATTCCTCAAAAAGAAGATCCCATTAACCGTCAAAAATGGGCTCATATTATGAGCATTCCTTTAGGTAGCCCAGGTCAAAGTAATCCAAGTGATGGAGTTACAAATATCGATCCTTCGACCTGGGAGTCTGGTTACAATAGCATTGATAAGTATTATATCGATGGTGTTGCAAATCAGAAACAATGGCACTACACCACAACGGGCGGTGTTAATCAATCGACTGGATGTTCACCAACTGCGGGATCGAATATCGTAAAATGGTATGCTAATACTTATCCTTCTCTGAATCCGACAAATAACCAAGCGAATATTGTAATGGCATTGCGCACTACAATGGGAACTACTCAAACAAGCAGCGGTACGGGTATTACTGATCATTATAATATTGATGATGGATTACAAACCTACTTTAGAAATAATGGCAGGCCTAATGCTGAGGTACAGAATGGATTATTCCCTGACTATTCTGCTTGGAAAATACGAGTATCGACTGGAAATCCAACACTTCAAAGTTATTGGAGTCAAAATTATTTTGGTGATCATACTGTAACTGTAGTAGGTTATAAAGAATTTGTGCGATCTTGGTATGAATCAAATTCTAAATATCTTGTGGTGAAAAACAATTGGCAGAGTGATACGTCCACTAATTTCTATGTTAAGTATGGAAGCTGGAATACAAACGTTGTAACGTGGGTAAAAACTCCGTAGGAGCTCATATAAATGGTGAAAAATAAAATTAGTTTGATCTTGTTGATTATTTTATTACTAGTACTGATAGACTCGGTCATATATTTAACTGGTAATGTGGGCATAATTAATAACACTTATAGAGCTATCGCAGGAGCACCGGCATTAAAGATTAATGGTGATAGGATGTCGTATAATGGAAAAGTTCGATTACAATCTAACCAGCTAGAAGAATATAGGTTAAGTGATAGTAACATGAAGTTATTCAAGGCTAATGATACTCCGGAAATCCCGCCCTGGATATACTTGAAGGAAGAAGGAGAAGTTTACTTTAGATATAAATTCCCTAAAGTACCTTGGAAATTATAAAGACTCACTTAATAGAGGGACTTCTCAAAAGCCATAAAATATGGCTGGGTACAGTCTATTATCACTAATATAAAACAAAAAGAAACTGTCTCTTAGTAAAATGGAATTGCGACTACCATTTAAAAGGAGACGGTTTCTTTGTACTTGGATCATGAGTCTGCTGTACGAAGAAAATAGGGTTTCCTTATCCATGTGATTGGGAGTCTGTCAAATCTTTTGTGTAAACTCAATTTAAATAATCAGTGGATGTAGGGGGTGATGCGTTCCCCAAAGTGTATGGAGAGCTGTAGGATGATTTGTCCCGAGCCCTGTACTCTTCCAGTCCATTTCTTCATGAAGGTACTGAAAGAAGGCTGTGAGCTCTGTCGAGTTAGTTCTCCAAGAGCGAACAATATAGGGATATTTCTTGCCCTACTCCGCTTCAAACACGTCTAGCGCAGCAGCAGCATGTTCATTTACAGCTTCTCGGTAAGCGAAGCTTTTATAAAAAGTATTAATATTGGCACTATTGAACACCCGATCATGCTTAGAGACAAAGAGCTCGACAGTGGCTTGTAGACCAAGCAATGAGTAAGTAGAAAAGTTGTAATTATGAATTTAGGTTGTGGCTACACATTGCAGAATGAATCCACCATTCAACCAATAACAGACTTAACCCATTTAATACCCGTACACAAAACAGGTCGATTATGGTCAGATAACACCATGATTGACCTGTTTTTTTGTTACCTTTGTTATCTGCATTTTTTTCGGAAGTACTCGCAACTGTAAAATACCATATAACGATAGTGATACTGAGAAAGAAAAAATCGCACCTTTCAAGATGGATAGCACGACAACTATAGTAAAGGTGCTATGCAATAGAACTTTGTCCGCAACTTAACTGACACTTGCAACGATGACTACGATGTATGAAAGCAATCTGGTGACGACCAGTCAACATATAAAAGTTTGGCAACGTTGTAAGGCTAGCCACCCTGCACTCTAATATAGTCCGAAATTCGTTGAAAAATGGAAGAGCGCTATGATGACATTCTTGCTGATGGCTATCACGAATGGGCAGATCCAGGAATAACGGAGCAAGTACGTACGAAAGGAAGAAAGAAAAAGAGCAAAGCCACCAACTTAGGGCAGAGATTTCAGCTTCACAAAGAAGCTATACTCCGCTTTATTCGAGATGCCCGCGTTCCATTCGATAATAATCAAGCAGAGCGTGACATCCGTATGGCTAAGGTCAAAGTGAAAGTTTCAGACTCCTATCGCTCAAAGTCCAATGCAGAGCGCTTTGCTCGGATTCGCTGTGCGATATCTACGTTGACGTTGCGTCTAGAGTTGCGCAACACAACACCACCCGAAGTCAGAGCCCGCATCGATGAAGGAGGGACTTCCGATCCTAAAGGAGTTTGTTTTAGGGGATATCGTTTATCTGCCAAGGAATGCGCTCATGCGCTTGGCCAGTTTCTTTCCTATACTCCCTGGGTGAGAGACCTGTTTTTTTTCGGAACAGTCTATTGAAAAATGTAATATCCTGATAGCCGACGGAGGAAGCAATGTCCGCGACTTTGCGGTCGGACGTAAGGAGCAGTCGGCATGCTTCCTCGATCCGGACCGATTGGACGTAATCGATAAATGACATGCCGGTTCGGCTTTTGAATTTTCGATAAAATTGCCGCTCCCCAAGTGCAGACAGTTCGGCTGCTTCCTTTAATGTGATGGGGGAATGAAAACGATTATGGATGATATGGAGCGCCATTTCCATATCTGGTGAAACGGCTTTCTGTACAGTATCCGACGCCTCGTCCCGGTAGCGGTGAAGGTAAAGAAGCAGCTCAAGTACGGCCAAGTGCAGTTCGGTGCTCCAGCCTGACCGCTTGGTTGTGTATACGTCATACAGCTTAAGAAATAGCCTTCGGAATTCACCAAACGCATCGCGGTAATGTCTCCAATCGGCTTCATCCAGCACCGTCGCAAGCGCGCCCCCTCCGGGGAAGCTCTGCAGCAGCGGTCTAATCGGTTCTAGAGCCATCACGCAGTTGTAGACGACGAGTGGCCGGCTAGACGATGTGGTAGCAGGACGGAATATGTGGGAGACTCCGACAGGAATAAGGAAAACGTCTCCTTGATGTACTTGCAATGCCAGATCGCCGATATAATGAGTGCCGGAACCTTCCCCCACATAGCTGATTTCAAGAAAATCGTGCCGATGTTCGATCTTATCGAAAGCTTCAATCGCCCGATTTACAAAAATGGGAACATCGGTACGAAAATATTTATCGCCTTTGGACATGTCGATTGTGCGTTGAATCGCCATCATTATCTCTCCATATATCATACAAATAATGTCCGAAATATCACTATAAAAGTCAGAATCGCCAGTAATATTGGACTCAATCTCATTTTATAATGTAATAAAAACGATTACAAGCAGGAAGAAAATGAAATGTCTTAACCCATACGGCCAAACATTTTATCTTAAGGCAGTCTGATTGCATATTACATGAATAGGGGATAACGATGTGAACAGTTTGCACAAAATGAATGCTTTAAAGAGGGAATTTATCAACCCACCGGCTGAATTTAGCCCGCTTCCGTTTTGGTTCTGGAATGACGAGCTATCAGCAGAGGAAATCACCGGACAAATTCATGACTTCCACGCGAAGGAAGTGGACGGCTTCGTCATTCATCCGCGGATGGGTCTGCCCCGATCGATGCCTTATCTGTCGGAGCCTTATATGGAGCTTGTCGAATTAGCTGTGACCGAAGCGAATAAACTGGGCATGAGGGTCATTCTTTATGATGAAGGCATGTATCCTTCCGGCTCTGCCTGTGGAATGGTCGTGAAGGAGAACATAGATTACGCCAGCCGTGGTCTGCAAATGAAGGAATATCCTTGTTTGGTGAGCGGAGAACCTGTTCGAATACCGGTTGAGCTGCTCTCGGAGGAAAACCTGGTTTCCGCTCTTGCGGTCCGCAAGCTTTCCGGGGGAGAGATTGATGCCGAGAGCACCCTTGTGCTTCGTCCCGAGGAGGACAGTATTCGGTTTGCCCCCTCGCTTTCGGGTGATTGGTCGGTCCTATTGTTCATTGAGACCCCTTCCAAGGGGACCATCCGGGGGGTTCATCCAGGTCAGGACGACGGCGAGTACGACACTCCTTTGGCTGCTGACTTATTAAATCCCGATGCGGTCCAGACCTTCATCAGGTTGACGCATGAAACGTATTACAAGAAGCTGAGCCGCTTTTTCGGAACCACAGTTATTGCCATGTTTACGGATGAGCCGGATTTGCTCGGGCGCTGTCATTTGAAGGGATTAAAGCCCTGGACCCGAGGCTTTATGAATGAATATCTGAAGGGCGGGAGCCGGGAACAGGATTTGGCGGTGCTTTGGTTCGAGACCGGAGAAACGACGGCAATGATCCGCGAAGCATATGAAACGGTAATCCGCAATCGACTGGCCCGGACGTATTATAAAGCGTTGGCTGATTGGTGCGAAGCTCACGGGATTGGTCTGACCGGTCACCCGGCAGCGAGCAACGATATCGGGCTGTTGGAGCATTTTCATATACCGGGACAAGATGTGGTCTGGAGATATGTTGCGCCGGAGGCAGGAAAAGCGGTGACAGGCATGCACAGCACCATGGGCAAGTGCTCGTCGGACTCAGCGCGCCATCGCGGCAAACGGAGAAATATGAATGAAAGCTTCGGTGTCTGCGGAATCGAAGGTGGTTGGTCGCTCAGCGCCGACAATATGAAGTGGTATCTGGACTGGCTGTTCGTCAGAGGCGTCAATCTGATCGTCCCGCATGCCTTCTATTACTCTATTAGCGGAGAACGCAGGGATGAACGGCCGCCGGATGTGGGACCGAATAATATATGGTGGCAGGATTATGCTCAATTTGCAAGATATATCAAGCGGATGAGCTGGCTGATGACCGACGGCCGAAACGGTGCGGAAACGGCGGTTATCGCCGGGTTTGCCGAACTTCCATGGAGAATCGTCAAACCACTGTACGAAGGGCAGTTCGAGTTTAATTATCTGGAAGAAAGCCTGCTATGTAGTTCCACCGAATGTAAGGATGGGATATTGTCGATTGCCGGTTACCGCTACAAGGCGGTATTGGTCGAGGATGGCAAGCGGTTGACGCCGGACAGTTGGCGGATGCTTCAAACATTTGCCGAACAGGGCGGATTGGTCATCGAGCTTTCTGATGACGCTCAAATAACGAATGACATCGGCCAGGTTCAGGTTTGCCACGAGGAAGAAATACCGGAGTTGCTGGAACGCACGCTCGGCAAAGATACTCATCTTGAGCCTGCAGCGGATTACATCCGGATCAGCCAGGCAACGAAGAATGGCATCCTGTTCTACGTTATCGTGAATGAAGGCGAAGTAGGTTACGAGGGAACGCTTGTGATGAATCGCTCCGGTTATACGGAATGTTGGTTGCCTTGGACAGGAGGAATTCAACGGGCAAGAGTCGAACAGTCTATGGAAGGACAGAGGCTCCATATAAGCATCGAGCGCCGGGGATGTTTGATTATCGCCGTAGACCCGAATATCGAGCAGGGTGGAATGGAATGTGAACCAGGTGAGGCCGTTGCAATTATGGAGTTGTCAACCGATTGGCGTGTTGTTAAAGGACTGGTGAGCGATGAACTCCCGGCACTTTGCTCCTGGACGGAATGGGTTGGCATGAAGCATTATTCCGGTATCGTTACGTATGAGAAAAGCTTTGAGCTCAATGATCCGTCCGCTTGGGCCGACGTCAAGCTTGATCTTGGCGAGGCTCATGAACTGGCACGGCTGTGGGTCAATGGCCAGGAAGTGGGAGTGCGTATGTGGAGTCCTTATGTATTTGACATTGGAGACTATTTAAAGCTAGGAGCGAACGAGCTAAAGGTAGCGGTAACGAACAGCTTAGCCAACCTTTACGACGGCAAGTCGTATACATCCGGTCTAATTGGACCTGTACAGCTTAATGGTGTACGGAAGTAACGATGTTGGAGGAGTTTTCTATGTGGTGAAGACTACATATTCCTCCAGCACCTCTTAATCTGTCAAAGTTGAAATCCTAAGAATGAGCGGGAAAACATTACTTTATAGTAGGAGGAGAGTTTATGTTATTTAAAGCTACTACTCAAAAAGCTATTATCTTTCCTCCTTTACTTTTAGGGATTTTATTATTCGTTCAAGGATCTCAATCCAAAGTGGTGGTGTTTTTGGCACTTCTTACTATCATTTATTCGTTTCTCACACTTTTTATTAGATATGAATTTGTTATAGATAAAGATACCTTAACCTATAAAACATACATGTTTGGATTTAAAGTGTATCAAAAAATGGTTAAGCCCAAAGACATAAATAAAATCGTGTTTAAGCGTGCAAATTGGAAAACAAAGTTAGCAATAGTAAGAGTGGAAAAAGCTTGGAATATGCGAATATCGTTGTTCAATCCAACAAATGTATTCAATGAATTAGAAACATTTGCAAATGAATTTGATATCGATATTCATAAAACATCAGATTATAAAATTTTAGAGAAAATGACTTGATGCCTGTAATAGATAGTAACCATAAGATCGAGCTTCATTTGAACGATAATGGAAGGGGGGTATGAAGATGATAGAAGTCGCAAATCAAACAAACCGTCCTATCGCTCTAGTAACAGGAGCCTCCAGCGGGTTTGGCTTACTCACCTCTATTCGCTTGGCACAGGAGGGTTATCGTGTCATAGCAACGATGCGGGATAGGGGAAAAGAAGAGAGCATTCTTGCCAAAGCAGAAGAAAACGGTGTACTTGCGCATTTGGAAATTATGAAGCTAGACATTACTGACCATCAGAATGTAACCGACGTCGTTCAAGCCGTAATGGAGCGCTGGGGGCAGATTGATGTGCTAGTAAATAATGCGGGCTATGCGGTCATGGGTGTCATTGAGGAGGTGCCGATGGCCGATTGGCGAGCTCAGCTGGAGACTAATTTTTTCGGCATGGTCGCTGTCACCAAAGCGGTGCTGCCTCATATGAGAGTCCGCAAGCAAGGGAAAATCATTAATGTCAGCAGCGGTGCTGGCATCATAGGCTTTTCCAATACTGGTCCTTACTCCGCTTCTAAATTCGCAATGGAAGGCTTTAGCGAGGCACTGCGTTTGGAGCTGCTGCCGTTCTCGATACCTGTGGTGCTCGTCCAGCTAGGCACTTACAACACGGGCATTTCAGCCAAGCATGTGTACCGCAGCCATCCAGATTCACCTTACAAGAAGATGATTAAGCGTTTCAACGAGTTTAACAGAAAATCAGAGAAAAACGCTCCTGACCCTATCCATGTAGCCAATACAATTGTGAAAATATGCAAAGCCCGAAATCCAAAGCTGCGTTATACCTGCGGCAGTGATGCCAAAATGATTTTTCTCATGAAAAAACTTCTCCCCTGGCGCCTAATCGAATGGGTTCTCCGCAAAGCACTTCACTAAATCATATCCTCACTAATAAAAACATCAGGGGACAAGCTGTCCCCCTCTATTCCACCCCTTCTTCTGTAAAGTAAGCGACCGCATTGAATTATTGAATGTAGATATAGAATTTATCTATTATGGAAGTCATTGACTGTGTTTGGACGCAGGTGATAGACTCATCTCAACGTAATTCCGATAAAACCTATTTGAATTATTTAGTATGCATGAAATTGATGATCAAATGAAGGGTGGAGAGATTATGGCGGAGCAAAGAAAACTAAGATTAGGTGCTATATTACATGGCGCTGGAGGCAATTTGGCAGGCTGGAGACATCCTGATGCGGTTGCGGATGCTAGCGTGAACTTCAATTTTTACAAGCAGCAGGCGATTAAAGCAGAGGAAGGGAAGTTTGATTTTTTATTTATAGCTGACGGTCTTTATATCAATGAAAAATCCAATCCGCATTTCTTGAATCGGTTTGAGCCAATTACCATTTTGTCTGGGCTGGGCGCTGTCACCTCCAAAATCGGATTGGTTGGCACATTATCGACTTCTTACAGCCAGCCCTTCACCGTAGCAAGACAATTTTCTTCTCTTGATCATATTAGCGGAGGAAGAGCCGGCTGGAATGTTGTCACGTCTCCACTTGAAGGCACAGCGCTTAATTACGGGCTTCCCCTTGATGAGCATCCAGACCACAGCAAGCGTTACCGTATAGCTGCCGAGTATTTGAAGGTTGCTCGCGGGCTATGGGATTCCTGGGAGGATGATGCGTTTGTCCGCAATAAGGAAACCGGCGTATTTTTTGATGAAAGCAAGCTTCATGCCTTAAATCATGAGGGAGAGTTTTTTTCCGTCAAGGGGCCGCTTAATATTGCAAGATCGAAGCAGGGTCAGCCGGTCGTGTTCCAAGCCGGTTCGTCAGACAGAGGAAGGAATCTGGCAGCCGCTTCTGCGGATGCAGTGTTCACGGGTCATGAAACGCTTGAGGAAGCGAAAGCATTCTATCAGGATGTGAAGCGCAGAGCAGTAGAGCTGGGACGCTCGCCTGAGGACATTCTTATTTTTCCCGGCATAGGGGTTATTGTTGGAGCAACAGCTGAGGAAGCAGAACGGAAATATGAGGAAGTAGCTGGCTTGATCAGCATTGACAATGCGCTGGATAATCTGGGACGGTTTTTCGAGCATCATGACTTCAAGCAATATCCGCTGGACGGGCCGTTTCCTGAGCTGGGCGAGCTCGGGAAAAACAGCTTTCAAAGCACAACGGACAAAATTAAAAGGGAAGCGAAGGAGCAGAGCTTAACTTTGCGTCAAGTGGCTCAGCGGTCGGCAACGCCTAGAACTCCGTTTATCGGAACGCCTGAGAAGGTTGCTGATCTCATTCAAGAATGGTTCGAGCAAGGTGCATCCGATGGCTTTATTATCGGAGCGGGCGTGCCTACGGGGCTGGATGAATTTGTAGAGTTCGTTATTCCTGTACTGCAGCAGCGCGGCTTGTTCCGGACCGAATATGAAGCGGACACGCTGCGTGGCAACTTGGGCCTAGCGATACCAGTTAACCGCTACACCGAGCAAAGAAATAAGCAATTGGGTGTGCCTGCGGAGATTGCCGAGGCTGAGGCGGCGGCAGCAGAAGTAACGAAAACCATCTAACTTAAGAAGAAACGGGGGAGCTTAACATGTTGAAAAAACGAAGCAGTTTGAAAATTATGATTGCACTCACTACCGCACTAATATTGGTGCTGAGCGGCTGTGCAGGTACGAATAAAGGAAGCAGCACTAGCGATGGCGCTGCTTCTGTCTCCGAAACCAATACAGCAGCAGCGTCAGAGCCTGCCAAAGGCGGAGAACTGACCTATGCGCTGGCAACGTCGCCCGATACGCTCGATCCGCATCGCAGCGGGCTAGCAGTCGCTGTTCGCGCCATTCGGACGATTCACGACAGTCTAGTCGCCCAACTCCCTGACGGCAGCATACAGCCTTGGCTGGCTGAGGAGTGGACCGTTTCAGAGGATGGCAAGAGCTACACGTTTAAGCTCCGTCAGGATGTGAAATTTCATGATGGAACTCCGTTTAATGCGGAGGCTGTTAAGTACAACTACGACCGGATATTGAATCCTGAGACGAAGGCGGCTAACTCAGCGGCTTTGATTAGACCTTATAAATCTGCCGAGGTGCTTGACGAGTACACGATAAAGCTGAATTTGGAGACGCCCTCCAATGCCTTTCTCGGTAATCTCAGTCAAGCGCTGGTAAGTATCGTATCGCCTACCGCAGCGCAAAAATATGGTGACCAGCTTGGTAAAAATCCGGTAGGCACCGGCCCGTTCAAGTTTGTAAGCTGGGAAGAAAACTCGCAAATTACAGTTGAGCGCAATCCAGACTACAAATGGGCGCCGCCGCTAGTGGAAAACAAGGAAGCTCCTTATTTGGATAAAGTCGTGTTCAAGATTGTACCTGAGGAGGCTACCCGAATCGGAAGCGTGCAGAGCGGCCAGGTGCTCGCAGGCGAAACGATTCCACCGCAAAACATTCTCGCACTGAAGAAGGATGAGAAGCTTCAATTGTTCCAATCGAATACGCAGGGCCTGCCGTACACTTTATTTATCAATCAAAGTAAGGCGCCATGGAATGAATTGAAGGCTAGACAGGCGCTGCAGACGGCCATTGATGTGGATGCGATCGTCAAAACCTTGTATCTCGGCACCTATGACCGGGCATGGTCACCGCTTACGCCAGGCACCTTCGGTTATGATAAGTCGCTTGAGGGTGGCGTGAAGCCTGATTTAGACAAGGCAAATGCACTGCTTGATGAGCTTGGCTATGTGCTTGGCGCTGATGGCATCCGTACGAAAGACGGCAAGAAGCTTACGCTTCATTATGTGGACGGCTCGCCTAATCGCGAGAAAAGAAATGACATTGCGGCAATTATTCAGCAGCAGCTGAAGCAAATCGGCGTTACGGTTGAAGTGGAAATTACGAAGGATGTACGTACCGTCGTCTATGAGAATGGCAATTATGATATTTATGGCAACAGTCAAGTGAATTCTGATCCGGAAGCTTTGCGTTCCTTCTATCACTCATCGGCAGTTAACGTTTCTGGGAAGCAAAACCTTCCAGGTTACAAAAATACCGAGGTGGATAGCTGGATTGATCAAGGGCTGATCGAGAAGGACCCCGTTAAGCGTCAAGAGCTTTACGCAAACGTTCAGAAGGCGATTATCGAGCAGGCAGTCATTATTCCGATTTATGTATTCCCGTATACGATCGCCGCTTCAAAGTCAGTTACAGATATAAAGTTTGATTCCTTAGCTTATCCGCTGTTTAATGATGCGTTCATTCAAAAATAAGGGATGCAGCTGTGCACGGAAACGCAGGATAAAAACGTTCAGGAGGTAAGTCATGCTCAAAACGATAAGTATACGGTTGTTTACCTCCCTATTGGTTATTCTCGGATCGCTTGTGCTCGTATTTGTGATCGTCTATTTGCTGCCGGGAGATCCGGTCATGTCCATGGTCGATCCGAGCACGGTGACGCCCGAGGTGCTTGCGAGCCTGCGTGCGCAGCTCGGGGTAGATCGGCCGCTTTATGAGCAGTTTGGTTCCTATGTGAGCAAGGTTTTACAGGGGGATTTCGGCAAATCGATTGTAAACGACGACCCTGTGCTGCCCAAAATCATTGCCCATTTGCCGGCAACGCTTGCTCTAACGGCTGCGAGCTGCCTTATCGCTGCTGTGGTCGGTATTTGGCTTGGCGTGCTGTCGGCGATCCATCGTGACCGCTGGATCGACATTACGGCAAGAGTGGTCGGATTGTTCGGCATATCGATGCCAACCTTCTGGTCAGGTATTTTGCTCATCCTCCTCTTTTCCATTACGCTCGACTGGTTTCCTGCAATGGGCTCAGAGGGTTGGAAGACGCTTGTGCTCCCGTCAATTGGACTAGGCATCGTTGGGGCAGGCTTTGTCGTTCGATTGGTGCGCAACAGCATGCTTGAGGTCATTAATGAGCCCTTTATCGTGACGCTAAGAGCGAAGGGGATATCGGAGAAGCTGGTGATGTATCGGCATGCGCTGCGAAATGCGCTTATACCCGCGTTAACGATGATCGGCGTCCTTAGCGGAGATCTATTAGCTGGGACTGTAGTTATTGAAACGGTATTTTCCAGACAAGGAATTGGCAGAGTGATTTCAGATGCGCTCATGTCCAAGGATTTGCCTGTCGTTCAGGGTGTTGTTTTCTTCTCGGCGATTATGTACGTCATTATTAATTTAATTGTGGATCTCTCCTATCGGATCATAGATCCGAGAGTTAGACGTTCGCAATAGGCAAGGGGGGAATTTAGCATGAAGGAGACCGCAGTTGCCAAGACGGCCTGGCCGAGGGAGAAGGCATCGCGCCGCTTGGCACCGCAAACGGCCAAGCTGAATGTATCCAATCTGCTCGTTTATACCGCAGGCTTTGTCGTTATTTTCATTATTTTGTGCGCGCTTATTCCAGCCCAGATCGCGCCATATTCACCTACCGAAATGGTCATGACGGACATTATGCTGCCGCCAAGCCTAACCCATTTTTTTGGAACCGATTATTACGGTCGTGATGTGTTTAGCGTTGTTGTATACGGAAGTCGTGATTCGCTCTTGATCGGTCTGGCATCGGTTATGATCGGCGGATTGCTAGGAGCTTCGATTGGAGCGCTATCAGGCTTTCTTGGCGGTATTTTCGATACGATCATTATGGGTTTCATCGAGGTGTTAATGACCATTCCTGGAATTTTGTTCGCTCTTGCGATTGCGGCAGCGATGGGGCCAAGTCTGACCAATGTCGTATTGGCGGTTGCTTTATCATCCGTTCCTGGATATGCGAGAGTATTTCGCGGTCAAATCATTAGTATTAAAGGGCGTCCGTTCATTATGGCGGCGCGTTCGGTTGGAGCGGGACATTTGCGGATTTTTTTCCGCCATGTGCTTCCGAATGCTTGGTCGCCGCTGCTCGTTATGGCAACGATTGGTTTAGGCACATCCATCCTTGTAGGATCAGGGCTAAGCTTCCTTGGACTAGGCGTTATTAAGGAAATTCCAGACTGGGGTACGCTGCTGTCACAGGGGAGAAGCTATTTGACTGTCGCATGGTGGATGTCCACCTTCCCAGGTCTGGCGATTACGCTGCTAGTATTGTCGGTGAACCTAATGGGCGACAAGCTGAGAGACCATATCGATCCGAAAAAAAGCAGGCTTTAAGGAGGAGACATTCATTTGAAAGCATTGCTTGAAATCGAGCATCTAACCGTCAAGTTTGCCACGCCAAAAGGCTGGCTGACCGCTATTTCGGACGTATCGCTGAGCATGCAGCCAGGTGAGACCGTCTGTTTGGTCGGCGAATCCGGGAGCGGCAAGACGATTACCTCCAAATCGGTCATGCGTCTGATCGATTATGAGAACGGAGTTATTGCAAGCGGAGAGATGAAGCTGGATGGCGTTGATTTGGTAAGGTCTCCACAAAGCAATATGCGATTGCTGCGCGGCAAGAAAATGGCGATGGTATTTCAAGAGCCTATGTCCGCCTTTGATCCGGTGTTCACCATCGGGAGTCAAATTATCGAGGTCATAGTCGGTCATAAAATAAGCGGCAGAGAGAAGGCTGCAGAGCGTGCGATTCATCTATTGCGCCGCGTTGGCATCCCTGAGCCGGAGCTGCGAATGAAGCAATACCCCGGCGAGCTGTCAGGGGGCATGCTCCAGCGTGCGATGATTGCGATGGCTCTTGCCTGCGGCCCGGAGCTGCTCATCGCAGACGAGCCGACAACGGCGCTGGATATGACGATCCAAGCGCAAATATTACAGCTGCTGCAGGAGCTTAAGCAGGAATTTAATATGTCTATTCTGCTGATCACGCATGATATGGGTATTGCAGCTGAGATGGCTGATCGCATCATTGTCATGTACGCTGGACAGGTTGTTGAGCAAGCTACGGCTGCACAGCTGTTCGAGCTGCCTCATCATCCCTACACACAGGGCTTGCTTCGTTCGGTGACGACGCTCGATAGCGATCGAGGCGCTAAGCTATTCTCAATCGAAGGCAGTATTCCGAATTTATTCGAGCTGCCGACGGGCTGCCGCTTTCATCCGCGCTGTCCTCATGCGACGGAGAAATGCGAGAAGGAAAATCCGCCGCTCCTCACTGTTAATGATCGTCAGGCTGCTTGCTGGTATGCAGAAGAGCTGGCAGAGTCTCAGGCATGGGCAGGTGCTAACCCTTCCAAGGCAAGTGTGGAACTTGTCGAGGAATCACAGGATCGCCTCGTGATCGGCCCGAGAAGCCGGGCAGCAAATCTTTTTGAAATCGAAGGGTTGAAAAAATATTATCCGCTTGGCAAAAGTGTGCTTTCTCGTCAAGCATCTGCTATCCGTGCGGTTGATGATGTATCCTTCCAAATACGCAAGGGAGAAACGTTTGGCTTGGTGGGCGAATCAGGGAGCGGCAAATCGACGCTTGGGAGGGTCATCATGCAGTTGGAGAAAGCAACAGCGGGCAAGGTGCGGTTTGCGGGAAATCCGTTAACCGAAATGAAGCCATCGCAGCTGCATGATGTACGCAAAGATATGCAGATGATATTTCAGGACCCTTTCGGCTCCATGAATCCCCGCTGGCGAGTCGGCGATATTATTGGAGAGCCGCTGTCTATACATACCTCGCAGAGCGCGGCGGAGAAACGCTCCCGGGTGGAGGAGCTGCTGCATGTCGTTGGACTTAATCCATCCTGGCATGATCGCTTCCCTCATGAGTTTTCCGGGGGACAGCGGCAGCGTATAGGGATAGCGAGAGCGATCGCGCTTAAGCCCTCGTTTGTACTGGCTGATGAAGCGGTATCGGCGCTTGACGTTTCCGTGCAAGCGCAAATTGTGAATTTGATGCAGGATTTGCAGCAAAGCCTTGGACTGACCTATTTGTTTATTGCTCACGGCCTTCATGTCGTGAGGCACATCTCGAATCGAATCGGCGTGATGTATTTAGGAAAGCTTGTTGAGATTGCGGACAGCGAGGAGCTGTTTACGCATCCTGCGCATCATTATACGAAGGCGCTGATTGCCTCGATTCCTTGGCCAGATCCTTCGCGCAAGCGAGAGCTTATCGCCATTAGCGGTGAAATTCCGTCCCCCGCAAGTCCCCCCTCAGGCTGCCGCTTTCATACCCGCTGCCCTGCAGCGACTGCGCGTTGCAAGAACGAGCAGCCAGAGCTGACGGAGATCGCTCCTGAGCACTGGGCAGCATGTCATTATCCGCTTTAAAGGCTGAGCGCTCTGTTTTTAGGAGCAGCTCAGTCTTTTTGTTTTGCAGGCGCAAGGCGAGATGTTACTATGGGACCATTGACGTGTTGAAAATCGCCATGGTAACCTAATTCCATATGGAATTAATTGGAGGGATACTTTTGATTGAAATTCGCTTATCGATAGGCTATGACGAGTATGAAGAAGGCGCAAGGATGTCCAATCTTATTGAAAAATTGGCATCGGGCCCGGATAGCCAGCAGCTTTCCATACTGACGATTGGGGATTGGGGTCAGGCGTATGAGAATTCTCCGGACAGTTTTTTGGACACCTTGATTAGCCATAAGGATTCCTTTCCGAGCTTAAAGAAACTATTCATAGGAGATATGACCTTTGAGGAATGTGAGGTTTCCTGGATTAATCAGACAAACCTTGCCCCGCTGCTTGCCGCTTTTCCTAATCTGCAGTCGTTGTCGATCAAGGGCAGCCAAGACTTAAGCCTGCAGCCGCTCGTTCATGAGAAGCTGGAGGAGCTGGTTGTGATATGCGGGGGACTTCCGAAGTCTGTGCTGGAGGAAATAACAAGTGCAAGCCTGCCTGAGCTGAAGCGTCTGGAGCTTTATTTGGGCGTAGAGGACTATGGCTTTGACGGCGGCATCGATGATGTTCTGCCGCTGCTACAGGGTGATTTATTTCCAAAGCTCAAATACTTGGGTTTGAAGGATAGTGAAATTCAGGACGAAATCGCGATTGCGGCTGCGGCTGCGCCTATATTGGATCAATTGGATACGCTGGATTTGTCTTACGGTACGCTAACGGATGTGGGTGGAGAGGTATTGCTTGCAAGCGAGCGGGTTAAGAAGCTGAAGCATTTGAATCTAAGCTATCACTATATGTCTGATGAGCTGCTGCTGCGCTGGAAGCAATCAGGTTTGTCTGTTGATGTGACGGACCAACAAGAATCGGATGAAGAGGATTGGCGCTACCCATTCCTGACGGAGTAAGGGAGGTTGTTCTCCGATGAATGATTCAGAGCTTCCTTTTCTACTCATTGGAAATCCGGCTAATAAACGGACGCATGGACTGCAGGCAGCAAGAACTAAGCTGGGACTTGCACCGGCTATCGTTCTTCCATATGAGCAGCTCCTTCAGCGAACATTGTACATAGAAGATATACTGCGGAATTTAATAGGCTGCAAAGAGGTTATCATTCGCCTTGACGCGCCAGGTGAGCATCAGGCGGTTGAACGTGAGCTGATCGCTTGGGGTGCGCCGGATCGAAGCGGTGACGATTTGTTTTGGTCAGCGGGCTCTTTGGCTGAGGATATCTCGATTGCAGCATCGGAGGCACTCAAGCTTCCTATGGAGCACGGGCGAATCTTCTATCCTGCTCAGTGGTATCGCGGCTACTGCCGGTTTCTTGCCGCGCTGCAGAGGGAGACGAGGGTTTCAGGCATATCCGTTCGCTGGGTGAATACGCCTGGAAGCATCGCGAGGATGTTCGACAAGAGAAGCTGCTGGCATCAGCTATCTCGTCACGGACTTCCGATGCCTGCCTTGCCCGCTCCCGTTGGATCCATTAAAAATTATGACGACCTTCAAGCTGCCATTAGCGCAAGCAGCATGAAGCGTCTATTTATTAAGCTTGCCTGCGGCTCGGGAGCCGCGGGTGTTATCGCTTACCAGCTCAATCCGCGCACGGGTGAGGAGCTTGCGATTACGACGATTGGCATGGAGGAGCGTGAAGGCGGCTGCTCCTTCTACAACGCGGGACTGCTTCGTCGTTATCGAGAGCGGTCCTCTATTCGGCGAATTATTGATTGGGTTTGCAGGGAAGGAGCGCATATTGAGCGATGGATCGAGAAGGAAAGCTTCGAGAGCAAGTCGTTCGACGTGCGGCAGCTAGTCGTGAACGGCAGGGCCTGCCATACGGTGCTGCGTTTGAGCCGCACGCCCATTACGAACCTGCATCTGCGCAATGAGCGGCGAATGGATATTGACCAGCTTCTATCCACAGAGGTGGAGCAAGCGGTGAAACTTACAGCGGAAGCGGCGCTTCGTGCTTTTCCAGGGAGCTCAACGGCTGGGGTGGACGTGCTCGTTAAACGGGGAAGCGGCATGACCTACGCGATCGACATCAATCCTTTCGGCGATTTGCTGTACGGCGCTGAGTACGAGGGGATGAACACCTATGAATGGCAGATGCATCAGCTTCTCAGAAAGGAATCGTAGCATATGCTGGATATGAACCAAATTGTGGGCACCCACGATATATTGATGATTACGCTCGACACGCTGCGCTATGATGTGGCGAAGCTCGAGGAAGCAAATTGTCCGAACCTGTGCGGGGATGGAGGATGGGAGAAGCGGCATACGCCGGGCAGCTTTACCTATGCGGCCCATCACGCGTTTTTTGGTGGTTTTCTGCCTACACCCGCGAATACAGACAAGTCAACGCATGTGAGGTTATTCCACACGAAAAATACGGGGCTCAAAACGCACCCGCATACATGGTTATTTGACGCTCCGGATCTCATATCCGGCTTGCAGGAGGCGGGGTACCGGACGATCTGCATCGGAGGCGTCATTTTTTTTACGAAAAAAAACAAGCTGGCCAAGGTGCTCCCGAGTTATTTTGGAGAGAGCTATTGGCGGATGATCTTTGGCGTAACCAATCCTCGCTCGACCGAGCATCAGGTGAATCATACGCTGAAGCTGCTGGAGAAGGCTGATCCGTCTGAGAGGCTGTTTTTATTTCTAAATATATCGGCAATGCACGGCCCTAATCACTATTATGTAGAGGGTGCGAAGCGGGACTCTATAGAGACGCAGCGTGCGGCGCTGCGCTATGTTGACAGCCAGTTAGGCGTTTTATTTGAAGCGATGCGTAAAAGAGGGAAAACATTATGCCTCGCTTTTTCCGATCATGGGACCGCTTATGGCGAGGATGGTTATGAAGGACATCGCTTGGCGCATGAGGTCGTCTGGAATGTTCCGTATCGCGAATTTTTATTGGATTAAGGAGGGGAAACATCTTGGATCATCCATCATCGCTACAAACTTCTCCCGAGCTGCGGGAGCTGGAGCAGCGCTGGACGCGTGCTCCATACCGTTCATATTTGTATTCTTACCCGCATAAGACTGCTTATCGCGATCTGCAGCCTGCAGTGTCGCTTAAGGAGCTATGGGAGCAGGACCAGACTGATTATCATTTTTTGTATATGCATATTCCTTTTTGCGGAGCCCGCTGCGGCTTCTGCAACTTGTTTACGCTGCCGGATCGTCGTTTGGACGTTCACGAGCAGTATGTTGATGCGCTTGGGCGTCAGGCGGAGCAATGGGCGCCGTGGTTTCAAAACCGAACCTTCTCCAGATTTGCGATTGGCGGAGGAACGCCTACACTGCTGGAAGCGGGACAGCTGAACCGATTGTTCGATATTGCCGAGCTCACGATGGGACTTGATCCGAGTGCAGCATCCATATCGGTTGAAACCTCGCCTGAGACGGTAACGGCGGATCGAATGAAAGTGCTGAAGGATCGGCTCGTTGACCGTGTCAGCATGGGCATTCAAAGCTTCGTAGAAGAGGAAGCGGCAGCCATTTATCGTCCACAGAAGCCGCGGCTTGCCGAGGATGCGCTCGAGATGCTTATGGGTTATGCTTTTCCGCTCGTTAACTTGGATCTTATTTATGGCTTGCCAGGTCAAACCGCGGCTACATGGCTGTATTCACTAGAGAAGGCGATTAGCTACGGGCCGGGGGAAATTTTTATTTACCCGCTCTACACACGTGAGAATACGATCCTAAAGCCGGAGCAAATACGAAACGCAGGGACGGATATTCGTTTGGAGCTGTATCATATCGCTCGTCAACGGCTGGAGGAAGCGGGCTATAAGCAGTTTTCGATGCGGCGCTTTGCTAAGGATACGACTTTTACTCACAAAAGCATATTGCCCTTTAGCTGTCAGGAGGAAGGGATGGCTGGACTTGGCTGCGGAGCAAGGTCCTATACGCGCGAGGTTCATTATGCCTCCAAATATGGCGTGAGCGCAGCGGCAACACGGAGTATTATTGAGAATTATGTCGCTTCCGAGCGCTATGATATGGCCGATTATGGTTTTAGACTAAACGAGGCGGAGCAGAAGCGCAGATTTATTCTGAAAGCCCTTCTGCACCGAGAAGGGCTTGAGCTTGCTGCTTATGAGGGGCGCTTCGGACATGATGCTTTGGTTGAGCATTCTGATCTAGAGGAGCTGCTGAGCACACGGCTGGCAGAGCTTGAATCAGGCGTAATGCGGCTGACCACGCTCGGAATGGCGTATTCGGATGCGATCGGGGACGAGTTTATTTCAGGAGCTGTGAGAGAGCTGATGGACAGCTGTGTGATCCGATGAAGGCGACACTGTATTACCGCGGCGCGCTGTCATCCTGCAACTATGACTGTCCGTATTGTCCCTTTAGCAAAACGACGGACAGCAAAGAGACGCTTGCCAAGGATAAGCAGCAGCTCGCGGATTTTATGAGCTGGGTGCGAGAGCAGCAGGGGGCAGGCCATGAGCTTTCTATTTTCTTTAATCCGTACGGGGAGGCGCTTGTCCATAGTTGGTATCGAGAAGCTATGACGGAGCTGTCTCACATGCCTCATGTTGCGAAGGTAGCGATACAGACGAACCTGTCAGTTAAGTTGGATTGGACGGAGCAGCTTGCAAGAGGCAAGGCCGCCTTCTGGGTTACGTATCATCCTGGGCAGACGAAGCAAGCAAACTTTCTTAGCCAGTGCATGAAGCTATATGAGCAGCGAATTCCGTTTAGTGTTGGCTCGGTTGGTATTCGCAGCGCATTCCCTGCTATAGAAGAGCTGAGGAAGCTGCTTCCTGAGGATGTCTACCTGTGGGTGAATGCTTTTAAAGATCAGAAGGCGTACTATACGGAGGAAGATATTGCGCATTTATCACGAATAGATCCTCTTTTCCAGCTTAACATACCTGACTATAACAGCTTTGGCAAGTCATGCGATGCGGGCGCGAATGTGTTTTACATACAGGGGTCGGGAATCGTCAAGCGATGCTACAGTGATCGACGGGTGATAGGCCAGCTTTATCGGGACGGCTTGGAGGGCCTCAGTGCCGATCGTCCTTGCGGGATGAAGAAATGCGGCTGTTATATCGGCTATATTCACATGCCAGAGCTTAAGCTAGACGAGGTTTATGGCAAAAGCTTGCTGGAGCGAATACCCGCTGGCTTTGCACGCTGAGCGACAGCCCCGAGCAGTTGAAGGGGCTGTCCCAAAAAGCAAGAGAGTCAGCAAAGCCACAAAAACCATCTCAAAAGCACCTATGTGTTCCTATTCGCACGAAATGACCGTCTCCTGCCACAAATTAGAGCTCATAAGCACACATATGCGCTTATCGCCCAAGAAGTCCTACAGTTTCGCCGTGATAAGCACCTATGTGTTCCTATTCGCACGAAATGACCATCTCCTGCCACAAATTAGACCTCATAAGCACACATATGCGCTTATCGCCCAAGAAATCTTGCTGTTTCGCCGCGATAAGAACCTATGTGTTCTTATCCGCACGAAATGACCGTCTCCTGCCACAAATTAGAGCTCATAAGCACACATATGCGCTTATCGTCCAAGAAGTCCTACAGTTTCGCCGTGATAAGCACCTATGTGTTCTTATCCGCACGAAATGACCGTCTCCTGCCACGATTTTCCTCGCTCTATAGAGGCATCTCGCACATGCTGTTCGCAGTCTACCTCTGACCATGCTTCAAATCGATTCGTTTGGGGTAAAGTAATATATGGTTTGAATATGGAGAGGAGCGTGCAGCATATGACGAAAGCGAAAAAGGTTGCATTTTTACTAGCGAGTGACTTCGAAGATTCCGAGATGCAAAACCCATATGATGAAATGGTCAAAAACGGTCATGACGCTGTCATCATTAGCCTCAAGAGTAATGAAAAGCTAACCGGCAAGCAGGGGACGATTACTTATACTTCTCATTTGGGCATCGGTGAGGCGAACGCAGATGATTACTCGGCGATTATTATCCCAGGTGGAAAATCACCATCTCACCTAATGAATAATGCTGAGGTAAAAGCTTTCGTGAAAGAGGCTGATGAAGCAGGTACAACGATCGCAGCGATTTGCCACGGTCCGCAAATATTGGAAGCAGCCGGTCTGCTCAAAGGACGTACGCTTACATCCTATCCTGGCATTTCGTCCGAAATAGAAGCCGCAGGCGGGAAATTCGTCGATAAAGAGGTTGTCGTTGATCGTAATCTAATTACATCTCGAACACCAGAGGATGAGCCTGCCTTTATCCATGAGATCATTGAGAAGCTGGGCGTAAATGCGTGGTAGCTTGAGCTGCGGCACATAGCCGATCTAGAGCTGCCGTCAGAATGATTCGTATTCTGACGGCAGCTCTATTTATACTTTAATGGCATTGAACACTTAGTTGGGGTATACTTTAAGCATATTTGAATATTAAGGGGGGCGTGCTTGAATGCCCGATATTACACTTGATAAACGAGATGACAAGTCCCAGGGAGCCATCGCGCATACTTCTTCAACCGTAAGCAGGACAAATGTTATTGAGAGCGGTCTGCAAGTTTTAAATGAACTCGGAGCTAATCATATCTGCAAGGTTTGCATTGCCAACAGTGGCTCGTGCTGCAACGGTTGTCGGAATCTGCTCGATGGCGTAGGCTGTCAGCTGCGTAATACGAGCTGTACGGCATGGTTATGCGGCTTTCACAAATATTTATTATATGAGGTTGAACAATTAGAGGGCTGGCATGCATTCTGGGATCAGGTGCCTGGGCAGGATTACCGTGAGGACTTTACACCGGAACAAATGACGCTGGAAAAAACACTCTATATGCAGCAGCAAACGATGGATCATTTGGGAGAAGCGCTCGCAGCGGATTTGCAGGAGATGGAGCGATCCCATATTGCGATTGGCATCATCCTGACACTCCGTGAGAAGCTCGACAAAAACATCGATTTGTATATGGATGGCGGGCAGGACCATAAGAAGAGGCTTAGACTCAAAAGAAAAATAAAGGTGCTCTCGAGTGACTTTCAACGGTTTCATTTCTTATTAAATAAGTTTCATATGCAGCAAGCAGAGGATCAAACGACCTAAGCTTTCCCAGCATCCCCTAAATGTCCCTAAGCACATACTGACTAAGGCTTATCATTTCAAGAGAAAGAGGTTGTTCTACAAGGCATATCGCATTGTAGAACAACCTCTTTCCCAAAATATAGGAAAGTATATCATTTCACCATACGATCTCTATATTTCTCCGGAATGAAACGCGCCACCGCCATAAGGGCGGCGACAGCCGTTTCACCTTGTAACGCCTTACTTTATTTCAGAAACTCCAGCAGCTCATGATTGAATTTATCCGGCTCGTCGAATAGCATGCCATGCCCGCTATTTTCGAATGACACGAGCGTGGAACCATCGATGCCATTAAGCAGCTGCTTGGCGAACTCTGGCGGACATATCGTGTCCAGCTCACCTTGAAAGATCGTTGTAGCCGTTTTGATTTGCAGCACGTCAGCTCGCAAATCCTCATCACGAAGCGATTCGAATGTACGAACCGTCCCCCAAGCGGAGGCCTCGAGGCCAAGCGCCTGCAACCAATCTTTAAAGGGCTGGCTTATCCTGTTTTCTGCATGATCAGCCAGAAATATTTCGCCGAAATCGCGAAGCATCTGCGGGCGGTCTTTTTTGACGGCAGCGATTTGTTCATTGGCCTGCTCTTGCGTCATGCCGTAAGGGTAATCCTCGCGTTGTGTGAAGGAAGGAGCAGCTGCTCCAAGCAAGGCAAGCTTCCGAATAGCGTAGCCTCCATGACGGGCCATATAACGGACAGCGATTGCGCCGCCTACGGAGAAGCCGATCAGATAAGCTTGGTCCAGCTTCAAATAATCAATAACTGCCTTTATATCATCTGCAAGCCTGTCATAGTTGTATCCATCAGCCGGGGCGTAGGATTTGCCGAAGCCGCGCTGGTCGATTCCAATGCAGCGATAGCCCTGCTCAGTAAGCAGTGTGAATTGCGATTCGAACATCCGGCTGTTGAGCGGCCACCCATGAAGGAAAATGACAGCGGGCCCAGAGCCGACATCCGTTACGTGTAGTCTTACGTTTGTTTCAACCTCAATGTAATGTCCCATTGTATCTCTCCTCTCGCGTCTATATATTTCTATACCCAATTAAGAAGTATTTGAAAAATAAATCTTTTTTATCCGTATGTACAGTTAGAATAAAGGGAGAGGTTGGAGGCGATCTATGTATTCTTGGCTAAGGATGGCAGCTATTTTTATCGTCACTGCTTTTTTGACGCGTTTTATTCCGTTTTCGACCTTTTTTCAAAATGTAAATACATTGGTCCATGAACTGGCCCATGCGCTGGCAACACTGCTGCTTAAGGGCAGCGTTATGCATATTTACTTAAACGCGGATCAGAGTGGAGTCACTTATACCTCCTATACGAGCAGCTGGATGCTGATTCCGATTGCGCTTGCTGGCTATATGGGCTCGGCGTTGTTCTCGCTGCTGCTCTTCTTTCTTTACGGGAGAGGGAAGGAGCGCTTTGGCTTAGCCATAATTACTTTAGCAGCAGGAGTGGCGTTAGCGCTATTCGTTCGAAATGAGTATGGGATGGTATGGAGTGCAGGATTTACGTTATTATCCGTGTTTATTTACTTTGGTGCGCCGAACTGGCTGAGAAGCGGCTATTATTTGCTGATTGCTTTCATTTGTTTGGTGGAGTCGATTATTAGTCCGTTTGTGCTGCTTTTTCTTTCGGTTACGGAGCCAGACTCCGCCGGTGATGCAACCAGCTTAAGCGGGGCAACGTCCATTCCGGCATTTGTATGGTCAGCTTTATTTTGCTTCTTTGCACTTTGGTGTGCCAAAATCGCAATCGGTTATTTGTTTAAGAGTAAGCGCGGCAGGATACAATTTAGTAAATAGTAGGAGGCGAAAGCGATGAATAAATTGTCCAAAGGCTTTAGAGTGAACGAGAAAAACAAGGTGGATTTAACTAACTATGATCCGAGGGATACGGGACGATTCAAGAACAAAGAAGAGGCAGCCGAGGAGACAAAGGAGCTGGAGCAGGAGCTGCAGCAGCTGCAGGAGAAGCTTATCGCTGGCAAAGAGCAGGCGGTGCTGTTTATATTTCAAGGGATGGATTGCAGCGGTAAGGATGGGGTCATAAAAAATGTGTTTGCCGGACTTAATCCACAGGGGATTTCAGCTCATAGCTTCAAGGAGCCGACGGAGGCTGAGGCGCTCCATGACTTTTTATGGAGAGCGCATCATGAAGTTCCTGCTCTTGGCAAAATAGCCGTATTTAATCGCTCTTACTATGAGGACGTACTCATTACGAGAATTCACGGGCAGGTGAGCGATAAGGAAGCTAAGCGGCGGTTTAAGCATATTAATCATTTTGAGACACTATTGGAAGACAGCAGAGTGAAGGTAGTCAAAATATTTTTGCATATCTCGAAGGAATTCCAGCTGGAGAAGCTGATTAGCCGTATCGAGGACCCAACTAAAAACTGGAAGTTTGACCCATCGGATCTACAGGAGCGCAAGTCTTGGGAGCGATATGGCAAGTACTATGAGGAGCTGTTTGAAAAATGCAGCAAAGCTTCGCCGTGGCATGTCGTTCCCTCTGATAATCGGTGGTATCGCAATTATGCGGTGCTCAACATTGCAGTGGACGCCTTGCGCAGCCTTGAGCTAACGGACCCGCCTGCGAATCCAGAGCTTCAGCGCCTGCTTGAGGAGATCCAGAAGGAAGAAGGCTAGCATTTGAAATTTATCCAATGATAAGAAATATAGCTGGACTTATATTGTAGGTTTGGTAAGCTAGTTACAAGGCCTCTGCTTCAGAGGTCTTATATTTTTTTAGGAGGAGAAGAGTATGGAAAAAGCAGTTGGATGTTTGTGTAGAATTAGCATCGTGCGCATAGGAGGCGAGGTCTACTATGAACCATAGTATCGATTTTTCCAGTGTAAGAGAACAATTGGTCGTGCAGCTAGTATTATTGAGTGATGAGAAGAATCGCTTTCTCGACAGCTATTTTGTTATGCAAGGAAAAGAGCGTACAGAGATTAGCCAATTCCTTTCTATATACACACAAACTGTGCAAAAGCTGCTTAAAGCTTCAGATGAAGAGCTGCAGTCTAAGGTGCTGATAGGCAGTCAAGTTACGATCGAATATCCAGATTTTGATACGAAGGACTCTTTTACGATTGTTATGCCTGACGCGGCTGATCCGGATGAGAACCTAATTTCTTTTCTATCTCCGGTAGGGAAGCAATTGCTTCTAGCTGGCATAGATGAGGTGATCTCTGTTGCTGCGCCGTCCGGCGCGATTCGGACTCGTATTGCGGCTATTGCGTATGCAGGAGACAAGTCTTCTACAGTAGCGTAAGCTCATCACAGATCGATGAGAGCTTTGTATAGATAATCTTTACAGCTGCCCTTGGAGATCATTCTTCAAGGGCTTTTTTTTGCTGCCTGCTCAGGAGGATGAACCACTCACATATGATGACATAACAAAAAGACCGCCTTCATTGAAGGCGGTCAATCTTGATGTAAATGTTGGGCTAGCTGACGGATTTTTTTTGCAGGAGCTGCTTCAGCTCTTCCTCTACACTCGCATGATGCAGCTCGTTCAACTGAGCGGATTCCAGATGGCTGCTTCCATGAATGCCTTTGTTTAGCTCAAGCTCCGCTTCCTTCTCCATGATCTTCTGTTCGATCCGATCAAAGCCTCTGGAGGCTGTACTTCCTTGCCAAGCAGAAGATGAATTGCCAGATGCTGCGGATGTCTGCTGGACGCGTGCGACCAGTTCATTACGTTTTCCTTGAAGTTTCGTTTTCTCTTCCTTTAATGTTTCAATTGTGGCCCCTAGGTCAACTGAGGCTTGCTCCGAAAGACGAAGCAGCTTAAGCGTGTCCTCTGTTTGGTCCATATAAAGAAGCTTCGCTTCAAGCGCTATACGGGCATCTGATTCTCGTCCCTCGCTCGCAGCTTGCACTGCATTTCTTTCGTAGTAGTCCGAATGATCCTTCAACTCGGCAAGCTTTGCTTGCAAAATACGCTGCTGCGTTAGCTGCTGCACGCTTTCGCGCTCGGTGCTCGCAATTTCCTCATCCAACTCCTTCAAATAATGCTTGAGCATAGTAACTGGATTTTCAATCTTATCGAGCATCTCATTTGCTGCTGCCTTCGTCATGCTAACTACGCGTTGTAAAATTCCCATTTTATAATCTCTCCTTTAATAGTTAAATTAGTGGTGGTCAACAAATCTGAAATCATGGTTTGGCGCTTTTGGGACAAACAGTGTGGCAATGAAGTAGGCGAGTATTACTGCTCCGAAACTGAAGAACGACGCAATAACGACAATCAGCCTTATGATCGTGGGATCTACGCCGAGCCATTGTCCAATACCTCCGCAGAGACCAGTTAGTTTACTGTCCGTTGTTGATCGAAATAATTTTTTCATAACTTTCATCCTTTCGTTCAGTTCTTCTATGTCCTTATTGTAGTATGCTGAGCATCTTCTCGTAACGGTCGGCAGTCTGTTCTGGGTACTGGTCTTTAGGCGGGGCTCATTGCGACAAACGGCGGGGAACGAGGGGCAGTAGGTGGACGGGAAGGAACACAAGAGAAGAAAAGCCCTGACGCAGCGTCAGGGCCTTTTACTTATCGAAAGAAACTCGAATTTGGACAATTTCGGAGCGGGACCCCGTTCGAATTGGTGGGCCCCAGAAGCCGTAGCCAGAGGATACGATCGAGTGGAACTGCTCCTTCTGCAAATGTCCCCAGTCGTTCTCAAATAGCAGCTGGGTGATGAGGTGTGCGGGGGCAATTTGTCCACGATGTGTATGCCCTGAGAGCATAAGATCGATGCCTTGCTCCTTCGCCGTATCAAGCCCGTAAGGCTGATGCTCCAACAAAATAATAGCTTTGGATTGGTCGATGTCCGTTGTGAAGTGGGAAAGCTCTGCTCTTTCCTTATCACTATGATCTTTGCGTCCGATCAAGGTGAGCCAGCCGTCAACGGTAACGACCTCATCATACAATACTTTCATATTGCTCTCTTCAAGAAGAGCGATGAGCTCTCCGATCTCTCCTTTAAAGCGATCATGATTGCCGAGAGAGGCATATACGCCATAGGGAGCTTTAATTTGCGCCAATACACTGCCGAGATTCTTCTGCTTGTACGGTTCAATATCATCATCAATTAGGTCGCCTGGAATAAGGACGATATCAGGCTTTAAGGCGTTGATCTCCTCAACCATGCGGATGGCGTGCTTCTTGCCGGATAGGTAACCAAAGTGCATATCGGAGACCATCACAATGTTGAGAGCTCCACTCGCAGGACCTTGCTTAGGCAGTGCAATGTCGTAGCTCCGTACAATTGGGCTGTATGCGTTAAAGGTGCCGTAGCCGATAAGTAAAATAAGCGCAGCCAGCGTGATGGAGCCAGCCCATTTCTGTACGCGATGGCGGGGAAGCGATGTAAGCCTCGTTAGCCATACTAGGAGATGGATGATCGGCAGCACCAGCAGGAGCAGACTGAACAAGGCGAGCCAATAGGAGCCTACAATATTTAGCAGCACAGAGCCTTCAACTACTCTAGCTAATATAAAGGAGGTTGCGAGAAAGATTAGCGTAATGATGTACAGTAAGCGAAAGCGGCGGGATAGGACAGGCTTCATCCATGACCAGCCGCTCCACCCAATATAAAATACGAGAGATGCATAAATAGCGATGGATACTAGTCCGATTAAAATAAACATGGGCTCCCCCTTAATGATGTTGTTGCTATTGTACCATTTATACTCGCCTATCGAAATGTTGCTGTCCTATTCAGGCGTACTACAACTGGAGCAAGGATTGGCTTATACTATTGAAGTGAGGTGAACGCTATGGATCAGACGTTATTTGACCTTGTATACAAAGCTGTTGTGAATCGGGAATTAACCTATGAAGGTATATATTATACAGGTGTAAGGACGACGAAGATCGTATGTCGGCCCAGCTGCCGCGCCAAAACACCGCTTGCCCGCAATGTGACTTTTTACTCTTCATTGGAGGATGCGCTGCATGCGGGCTTTCGTCCTTGCAAGCGATGCAAGCCCGAGGAGAATGGGACGCTTCGACCGGATGCGGACCTGGCCGCTAAGGCGGATGCGATTATTGAGGCACACTACAAAGAGAAGCTGACTTTATCTATGCTGGCTGCTTCACTTGCTATTAGCCCTTACCATCTGCAGCGGGTATATAAGCAAGTGACCGGATATTCTCCTGCGGAAAAAACGGAGCGTGTTCGATTAGCACACGCGCAGAGATTGTTGTTAGAAGATGGAGCTGTCATCGCAGAGGTTGGAGCAGCAGTAGGCTACCGCAATCCATCTCATATGGCTTCTTGGTTTTTTCGGAGAACGGGCATCACGCCTACGGCGTATCAGAACGGACAAAGAGGAGGGGATTTATTTGACAGCTAACCAAAAATATCGGCAAACGATAATCGGCTTCGATCAGCCGTGGACACTTATTGCTACTGATCAAGGAGTAAGTCAATTGTTATATCCGCCGCATGTTTCAGAGTTGGCCGGTTTGGACCAGGATTTCACACATATGATCGAGGATCGCGGCTTGTTTGTTGAATTCGGCATCCTCGACCTGCTGGAGCAGTTTTTCGCCGGCGTTCCCGTCAGCTTCGATAAGGTACCGCTGGATGCGGGAGGAACGCCGTTTCAACAAAGCGTATGGACGGGCCTGAGCCAAATTCCTTATGGGGAGACGTGGACGTACAAGCGGTTCGCGGACGCAATTGGAAAGCCGGCAGCGATACGGGCGGCAAGCACAGCGATTGGGCGCAATCCGCTTCCCATTATTTTGCCCTGTCATCGTGTCGTGGGCTCCAATGGTACGCTGACAGGGTTTAGAGGGGGACTTCAGATGAAAAAAGACATTCTTGCGTTGGAGGGAGTAACGAATATGGAGGTAGTGGGGCATGAACGCTTCCGTTTTTGAGCTGGCGCTTCCGCAGCCGTTTGATTTCCAGCAATGCCTGGACTATATGACGCGTTCTCCGCTGGAGAGCTTGTACCGCATGGATTACTCAGGAGTGAATCGTCTGCTGCGAGTTGGATCTGCCGACCGTTTAGTCAGGGTGACCTGCCTTGAAGGCAGGGGCGTAATGCAGGTTCAAATGCTGGATGGGGCTTCCCTTTCGCTTGAGGATAGGGAGCAGCTAACACGGTATATAAAGGATTGGTTTGATCTGGATCGGGATTTGAAGCCGTTTATCAAGCTCTTACAGGGTGACCCACTGCTTGCTCCGCTGGCAGAACGCTTTGCCGGATTGCGGCTGGTAGGCATTCCGGATCTTTTTGAAGCATTGTGCTGGGCGATTGTCGGTCAACAAGTGAATCTTGCATTTGCCTACAAGCTTAAACACCGGCTGGCAGAGCGGTACGGCATTGCTGCGGATTGGGAGGGCGCAACGTATCGCCTGTTTCCATTGCCTGAGCGGTTTGCTGGGGAATCGGTAGAATCCCTATGCAGCCTTCAGCTTACCAAGAACAAAGCGATGGCTATATTGGATGTGGCATCCCGTATGGCTGGCGGGGAATTAAGCCGGGATAAGCTGCTAAAGCTGAACGATTCTGAATCCGTCGATCAGGAGCTTACGAAAATACGCGGCATCGGTCCATGGACAGCCCAATATGTGCGAATGAGATGTTTGGGCGATCAGACCGCTCTCCCTGTAGGAGACGTGGGACTGCAAAATGCGGTAAAGAAGCTGCTGGGGTTAAGCCTAAAGCCAACTCCGCTTGAATTGAGCGCATTGTTCGATCAATGGCCCGGGTGGGAGTCTTATATTGCTTTTTATTTATGGAGAACCTTGGAAGTATAGAGGCAATTACAGGTAGATAGCAGCTTCTGGAATTTAAATGTTTGCGTTTTCACCCTATGAATTGTGAAACATGAAGGGATATGCTACTATTTTGGTATATTATCAAGTACAGGATGGGGTTTATGAGGGGAAAAGTTACGATTCAACAGATTGCTGACCTGGCGGGATTATCGAAGTTCGCCGTATCCAGAGCGTTGGCCGGAAAGACGGGAGTCAGTGATTCAACGCGCGAGATGATTCTCAAAACAGCAGGGCAGCTAGGATACTTTAAGAGCAGCCGCCCTAGTCCTTTAACCCAATCTCCTGATCATAGTACGGACAAAATTACAGGCACTATAGTGGTATTATTCCCGAATATTCGTTATCAAAACAAGGATTCTGTTTATTGGGGTCCGATTTTTGACGGCATTTCTGCACGGCTGAATCAAAGGGAAATGGATATATTAACGTTAACAGAGCCTTCTAGCGACCATGTTTTCAGTCTATTAAACCCGAATGCTATACAAGGGATTATTACGCTGGGAACGGTATCGACACAGATTTTGCTCGACATCAAGAAGCTGGAGATACCTGTCGTTATGATCGACCATCTCGATCCGGCTCTGCATGCCGACACCATATTTACAGACAACTTTACGTGCATGCGTGAGCTGATGCTTCAGCTTGTCAGCAAAGGGTATAAAGATTTTCAATTCGTAGGAAGAACCGATTATGCCCAAAGCTTCTTTGAACGCTGGATCGCCTATCGCTCTGTTCTGGATGAATACGGGCTGACCTGCGAACAAGATCCGCTGCTTACGGAAACGGAGGCGGAGCTTCTGCATGAGGTGATCCCTCTCGCTGTAGCGGGCAGTCTTCCCGAGGTATTCGTTTGCGCGAACGATCATTTGGCCTCAACGGTCATGCACGCGCTTCACGAGCGGGGGATCGAGGTGCCCAAGCAAGTTGCCGTAACCGGTTTTGACAATACAGATAAGGATTATTCTCCTTTGCTCACAACGGTTAATGTGAACAAAGAGCTGCTTGGCATGCGCGCCGTCGATAAAATGATATGGAGAATCCAAAATCCCCAATCGATGGTCGAGAAAACGCTCATCTACGCTGAAGTGCTCATGAGAGAATCAACGAATTAAACCTGATTATTGAGATGCGACAGGCTGTCCCGCTGAAAGGGGCAGCCTTTTTTTGTATTGTATAGGAAGCTACACCTTCTCCGAACCTGGTGATAACGAAAGCTAACGGAAACCAGAGACGCTAAAATTCCATTTTTGGCTAGCGCCACATCTTAACGGAAGAGGAAGACTCTATTATGCAGAAATGTAGCGAGATCGGGCATATAGGCTACAAATAGAGGGCCGTGTTTCCGTTACAATCTTGACTGCTTACTACGTAGGCCTCCTCCGCTAGATGAAGGAGAAGTACCTACACTGTACCTGCCTTGTTAGGCTAAGTAACGTCGATTACGTTGTCCAAACTGCAACGTAGCCTCTTCCTATAGCGCTGAACCCATAGCGCTAGCACGACCAATCTAAGAACAGGAGAAAGAAAGCTAATATTCCATAACATAATTTTCTAAAACTTTAATTTAACTTATAGAGATAGATTTTTGACAGATAGTTGTATGATGATTAACATTGGAGTATATTTATTTATAAATCTATTATGAATAAGGGTGAGAACATAATGAAGATAGATATCTCTCTACATTCGCTCCCTGTATATGAAGCGCTGGCAAGCAGCGTGCGAATTGGCATGATTCAGCAGCTTACCCAGAAGCCGATGAATGTCAAAGAGCTTGCGGAAGCGATGAATTTGAGCAGCGCGATTATGACGATGCATGTGAAGAAGCTGGAACGCGCAAGCATCATCAAGACATCCATGCAGCCAGGCAAAGGCGGGGCCAAGAAGGTATGCACACTTGTAACCGATTCCATTGAGATATTATTCCCAACCAAGGTTGCTTCAGTGATACGCGAATGCCATGTGACGGAAGTATCGGTGGGACATTACACTGACTTTGAGGTTGCACCGACTTGCGGTCTTGCATCCACAGTCAAAGTAATTGGCATGTTCGACGAGCCGCGCGCATTTCTGGAGCCGGAGCGTGTCAATGCCAAAGTATTATGGTTTGGACAAGGCTTTGTGGAATACCGTCTTGCTAATTATTTGATGAAAAATGAGGAGCCGACTGAGCTTGAGATAACGATGGAAATTTCCTCCGAGGCTCCTTTTGCCAACGATAATTGGCCATCGGACATTACGTTTACGCTCAATGACATCAAGCTTGGATCATGGACAAGTCCCGGAGACTTCGGCGGCGGCAACCGCGGCCGCTACACCCCTGACTGGTGGTGGAATGAGATAAATCAATACGGTATTTTGAAAATGCTGAAAATTAATGAAGAAGGCACGTTTATTGACGGTACAAGAATCTCGGACGTTAAGCTAAGTGACATTCATATCGACCTGAAGCAATGGACATTTCGCATCGCTGTGCATGAGGATGCGCAAAATGTAGGAGGCGTAACCTTATTTGGGACGGGATTCGGAAATTACAATCAAGATATTGTCTTCAAGCTTTTTTACGAGAAGATAACAGCTCCTGAGACTGAGGGAGCATCTCACTAATTTGCCATCCAGATACGACAAAAGGGCTCTGTGAAGAGCCCTTTTGTCGTGTCTAGACCAATCTATACGCAGTAAGCTGGGCTTGCTCTTCGATGAATAAATAATTGACAGAGACGGTGTTAAATTGCTATCATTTGCATTATAGTGAATTAGTTAATATATATACGAATCATATGAGGTGTTTAGCAGCCTCAAAAAAGACGTGATTTGTGACGTTTGGGTGATTCAGAAATGAAGCTAATAAGCTGCCAGCTGCATGGGCAAACATAGCAGTCAGCAAGAGCAGCAAACACGGCTTATAGAAAGGGAGTTTAATTACATGTTAAGTAAAGAAATCTCAGCAACACAATCCTTTGTTAATCCGGTCATTCCCCAGCGCGCCGATCCGTGGGTTTACAAGCATACGGATGGTTATTATTATTTCACCGCCTCGGTGCCGGAATACGATCGACTTGAGGTGAGGAGGGCCCGAACGATTCAGGAGCTTGGCTCTGCTGAGCCGGTCGTGGCTTGGAGAAAATATGATTCAGGCATGATGAGCGCGAACATTTGGGCGCCAGAGATTCATTTTATTGATGGTAAATGGTATATCTACTTCGCGGCTGCCAGAACAACGGACACCGTTGATGGCTTATTCGATCATCGCATGTTCGTTGTCGAGAATGAATCGGCTAATCCACTTGAGGGCGAGTGGGTTGAGAAAGGGCAAATCATAACGAATTGGGAGTCATTTGCGCTGGATGCGACGACGTTCGAGCATAACGGCGTGCGTTTTCTAGTATGGGCGCAGAAGGATCCGTCCATCTATGGAAACTCCAATCTGTATATTGCGGAAATGAGCAGCCCGTGGACGATCAAGGGAGAGCAAGTTATGATTGCTACCCCTGAGCAGGAGTGGGAGAAGATCGGATTCCTCGTTAATGAGGGAGCGGCGGTATTGAAGCGGAACGGCAAAATATTTATCAGTTACTCTGCCAGTGCTACCGATTTCAATTACTGCATGGGGCTGCTGTCGGCGTCTGAGACAAGCGACTTGCTTGATCCGGCCTCTTGGACGAAGGCACCGATGCCAGTTTTCCAAACGAATGAAGCGACAGGGCAATATGGTCCCGGCCACAATAGCTTTACAGTGAGCCCAGACGGTCTGCAGGACATTATCGTCTATCACGCCCGCAACTATAAAGACATTACAGGCGATCCTCTCTACGATCCGAATCGTCATACCCGTGCCCAGGTGTTCGGCTGGAACTCCGATGGGACGCCTCATTTCGGTATTCCGCAAGCGGATGGAAGAACGGGAAATCAATAAACAAGTTTTCAAATTAGCAAATTCATTAATTAAATTATAAATATGTAATTGATTTATATTGACAATGAAAGCGCTTTGCATTATTATCAATTTAACAAAAACATTAACTATGTAATGTAAATGCTAATTTATTATATTTTCATTACATAATCGAAGTTATTGTGACAGCTGCATATATAGGAGGGGTTTAATTGGTGAAGAAAAAAGGTTTGCTTTCCGTGTTTGTATTAATGATGTCGTTAGTAGTTGTCCTTTCCGCATGCGGAGGCAAAGACAATGAAGGAGCGCAAGGCAATAAAACGGAATCGCAAGAAATTTCGTTTATGTTCAGAGGTGCTCCGGAAGAGCAAAAGGCATATGAGGCTACTGTAAAAAAATTCGAGGCGGATAATCCTGGTGTTAAAGTTAAAATCATTACGACAACCGGCGATCAATATGCTACGAAATTGAAGGCTGCTATTACAGGGAAAAGCGTACCCGACGTGTTTTACTTCGATCCGGGTGATCTAAGAGCCTATGTGAACGGTGGCGTACTGAAGGACATTACAGAGTATGTGAAGGACGTCAACTTCGATAATATCTGGCAATATGGTGTAGACATCTACCGTTATGATGGCGACAACGTAGGCCAAGGCAGCATCTATGGTTTGCTGAAAGACGTTGGTCCTTTCGCGCTTGGCTTTAACAAAAATATGTTCGAAGCAGCTGGCATTCCATTGCCGGACAAGGACAAGCCGTACACTTGGGATGAATTTATTAAAGTAAACCAGCAGTTGACCAAAGACAATGACGGTGACGGCAAAATTGACCAGTACGGCACAGGCTTCAACATTAACTGGGCGCTGCAGTCATTCGTATGGAGCAACGGCGGGGACTGGCTTGATGAGACAAATACGAAAGTAACGATTGACGATCCGAAATTTGCGGAAGCGCTGCAATACTTTGCAGATATGCAAAACGTTTATAAGATCACACCGTCCATTGAAGACGCGGCTACGCTGGATACTTACCAGCGTTGGATGAAAGGCGAATTGGCATTTTTTCCGGTAGGCCCATGGGATTTGGCTACTTACGAAACACTTCCTTTCGATTATGATCTTATTCCTTACCCAGCAGGCTCTACTGGCAAATCGGCAACCTTCGTCGGTTCGCTTGGCATCGGCGTTTCCAATAGCTCGAAGAGTCCTGAGCTTGCAGCCAAGCTGGTTACGTACCTGACAGCTTCTCCTGAAGGCCAGCAGCAATTGGTTGATGCTAAAGTACAAATTCCTAACCTGATTGATATGGCTGAGACTTGGGCTGCCAATACGGAGACCAAGCCTGCCAACAAGAAAGAGTTTTTGGATATCGTTCAAGATTACGGTAAACCAATGCCTAACACATTAACTTACAACGGAGAATGGTACCAATTGTTCTTCACGGACATTCAACCGGTATTGGATGGCAAAACAACCGCAGCCGATTATGTGAAATCACAGCAGCCAAAAATGCAGGCGCTGCTTGACAAAGCGATCGAGCAGGAAGCAAAATCCAAAAAATAAAACCAGCTAAACATTTTTAGCCCGTAAGGAACGGTGTCTATCCTCCTCAAGGAAGGCAGGCGCCGTTCTCGTGCCGGGTGAATCAGGGGTGGAAGATGAAAACCAAGTCGAATCTCTATCGCAAAGAAAGCTACTACGGGTATTTGTTTGTGCTTGCTCCCGTTCTTGGGTTTCTCTTGTTTACAATGTATCCGCTTTTATATTCGCTTTACGGCTCCTTCACGGATTGGGACGGCTTAGGCCGCATGGATTTTATCGGATTGGCGAATTTTAAGGAGATCTTTGCAGACGAGCAGTTTCATAAGGCTGGTTTCAATACGATCTTCATGATGATTGGCATTCCAATCGAAATTATTCTGGCTTTACTGCTGGCTCTTGGTCTAAACCGCAAAATGTTCGGCACGACCGCCTTTCGAGTCGTCTATTACATTCCGGTTATTTCATCGCTTGCGGCGATTTCGATTTTGTGGCAATGGGCTTATAACGGAGACTACGGTTTGGTTAATCAGTTTCTTGCGCTGTTCGGGATTGACGGCCCCAACTGGCTGACCAATAAATATACGGTGAAACCCGCTCTTATCATCATGATGGTATGGAAAAACATCGGATATTCCATGCTGCTTTATTTGGCGGCGCTGCAAAGCGTGCCCAAGGATTATTACGAAGCGGCCTCGCTTGATGGCGCCAACGCTTTTCAAACCTTCAAGCATATTACTTTTCCGATGGTGAAACCGGTTACTTTCTTCATCATCGTGACGAAAATTATTGGAGGCGCTCAAGTCTTTACGGAAATCAACATTATGACCTCGACAGGCGGCCCGGAATACAGCTCCGCTTCGGTCGTATTCTATGTTTGGCAGAAGGCGTTTGGCAACCTGCAAATGGGTTATGCTTCTGCGATGGCGATGCTGCTCGGTCTATTCATCTTTGTCATTACGCTCGTCCAATTCAAGATGAATGAGAGATCGTCAAGAGATTTGGAATAACGACCATTTGAAGGAAGGAGTGAAGACAGCCATGCTATCGGCCAAAAGGATTAAAATTTCGGATATTTTTATTTTCATATTCATCAGTATCGGCGCCGTATTTATGATTGCACCACTGGCTTGGACGGTTTCGACCTCTTTCAAGACGAAAGCGGAAGTATTCGCGCTGCCGCCGGTCTGGATTCCGGAGACGTTTGATTTCATCAAATACGTGGAAATTTGGGATAAAGGGCCGCTGCTCAGCGGGATTCAGAACAGCCTGTTCATTACGCTTTGCGTAACGGTTATCGGGACGTTCACATCAAGTCTTGCGGCTTTTTCGTTCGCTAAACTTCGGTTCAAACATAGGAATACACTTTTTTTGATTCTGCTGTCATCTTTAATGATACCTTATCCGGCGATTATGATTCCGCAGTTTATTATGTTCTCCGAATTCGGGTGGGTGGACACGCTAAAACCGCTCATCGTGCCAGGCTTGTTCGGCAATATTATGATGATCTTCTTCCTGCGCCAATATTTAACGAGCATACCGGGAGCGATTATTGAAGCAGGCAAAATCGACGGAGCATCCTATTTCGGTATTTTCGCGAGAATCATTTTCCCGTTAATTCGTCCAGCGGTAGCTGCTCAGGTTATTTTGTGGTTTATGGCGATCTGGAACGATTATCTCGCTCCTATCATCTATTTGAATTCGCCTGAGAAGCAGACGCTGCAGCTCGTCATTGCGAACTTTAACGCGACCTATGCCATTCAGACGGATTATCCGCTCATTATGGCGGCATCCTTCGTCGCTTTGCTGCCGATGCTGCTTATTTTCCTCGTGTTCCAAAAACAAATTATTGAATCTGTCGCTATCTCCGGCGTAAAGGGCTAGCAGAGAGGACCATGATACGATGAAATTAGCAGGCTTCGGAATGAAAAAGCTTACTGGCGCGGCCTTAATGACTGCGCTGCTGCTCACGGGCTGCTCGGGTCAGGCTGATCCGACCGCTTATCCGTCAGCGCCGCCTGATTACAAGCTGTACGATACGGATAATCTTCACAACGAGGCAGCTTGGAACACAAGCAATGTGCATGATCCGTCCATTTTGAAGGATGGGGATACTTATTATATTTATTCTACGGATGTGAAGGTCGGCGGTACGGGCACTCCTGGCATTATGGTGCGAAAGTCGAAGGATCTGATTAGCTGGGAGTGGGTTGGCTATGCGTTCGTTGGCGTTCCAGAAGAAGCGGAGACGTGGACTGGGGCAACGGGACTATGGGCGCCGGATATTGAGAAGTTTGGCGACACTTATTATTTGTATTATTCGGCATCGACCTTCGGCTCCAATACCTCTTATATCGGTGTGGCGACCAGCTCATCGCCAGAGGGACCGTGGACAGATCAAGGAGAGGTTGTGAAGACCTCGGGAGTGGACGATCCAAACGCGATTGATCCGAACATCGTTTTGGATGCGGACGGCAAGGCATGGTTTGTTTACGGTTCTTTTTTTGGCGGGATTTACGTATCGCCGCTTAATCAAGAGACAGGCAAGCTTGCGGAGCCCGGCTTCGGTACGAAGATTGCTGCCCGCAGCAGGTCGATGGAGCAAGGCGCGGTGGAAGGACCTTATGTCATCTATAATCCCGAGCAGGAAAAATATTATTTATTCGTTTCGTACGACTCTTTATCCTCCGATTACAATGTTCGGGTTGGGCGCTCGGAATCGATAACGGGACCTTATCTGGATTCGAATGGACGCGATATGCTGGATGTTGACTATGAGGCTCAATTCGAAATCGGGAACAAGCTCATTGGCGGCTATCGTTTTAATGAAGGAGAAGGTTGGATATCTCCCGGGCATAACTCTGTTTTGCAGGATGGCAGCGACTACTATCTGGTGCACCATGCAAGGCCAGAGCAGGATTCGAACTGGATGTATCTCCATGTGAGGCGGATGGTGTGGACTGCGGACGGCTGGCCGGCCGTATCCCCTGAACGCTATGCAGGCGAAACGCCGCAGAAGGTGGCGGCAGGCAGCATACATGGTGAATGGGAGCTGCTTGTCCATGAGAAGCTCATTGACGGACAAGTCGGGTCCAATACGATTACTTTACTGAAGAACGGCAAGATTGAGGGCGGCGAACCAAAGGATTACTGGAAGTTTGACGGAGATCATACCTTGACCTTGTACTGGCACGATGCGGAGGGCACAGTTATTTCAGAGGAGACTGTTCTTCTGTTGCCCGCATGGGACTGGGAACGGAACAAGGCTGCTCTCGTCTTCACAGGGATGAATGAAAGCGGTGCCGCCGTCTGGGGCAAGCAGCTGTCTCGAGACTCGTAGCGAGCTATTGAGCAAGCGAAAGAATGCTCAGCAAAGAGCTAAACCGAGTTAGCTTTTAGAACAAAAATTGAATAATAGCTGGACATAATAATGATGTTTGGTAAGTCTGGTAAAAGGTCTCTTACACAGAGACCTTTTACTATTTTAGGAGGAGACAAGGATGAGCAAAGCAACGGATTGTGGCAGCAGAATCAGCAATGTGCTATCCAGACTACAATACGCAGGATTCCTTTACGATAGTCCTGCCTGTTGTTTGCCAGCTTAGTGGTAAGTGTTTTCAGGAAAAAGCATGCTTGAGACGGGCTGCATGTTCAACTACCGCGAAGGACAAGGTTTCGTGGTTTTTAAATTGCTGTACGTGAAATTAAAAGTTTGGTCAAGCACATGCCAGTCCGCATAATTGGTCAAGTCCCCTCATAGACATGTTATCAGCCAGTAAAAAACAATGTGCAGAGGGGATGATTACATGCGTCGCATGACATGGACCGCGGCAATAATATTATGTCTATCATTAATATTGGCAGCTTGCGGAACGAAGGACGCCGAGTCCGTGGTTAAGGACCTCGACAAAGTAGTAAACAGTATGGAGAGCTATCAGGGAAGCGGTACGATGACACTGCGGACGGGACAGCAGCCACTGGAGTATAAGGTGGAGATCTCCTACCAAAAGCCGCAATATTATCGGATCAAGCTGACGAATGAAGAGAAGGACATTACTCAAATCGTGCTTCGCAATGACGACGGCGTATTCGTTCTCACACCGAAGCTGAATAAAGTGTTCCGCTTCCAAAGCGATTGGCCGCAAAACCAAGGCCAAGTGTATTTGTACCAAACGCTAATTCAAAGCATTTTAGTAGATAATTCACGGCAATTTGTAAGCGACGAGAATGCTTACGTCTTTGATGTAATGGCCAACTATAATAACGGCTCTCTGGCTCGCCAGAAGATTTGGCTGAATAAATCAGACTACAAGCCGGTGCAGGTAGAGGTTAGTGATACAAACGCGGCTGTCATGGTCGAAGTGAAATTTGATACGTTCGATTTTGGAACTAAATTTGACAAGGCAGTATTTGAGACAGAGGCGAATATGAAGGCTACACCTTCCAGCCAGTCTTCTGATGAGCCGACAATGACATTGCCAGACCAGCCAGGTCATGATTCGGCAGACGAAAATGCAACAAAAGAAACGGATGAGAATGCAGACTCTGATAACAGCGACAATGCATCAAACGATGACAGCGCGGTAGACGGAGATGATCAATCGGGTCATAGCGGTAATAAAGCCGATGATGCCGCAACTGGCGCGAAGCCAGAGGTGAAGGCTGATTTTGCAGCTATGAAGCCTTCCTACACGCCAGATGGCGTAACGGAGCTGGATTTAGTCGATATCGTTTTTGGCGGCAATCCGGGCCTCATGACCCGTTACACCGGAGATTACAGCTATACACTTATTCAAACAGAGCCGAAGGATCAGGCGGCTTCATTAATACCGGGTATGCTGGTTGATCTTGGGTTTACGATGGGACAGCTTAACAGTGATGATCAGAGCCTGCACCAAACGCTGGATTGGACGTACGAAGGACATCAATTCCGTCTGACAAGCTCGAATCTTCCTGAAACGGAAATGATTAAGATCGCACAATCGGTACAGGGCGAAATCGGTAAATAAAGCGGATAAAAACGAGAATTCCCAAGACGTACTAGCCATATCCGGCTTTCATTTCATTGACAGTCAAAGCAGCAGCGTATAACATTATTGCTATTGATGTTTGCTGCTCGGATTATTGTGGCTGCCATATCTAAGGAGAAGGTGAACGGCTTGGACTCGTTTTATCGCCCTACCAGGGTTGAAATATCATTAGATGCATTACGACATAATTTACAAGCGTTTCGGGACGCCATGCCTCAAGGCTGCATGCTTATGGCTTCGGTCAAAGCAAATGCTTACGGGCATGGTGCCGTAGAAGTGGCGCGTGAAGCAGAACGCTTTGGCGTCGACTATTTAGGAGTCGCTTTTCTTGATGAAGCTTTGCAATTGCGGAAGGCTGGCATCCAAAGCCCGATTCTCGTACTAGGATTCGTGGCGGCGGATGCTTTGTCTGTTGCAAGGGAAAACAATATTACGATAAGTCTGTTTCGTGATGATATTTTAGAAGCAGCAGCTAAGCTGCCTATGGATAGCAGCAATCGCAAGCTCAAGGTGCATATTAAGGTTGATACCGGAATGGGACGTCTTGGCATTATCGGCAAAGATGCTGCAGTGTCTTTTATAGAGAAGGCTTTGCAGGTAACGCAGCTTAACGTTGAAGGCTTATTTACCCACTACGCACGTGCAGATGAAGCAGATAAGAGCTATACGCAGCAGCAGCATGACAGATTTCGTGAAGTGGCGGGCTATGTAGAGCAGCAAGGCCTGCCTATTCCGATCATTCATGCGGCGAACAGCGCTGCTGGTATCGATACACCAAGCATGGCAGGCAGCATGCTGCGTCTCGGCATTAGCATGTACGGCTTATATCCTTCAGAAGAGGTTAACAAGCAGCGTATTGAGCTGGAGCCAGTTATGTCACTAAAGACGGAAGTGACTATGGCCAAAAGAACGCCAGCCGGCTGGGGAATCAGCTATGGTACACGTTATGTAACGCAGGGCGAAGAGCTTATTGGAACGCTGCCCATTGGTTATGCAGACGGCTTTAGCCGCATGCTTACAGGCAAAGCGCATGGACTTGTTCGGGGAGTTAAGGCACCGATTCGCGGAACCATTTGTATGGATCAATGTATGATTGCGCTTGATGAAGCTTCAACTGCCGGAGCTGCGCCCGTTGGGCCAGGAGAAGAGGTTGTGCTTATAGGGCGTCAAGGCAATAATGTCATTACGATTGAAGAAGTAGCAGACCAACTGGGCACGATCAATTATGAAATCATTTGTATGCTGGCTGCTCGTGTGCCACGGATCTATATAAGCGGCGGCCAAACAACCGCAATATTTAACCCCTTGGTGTAGACTGAATTTGTACTGGTAATCTTTTCATCCTACATTTTTTTTCAATTGAAGAGGATTTTCGTCAAAAAGCACGAATGTAGTATGTAAGATCATCTATAACGGCTATACATGAAAACATACAGCATATTTGATATACGGCGATCATAGATATGTTGAAGTATAGCGACGGCAATATTTTGTTATAATGAGTAGTAAGGTTATGGAAAAGTTTTGGGGGTGCGAGTTCGGTGGCCAATGTACAAAATACCAAAAGAATCATGATTAGCCTGCCAGATCACTTGCTGGAGGAGGTTGACGGGATTGTTGCAAAGGAAAACTCCAACCGCAGCGAATTTATTCGGCAAGCCATGAAGCTATATTTGGTGGAACGCAAAAAGCGCCAAATTCGTGAGTCCATGCAGCGCGGATATATGGAAATGGCGAAAATAAACCTGATCATGGCCTCGGAAGCTTTTCAAGCGGAGGAAGAAGCAGATCATACGTTAGGCCGTCTCGTTAGCGGGGTGTAGAGGTTGATTGTAAAACGCGGAGATGTTTTTTTTGCGGATTTATCACCTGTCGTCGGATCGGAACAGGGAGGTGTTCGCCCCGTTTTGGTCATTCAGAATGATATCGGAAATCGCTTCAGTCCTACCGTAATCGTCGCTGCGATTACAGCTCAAATTCAAAAGGCAAAGCTGCCTACTCATGTGGAAATGGATGCTGCGGCACACGGGTTTGATCGTGATTCTGTCGTGCTTCTTGAGCAAATTCGAACGATTGACAAGCAAAGGCTAACCGACAAAATTACGCATTTGGATGATGAAACGATGCGTAAGGTTGATGATGCGTTGTTGATTAGTGTAGGATTAATCGATTTTTAAAGTAGGAAGAGCTATTTAGCATCCAAAGAGATCATCTCTTGCTGAATGGCTTTTTTTGTCGATTGGAACCGAAAAATGGTGGAATTAGAAAAAAATGATAGACAAATGAAAGCTTATTTTGCTATTATGAATTCAATTACTTATTGCTAACTAATATATGAGCTTTATTATGCGAAGAACGCACGTAGTACGCCTTAAATGGCTACTGCTGCGTTCTTTTTTTTGTGCTCAGTGAGGAGTGAGGATATTGAGAAGGCGTAATGCGATGATTAGCTTAACTGCTGCGGTGCTGTCGGCAAGCCTCGTTTATGGCATGTATGAGCTGCAGCGCAATCAAATTGAGCTTGATGACACCATTGCGATTATTGTTCCGAAGCGCTTCATCGGAGCGGGAGAGCGGCTGAAGGAAAGTGATCTGGAGTTTAAAATGCTGCCGAAGGCTGCTTATGTGTCAGATATGATAAGCAAATTAGAGCACGCAGCAGGGAAAGAAACGATTATTCCTTTAGGGCAGGGCGAACCGCTCTTGCATTGGAAGGTCGACGATTATTATTTTCAGCCTAAACGTTCAGAGTCGACCTTTCAAATTCCGAAGGAATATATCCGCTCGATTTCAAACGGAATTAGAGCGGGTGATAAGGTGATGATTTATGCATCAGGAGAAGCAGCTCCTTCCATGCGGATATTCTCAGAAGCGGTTACTGTCGCATCGGTTAAGAGCTCAGGCAACGTAGAGATCGATAGCATCGAGAATCCGAACCTATTTTCACTGGCGGAAGGAAACAAGCAGCAAATGTATGCTTCTAGGCGAGAAGCAAATGGAATGATCGATTATTTAAACTTGAATTTATCGGAAGAGCAATGGCTGCAGCTGGATGACTTATGCAAGGCTGGAGAGTTGAAGCTGGTTGTTGCGTACAGTCCTGAGTCGCTTAATTTAGCTGTAGGCGAGGAGGGGGATAGATCGTGACTGGAGCTATGGCGCCTATAGCTGTATTTATCGGCACAACACCTAATATCGGGACTACGGCAGCTGCATTTGCTGCAGCTTATCGGATAGCGGAAGCAAGCGGCAAACCAATCGGTTATTTATGTCTTAATCTTAAGAGCGCTAAGATCCATCGCTACTTAGGTATTGACGAGCCGCTTGTTACATTGGATAAGCTTCGTCCGGAGCTTAGATCCTACACGTTGTCGCCCGAGCAGCTGCATAGAGCAGCCTATACGGTACCAAGCCAGCCGAATCTACATATTTTGTTCGGTAATCTGATGAGGGATCAAGCTGAATATTTCACACCTGAGGAAGCGGAGCATTTGCTCTCGATTGCAGAGCAAGCCTTCGCATTTACTATTTTGGATGTAGGGGCCTATTGGGATAATGCAGCGACAATTTGTTCTATTGGCAGAGCAAGCTCACGTATTCTCGTAACGACACCGGCGTTATCTCATTTTCAAGAGGATGGCAGGCGGTGGATAGGTCAGGTATCTCCTTTATTCGGGATTGCTCCCAAGCAGTATGATTTGATCGTTATTAACGGCCCATGGAGAAATGGAGGTTATCAGATGAAGCATATTTGCAAAGAGCTAGGCACATCGGCGCTCGGACAGCTTCAATTGAGTGAGCCGGTCTTTAGTCAATTGGATAATGGAACGTATGCAGAGTGGCTCAAATCAGACTCGGAGGGCAAGCAAATGATGCAATTTCCAGCTAAAGCAATGATGCAGCGGCATGGCATGCGCAGCAGACCGACAACGATATCGGTTCAGCCGTGGTATCGGAAGCTGCTGGCTCATCGAGACGGTACAAGCTCATGACGGCGGAGCAGAGTAGGTTCTCGCCATCAGAATTTGCAGCTCGAAAGCAATTAGAAAAGGACAGCCGGGACGCTGAGATGATGCTCCCCTATCTTGCGGCTGACACACAGGATGAATTCGTCAGGCTGGCTGAGGACATTAGAGCCTATTTAAGCTCCCCGCATGGGCTTGGCGAGGAAGAGAGGCGGCAGTATAGTGAAACGCTTAATCGGGCGGTGCTGGGCTACGCTCAGGAGCGGGAGCAGGTCATGGCTGTCATTTCGGATCGGCTGATTAGATTGCGAGTTCATGGCGCGGTCAATGTTCAGCATCCGTACCAAACCCTTGCAGAAGCATTGTTCGCAGAAGTGGTTGGGCTTAATGTGCTTGAATTGGTATTGGCGGATAAGGAAGGCTTAGAGGAAATACAAGTAGTTGGCCAGCAAATTTTCATTGTCAAGCATGGGCTGACCTATCCCTCTGCTTATCGTTTCAACAGCATTCGAGAGGTAGAGCGTGTCCAGCAAAATTTGGTGCTCTACAATAACGATCGGATTAATCCACGGAAGCGGTGGGCGGAGGTGATGCTGCGAGATGGGTCCCGTGTAACGATGACTGGCTTTGGATTCACAGCAACCCCGACCTTGACTATACGTTTCTATACGGTTCGCAGCTTCAGTCTAGAGACGTTAGGCAGTCCGGCATATAGGACGATGAATGGACGAATACAACAGCTGCTTAAAGCGATATTGGCGGCGAGATATAATCTGGTCATTATTGGACCGACGAATTCAGGAAAAACAAATCTTATGAAAGCATTAATTGCGGAGCTTCCTGATGCGGAGCGAATTATTACGATCGAAGGGCGATTCGAGATGATGCTTGGGCGTGATTTTCCGAGCAAAAATGTCGTGGAATATATGACAGAGGAAGATGATGCGTATCATCGTGCTGACCAAGCCTTTAAGCTCGCTCTTAGACAATCTCCGCAGCGGATCATTCATGCTGAAATACGAGATCTCGATGCCAATATTTATGTTAGAGCCTGTACGAGAGGACACTCAGGAAGCATGACAACGGTGCATGCAAGCAAATTAGAGGATGTGCCGGAGGCGATCACCGACATGTGCATGCTCGATGGCAGAGGCATGAATGCTGAACGCCTGACGAAACGGATTACACAATACGTGACGGAGATCGGTATCGAGATGAGCTATTTGGGAGGACGCCGGGTAATTAGCCGCATAGGAGAGCTGCGCTGGGAGGAAGGACAGAGCTGTGTGCGGGATTGGGTGAGGTTTGATGAGTCCTTGAAGGATTGGATATATCCATCGCTTCCTGCTAAGAGGGCAGCTGCTCATATTGCTGATGGGAGGGAGCATGATGAATAAGCTCTCGCTTGCTGCCGCGGCATGCTTGCTCTTTTGCTTGCTATTCATTAGTTTCTATTACTTGCTATTTATTTGGTCAAAGGAGCGGCAGCTAGTCAGTAAGTTGACGTATACGGCGGATAGCGGCTGGCGTAATCAAATGGCAATGCGCTTTAGACGACAAGAATGGCTGTATCAGCATTTGTCAGAATTGTTAGAATCGCTTCGATTGAAGCTTACCCCGGCAGCATTTGCCGGTCTGTCAGGCTTGCTCCTGCTGGCGGGTGTCTCAATAGGCGGCTTTTTCTTTCAAAACGTAAAGGGAACTCTTTTGTTCGGAGTTCTGCTAGGGGCCCTGCCTTATACCTCGCTTAGAGCGATGCTTGTCCACCGTCGTATGCAGACGCAGATGGATTTTTTGCCTGCTGTTGAGCTGTTTTATCAGTGTTATCTGGTTACTGGGGAGCGTCAAATTAGAATAGCGCTGCAGCGCACAGTAGAAGAGAGAAGATTACTTGGACCGATGCAAGCCGTATTTGAACAGCTTTATCGCAATCTTTCCGTCCGCAGCGACGATGAGGCGAGTCTCCGGCTGCTTTCAGTTTCGCTAGGTCATCTATGGGCAGATTATTTTGTTAATATTTTGCGAGTTGCGCTCGTGGAAGGTGTTCCCGTATCGGACAGCTTAAGGGAGCTGCTAACTGATATGCGTAAGGCTAGACGTGCAAATGAGCAGGAAAGGAACAGACTGCTGGAAATACGCGTAGCAAACTTCTCGCCCGTCTTGTTTTTAGTATTTTTTATTGGGATTAATTTGCGGTACAACAAGGATAATTCCTACTATTACTATTTCGTCGATACGCAGGGCCGAGACATGCTGCTGAATGCTGCGCTGCTCATTTTTGCATCATTTCTGATGGGCCTATGGCTGTCACGCAAAAAAATGTGAAGGGAGCAAGCTAATGCCTGACTTCTTGGAAAATATGCTGGGTCTAGCTTTGCTGGCGGGCCAGTACGTTTTTGGAGCAGTGGCTATTTATTCACTGCTGCAGCTTTGGCCGCAGCGGCCTGCTAGATGGAGACATTTAGCCTTGCTAAGCTGGCGAACGAAGAGGGTACCAGAGAGATGGCTCCGCTGGTTTCGGATTTCAAGGCAGCAGCCTTCCTTCATGGAGCGTGAGCTGCTCCTCGCAGGCTGCGGGGTAACCATCGATGCCGCGTGGTATGTGCTGGTGAGGCGATTTCTGTTTAGCGCAGTTTACGTCTTGTTAGCACTTGTTGCTGCATGTCATAAGTTTATTTCTGCTTATATTCCTATTTCCTATGCAGGTGCTGTACTTACGATCCTATTGCTGATGCTCTATATTGATTTAATGTGGCTGCGCTCGATCCGCACAGTGCGTGCGCTTCAAATTACGAAAGAAATATTTGTCATCAGCAAGCAGCTGCTTTATATGTCGGAATCCTCGCTGCATATTCATGCTAAGCTGCTGCGGTGTATTCCGTTTACAAGAGTGATGCGCGACGATCTAGATTGGCTGCTGGCGGAATGGTATCACGATGCGGGAAGTGCGCTGCAGCGCTTCAAGCAGCGTCTGGGTACGGAAGAGGGCTTAAGCTTCGTGGAAACACTCGATGCGCTTCGCCTGCATGAGAGCCCTGAGTACTACGAACTGCTGCGTGTTCGGATAGCGGATTACAAAGAGAAGATCGAACTGGCCAAGGAAAGCCGCAAGGAATCGACCTCCTATTTTTTATTTGTTATCGCAGGCATTCCCATTTTGTATACGTTTCAAATATTTATATACCCGTGGGTGCGAGAAGGGCAGAAACTGTTTCAATCACTTAGTTGATTGCTGTTTGACAACTTAGGAAAGGAGGTGAATCGCATGCGCAATATTTTGATGACTGTCATGCTGCTCGTTGTTGTTGTCGTCCTGTTCAATACGATAATCGCTAAGGAGACGACTGGGACAAGAAGTCAGATCGAATCACAAGGAACCTCGGCAAATACAAAAATTAGTCAGCTGCTTCCGTAGTAGTTGCAGTACTCTTTATTTCTCAATAAGCGCGGAGGTCATTACTTATGCGTGGAATTCTGGTATCTATGCTGCTATTGGTTACTGTGATTTTACTTTATCAAGCTGTTGCAGAAGGCGATGAAGGAATGAAGAAGCAGATAGATGGCGCGGGCAGCTCGATCAGCAGCCATATTAGAGGGATGAGCCCATGAAGCAAATATTAATTTTTGTACTGTTTGCCGGATTGTTATGCTGGCTCATGTTTTCCCCAATTTATAAGCATGTACTTATCGTTAGGCAAGCCGTTTTGCAGCAGGAGGTTGATTATTTATTAGAAATTGGGGCTAGTGGAACTTATGGCTATATTAGTGAGGAGATGCAGGAGCAGTCAAGGCAGCGGCTTTCACGTTTTGGTCTGCTGCCCGCTGCGATAGAGTTCGAGCTTGCGACTACAAGCGGATTGTCCGCCTCAGATCCAAGCTCTCCGTTAATTCGCGGGACAGGCCTTTCGCTCACGATGAGTTATCCCTATGATGGATTGTTTGAGATTGATCGTTTATTAGGGCTGACGCCGCCTTCGGAGGATGAGAGAATTCGGGCTTTCGGTATGAAAATGAGTGAATATGTCCCATAAACGAAGAGAGCAGGTGAATGGATGTACAAGCTGCTGCTTATCGTGCTTATGATGACGGTGTGGCTCTCGATTCATCTGCTGCAGGTGGAGGAGGAGCTCGCCATGCACACCTTGTTCCAAGGCAAGCATGCTGTTAATCGCTCTGCTCATGCAGCGGCTCAGCAGCTTGATTCGTCAGCGCTTGCTGAAGGGGTGCTCCGATTAGCGCCTGATGAGGCATCAGGCGCTGCTTCACTATACTTGCGGGAAAATTTAAAGCTTGATGAGGACGGAACTCCGCTGCCGCAGTCTTTCTTGAAGCATCCGGTAAAGGTAGTCGTATTCGAGCTTGTGAATGATGAGCATGCATTTCCATATACTTATCGAAATGCTGCATATCATTATGAAGTTACATTGACAAGGCCAGGAGTAATCATGATTGTTCATATGGTGTATCCACGTGCTTTTCAAGTCATGGAGCCCATTGAATGGTACATAAAGGGGGCGGCAGAGCTCGTAGCAGGTTGACTAGCATTTGGATAATTGGTGTAATAAGGGGAGGGAAGTTATATAGGAGCTGATGACTGAAATGATAGACATTGTACAGGATATTCCTGCCGAGCTTATCAGGCAGCGAATTGAGCGCTTGCAGGAAACGATGCAAGCCGCACAAATTGACGCATTTCTCATTACTCAAAATGTTGATCTTTATTATTTTAGCGGCTCTATGCAAAATGGATATTTGTTTGTTCCAAGTGCCGGGGAGGCCACCTTTTACGTAAAACGTAGCGTTTCGCGTGCTAAGCAGGAAGCGGGGGTGCGTGTCGCGGAGCTCGGCGCTTTTCGTATGTTTGGAGAAACGCTGGCGAGCCATTATTCGTATTTGTTTGATAAGGGTACGGAGGTGCGGATTGCAGCGGATATGGATGTGCTCCCAGCACAGCTGTATCTGAGACTTGTGGAGCTGCTCGGCAAGGCGGGACGCTGTGAGCTCATCGACGGCTCTGCACACATTCGTACGATAAGAATGATTAAAGCAGCTTGGGAAATAAGCCGAATTGAGATAGCCGCTGAGGTTGTGGCAGAAGCGCTGAGCGAGGCTTTGAATGAGCTGAAGGCTGGAATCAGCGAGCTTGATTGGATGGCACGAATTGAATACGAGCTTCGGATACGTGGACATATTGGCATGATGCGCATGCGCGGCTTCAATCAAGAAATTACGACAGGAATGGTTATTTCAGGACCGGCAGCAGCTATACCCTCATACTTTGACGGACCTGCGGGTGGTCTTGGGCTCGGAGCTGCATCACCGCAAAGCGTCAGTAGATCACTAATTAGACGAGATGAGCCTATTCTTATCGATATTGGCTGCTGCGTGGATGGTTATGTGATCGATCAGACTCGTACAGCTGTCATAGGCGAGCTACCGGAGCTGCTTCAGCATGCTTATGAGGTGTCGGAGTCCATTATCGGCGCAGCAGAGAAGTTATTGGTACTCGGCACGCCTTGCTCCAATTTATATGAGGATGCGCTTGAACGCTGTGGAGCAGCTAAGCTGACAGAGCATTTTATGGGTTTTGGGGCCGATCAAGCCAAGTTTTTGGGACATGGCATTGGACTGGAGATCGACGAGTGGCCGGTGCTTGCAAAAGGATTTAAGGTTCCGCTTGCAGCTGGAATGGTTATTGCAGTGGAGCCGAAATTCACATTTCCAGGCCAAGGGGTTGTAGGAATTGAGAACAGCTATTTGGTTTCGGATCAGGGGGCAAGGGCGCTGACCAGGTCAAAGGCAGAGCTTATTGTACTGCCTTAGATACAGGGGGAGAGTTATCTAATGAATCGTAATTTATCAAGGCGACTTCACAGGGACTATATTAAGGTTTATCGGATTAGCGGACTTATTACACATGGGATATTTCTAGCAGTCATTATTGCTTATTTTTCATGTGCATTGGCATGGGATTGGACGCTCATTCCTGGATGGATTGCCTTGCCCCTAGTTATTGCTTCTTTCGTATTGTTTATTTGGATTATACCGCAGATGAAGTATACCCGCTTTCAATATGAGCTGTTTGAGGAGGAGCTGGAAATTCAATCAGGTCTGATCTTTTTGAGCAATGTGCTCGTTCCGATGGTTCGCGTGCAGCATGTTGAGCTGGAGAGCGGACCTCTGATGCGCAAATATGATTTGGCTAGCGTGTCGGTCGTTACCGCTGCTACCACGCATAGGATTAGCGGTCTAAAGCAATCGGAGGCACAGCAGCTAAAGCAGCAGATCGGTATTTTAGCTAAAGTGGATGATCAAGATGAATGAGCGTCGTACGCTTCATCCCATCTACATTTTATTTGGCCTTCTACAAACCATCCGCGGCTTCCTCCCCTTTATCTTAATTGGTTTAGTGAAGGGAACAGACTGGACTGGTTTGAATTGGTACTGGTATGCAGGGGCTGCTGCGCTGGCTGTCGTTATTTTGGTTTTTAGCTTCCTGGAATGGAGAAGCTTCGGCTTTTGGCTGGAGGAGGACCGGATTATCATTCGCAAAGGCTTGCTGCTGCGGGATGAGAAGACGATCTATTATGGACGCATTCATTCTGTCAATGTGGAGCAGCCGCTTATCCAACGTTTGCTTGGCGTGGCACAGGTGAAGATAGAGACACCGGGCGGAAACAAGAAGGCGGATGGTATTTTGCCGGCGCTCTCGGTTAAGGAAGCTAACGATATTCAGCTTATGCTGAGAAAACAAGCGAATACAAAAACGGAGCCGACGAGTGACGTATTTGCAGATGCCACTGAAGCTGCAGAGATAGATATGCCAGCGGATCGACCATTAATTGTAAAGATTAATGAAAAACCACTTATGGCGGCACCTTCGAAAGTTGAAGTGAGCAGTGAAATACGGAGTGTTACGCTAAAACCAGTGCAGCTGTTTCAAGCAGCTGCCACGTCGACTAATTTTGGACTGGTCGCTGCATTTTTGGCGGGGCTGTACTCCTTTGCAGACGATATTATTAATCAGCTGCTTCCCGATCATTTCTTTGAGACGATGGTAGAAGACTCATCGAGCTTAATGCCGGGCTATATTCTCATCGTTATGGTTGGTGTCGCTGTAATTGGCTTTGCATGGCTGCTTTCTGTACTATTGTACGTGCTGAAGTATAGCGGCTTTTCTGTGAAGAGGGATGGCCGGCAAATTTCGGTATCGTATGGCCTGCTCGAGAAGAAATCATTTGTATTTGATTCGAAGAAGGTACAGGCGGTTATCGTCAATGAAGGCTTGCTGCGTCAAATATTCGGATATGCGGAAATTCAGCTTCAAATTGTATCCTCGGACAAGAAGGAGCAGCTGATGCTGCATCCTTTCCTCAAACGGTCGAAGGTGCAAAGCCTGCTTAACGATTTTGTTCCGCAGGTGACACTGCCTTCGAATACGGATTTGACGGGGGCGCCGAAGCGCGCTCTGCTTTATTATGTAAGAATCGAACTGCTGCTTGCGCTTGTTGCATGCTCAGCATTAATCGTGTTTTTGAAGACCGACGGTTTATGGTCGCTGCTGCTGATTCCGCTTCTGCTATGGTGGAGAAGAAGCTGTTATGTGGCTGCTGGAGTTAAGCTCGCAGATGGCCAGCTAACGCTTCGCAATCGTTTCATATCCCGAACTACCTATTTAATTCGGCGTCCTCAGATTGTTACGATGCGAGTGAACCGCTCGAAAGGACAGCAGCGCAAACAGCTGCTGACGCTGTCAGTACGGGCACTCGGAAGTCCATTTGAATACAAAGTAACATGCTTGGATCGTAAGGATGTCGAGCCTGTGTGGCGTTGGTACAGCCGCAGTCAAGATTAACAATAGAATAGATATAAACATGCAACAGCTGCAGAAGTCCTATACGCTTCCGCAGCTGTTTTATTGTTTAAAACACATAAATGCAAAGCTCGTTTTGCAGTGATAGATAAGTCTATTTATTATTGAAAACTTATAAATTCTTATATATTAGAAAAGACTCTTTGAATGAGGAAATCGATCACTTGCTATTTGAAGATGAGTCGATGATTCAGAACTACCAGACCATTCAAAAAACATGCTTTCTACATGGCAAACGGCGCAACATCAAAACGACAGGCAAGCATCTCGGCGTGATTTAATCGCCGATTTCTTGGTTCAACTTATATAGATCTAATTTTTAGATCTAATTCACCGAAAAAGGCCGAATTGGAAGAAATAGATCTAAAAAATAGATCTAATATTGCTGAGTGGTCCCAAATGGGCGGAAAAAGGTTGGTTTTTTGAGAAATAGATCTAATTTTTAGATCTAATTCACCGGAAATAACTGAATTGGAAGAAATAGGTCTAGAATGTAGATCTAATATCGCTGAGTGGGGTCAATGGGCGAAAAAAGGCTGGTTTTTGAGAAAAAGTTGCAATTTCACCCGGTTATTATACAGAAAAATTAAGCTCATTTACAAACTATACAAAGAATCTGGCTGCAACCGCGACCCTTCAGAATGATTTACTCGCGCAGCGCTCAAAACGTAAATTTCTAGTTCGAATTATATAAAGTATTAAATTAGCCGCGGATAAAAGTTTTTTTTATTTCCAGTGAACGAAATGCGGTCATTAACCGTCAAAGCTATAACGGAATGAAATAAAGGAGGTTACGCGCTCGTGCACGACGAGACGAAGCTCATTAAGCAAGCGGTTCGTGGTAATTCCAGCGCGCTCTCTGAACTGCTGCGGCTGCATTATGCATTTCTATATCAATATGTACTAAAGGTAACGATGAACAAAAGTCGTGCGGAGGATGTTACACAGGAAACGATGCTGAAGGCAATTGAGAAAATAGCGACTTTTCAAGGCAAAGCTAAATTTTCAACCTGGCTCATTACGATTGCATCCAGGCTGGTTGTAGACAATATTCGGCGCAGCGAGCTTGAAAAGCATTGGCTGCAGGAGCAGCAGTTGCTGCGAGCTATCCGTTTTGACACGCTTCACCAAGGTGAGGAATGGCCGGAAGCGCTGGAGGCATTAGGGCAGCTAAGCAGTGATGTTCGGATACCGATTTTGCTCAAGTATTATTACGGCTACGCACAGGAGGAAATTTCCTCGATGCTGGATATTCCAGTAGGTACAGTAAAATCAAGGCTGCATAACGGGTTAAAGCAGCTGCGGAAGGAGCTAACGGAGCATGAAGAAGTCTAATGATGATCTTGATGATCAGCAATGGTTTGAGGATCATATAACAGAAGCGGTAAGTAGGTTTGATGCTGTTCATGCGCCGCATATCCCTGAAGCGCTGCAGTTCGAGGCGCTTGTTGAGGGGCATAAGAAAGAGTTAAGGAGAAGATTATGGAAGGAGCTTCTACTGCTTTCGTTTGCGGCATGCGTTGTTCTAAGCTTGATGCTGTGGATGACAGCAGAACGTAATTTGGTCTTTTTTGTTATCTTTCAAGCTTCAATTGCAGCGATTGGCATTGGAATTTCCAGCGCGGCGTTTGGACGAGGGAAGGTGCGGAAATGGAGGAGCTAAAGGTATTGCCGCTTTGGTTCTGGATATTAATGATCCCTATATTGATTGCTCAATCGACCTGGCTATTTATTGATGCCCGCAAACGGGACAGCATGCCCTGGCTCTGGGGCTTGTGGGGTTTAATTCAAACGCCGCTGCCGCTCGTTTTTTATTATATATTTGTTCGCAGCGGGTGGTTTCCTCGGGGTGGAAACAAAAGAAAGAAACAATAAGCTAATTTCAAATAGATATAAAGGGGGTTTTCTTTTATGAATGAATCCATTGAGCTATCCGAAATTTTACCCATTATTGCACCGATCATTGTTATTCAGCTCATACTAATGGTAATTGCATTAATACTTTGCGCAAAAGCAGAGAAAACGCGTGGACCGAAATGGGTTTGGGTTTTGATTATTATATTCGTAAATTTAGTAGGGCCGATTGCCTTCTTTATTGCTGGCAGGAGGTCTGACTGATGACGGCGCTCCTTCAAGTTAAGGGACTGTCTAAGTCATTCGGTTCGGTGAAGGCGGTCTCAGGTATTGATTTCGAAATAAAGGAAGGTCACTGTGTAGCGCTGCTAGGGCCTAACGGAGCGGGAAAAACGACTACGATACGGATGATTACGGGCTTGCTTAAGCAGACCGCAGGCGAAATGGATTTTCAGGGCTCTGCACAAGGAATCGATCACAGAGAGTTAATTGGCTATTTGCCGCAATCCCCTTCCTTTTATTCATGGATGACAGGCTTGGAATACGTGGTATATGCGGGCAAACTATGTGGTCTCAGTTCTGCCGCAGCAAAACAGCGAGCGAAGGAACTTCTTGAGCGCGTAGGTATCTCAAGTGCAGCAAAGAGACGGATTTCATCGTATTCAGGAGGAATGAAGCAGCGTCTTGGACTCGCTCAAGCACTCGTTCATCAGCCTAAATTGTTAGTTATGGATGAGCCTGTATCTGCGCTTGATCCTCTAGGACGCAGAGAGGTGATGAAGCTGCTGCGCGAGCTGAAGCAGGAAACGACAGTGCTGTTCTCCACGCATGTGCTGCACGATGCAGAGGAGCTTTGTGATGATGTCATAATTATTCGGAACGGGCAAGTAGCTATCCAAGGCGCTATTGAGGATATTCGTGCTGAGCATCGTAAACCGATCATTGAGCTTCAGCTTGAGAATGACGAGCACTCACAGCGCTGGCTTGCGTCTTATATGGAGAAGATTCAGGTTTCTATAAATGAGGGGGGCGGAGCAAGCTTGTTTCATGAAATGGAGCTGCAGAGCGGAGCTGCACGTTTTACCGTCCATGATGTGGATACAGCAAGACGCATGCTTCTGGAGGAGCTGACGCGTGAGAATGTGAAGGTAAGCAGATTGGAAATCGGCCATACCTCGCTCGAGGATTTATTTATGAAGGTGGTGACCGCATGAGCAGCACAGCCTTGAGACAAAAATCATCTACGGAGGGAAAAGCATCTATTTCCTCAAGCTTTAGCCGATACATCGTTATGGTTGAAAAGGAGCTTCTTGAGCTTGTACGCAGCTTTAAGCTGCTCTGGGTGCCGCTCGTATTTATTTTGCTCGGCATTATGCAGCCCGTAACTACTTACTATATGCCAGTGATCTTGATGCAGACCGGAGGATTGCCAGAAGGAACAGTTATTGAAATGCCTATGCCGTTAGGGGCAGAGGTGCTGGCACAAACATTGCAGCAATTCAGCACAATAGGCATTTTAGTACTCGTTCTCGTCTGTATGGGTACAGTATCGAGCGAACGCAATAGCGGGGCGGCATCACTCATACTTGTGAAGCCAATTTCCGTGCTTGCTTTTATCGGCTCCAAATGGACTGCTATGCTTATCCTCACCTGGGGCTCGCTTTCTACTGGATATTTAGCCTCCTGGTATTATACGGGTCTATTAATTGGGACGGTTCCATTTGCGAAGATGGCGAGCAGTTTGCTTGTATATGGCTTATGGCTCACCTTTGTTATAACGGTAACGATTCTGTTCAGCTCACTGCTCCGAAGCCCTGCCGCAGCAGCTTTCTGCGCAATTGGAGGCACACTTGCGCTATCCTTGCTCATTTCTCTTTTTCCCAAGGCGCTTGGCTGGAGTCCTGGAGCACTTAGCGGGTTCGCTTCTCAAGCGGTTGTCTCTGAAATTACGAATAGCGGCCGATTCGGATTAGCAATTGTTGTGACGGTGATCAGTATCGCAGTGTTCGTTTTGATATCATCAGCCGTACTAAAAAGAAGCTCAACGGTCGATTGAATAAACGGTAAATCTATCTGTCTCTCTCTTCTATTGGACACCGCTATTTTTTTTTAGTAGGATAGTAGTGAAAGAATCAGCGGCGAAGAAACAGGAGTTGAGGACGATGCTACAGCTAGGCACAAAGGTCGTCATTGTGGCTGACCAATTTGAACAAAACCTTCCTATTGGGGAGCATGGTTATATAATAGCGTACGACCGCAATGCAGATAATGTATTTGATTATGTGCTGCGTGTACCTGCGGCTAATCGAAACTTTCTAATTCCTGATGAGGACGTAGAGCTTGAAGAGGTGCTTATTCAAGATGAGGTTGACCGCATTGAGCGTGAAGCACTTATTGATTTTGCACTCGCTACGCATAATGAGGAATTGTTCAAACGGATCATGAACGGCGAAGAGGAGCCAAAGCAAGAGGAAGAGGCTGTGGAATTGGAGCAGCTTAGTCCAGCAGACTTTATTCGTCGGGTTAATTTAAAGGCTTGGATTTAATAATTGCTGCAGGTAACGGACTGTTCTGTATGTCACATTGCTGACAATGGAACAGTTTTTTTTTCGCTAATATGCTTAAAAAGCTTCAGTAGAAGAATTTGCTTGGTTTGAATGGCATAGCAGACGATAGACTCGGGGAGAGTCTTTTTTTCTTCTTTTGGCAGGAATACGGAAGTCGTTTGCTCTGTACATTGATGTTCGCCCTAGCTTTGAGATATAATAGAAAGAATGATTACAGGAATAGGAAAGGAAGAAAACCTGATGAGCATTACACCTAAGGATGTAGAGCATGTCGCCAGACTGGCGCGGCTAGAGCTGTCTGATTCGGAGAAGGATCAGTTCACAGAGCAGCTTAATGCGATTTTGAAATATGCGGAAAAGCTTAATGGTCTCGACACCGAGAATGTTGAGCCTACAAGCCATGTACTGCCGATCAAGAACGTTATGCGTGCGGATGAGAAGCGTCCATCGCTGCCGATCGAGAAGGTACTGCTGAACGCGCCTGATGAAGAGGAAGGACAATTTAAAGTACCAGCGGTACTTGAATAATACGAATGGGTTTTATATGAAGGGAGGAACTACTGTTGGCACTGTTTGATTTGCGCCTGCAGGATGTACATAACAAGCTTAACAATAAGGAACTTTCCGTTTCTGAGCTGGTTAGCGCATCATATGCGAGAATTGCAGAAACTGAGCCTGCTATTCAGGCTTTTATTACGTTGAATGAAGAGAATGCCCGCTTGCAAGCGTCAGAGCTGGACAAGCAATTGCAAGAAGGCGGCGAGCGTGGTTTGTTGTTCGGATTGCCGGCTGGAGTGAAGGACAATATTGTGACCGAAGGGCTTCTGACTACTTGTGCGAGCCAGTTTCTGAGCAATCATAATCCTATATACGATGCAACGGTCGTCAGCAAGCTGAAGGCAGCCCAATCCGTAACGATTGGCAAGCTGAACATGGACGAATTTGCTATGGGCGGCTCGAATGAAAATTCAAGCTATTATGCTACGCGCAATCCATGGAATGCGGAATACGTGCCTGGCGGCTCAAGCGGCGGATCAGCAGCATCGGTTGCTGCTGGTCAAGTATACTTCTCATTAGGTTCAGATACGGGCGGCTCGATTCGCCAGCCTGCAGCCTACTGCGGTATCGTCGGCCTTAAGCCGACCTACGGCCTTGTATCGCGTTTTGGTCTCGTTGCATTTGCATCGTCGCTCGATCAGATCGGACCGCTTACGAAAAACGTCGAAGACTCCGCTTATGTACTGCAAGCTATTGCAGGTTATGATGAGAGAGACACGACTTCTGCAAATGTAGATATTCCGGATTACACTGCCGCATTAACGGGCGATGTTAAGGGCCTTCGCATCGGTGTTCCTAAGGAATATCTTGGAGCGGGTATTGATCCGCGTGTGAAGGAAGCTGTTCTGAAGGCTTTGGCTGTATACGAATCGCTTGGCGCAGCATGGGAAGAGGTTTCGCTGCCGCATACGGAGTATGCGATCGCAACGTATTATTTGCTTGCTTCATCTGAGGCTTCGTCGAACCTGGCACGCTTTGATGGCGTACGCTATGGGGTTCGTGCGGAAAATCCGGAAAATCTTATTGATCTATATAAGAAATCTCGCAGCCAAGGCTTCGGCCCTGAAGTAAAACGCCGCATTATGCTAGGAACCTATGCGCTTAGCTCCGGCTACTATGATGCTTATTACTTGAAAGCACAGAAGGTGCGGACGCTTATTAAGCAAGATTTTGACCAAGTGTTCAACCAATATGATCTCATTATCGGGCCTACGGCTCCGACTCCAGCGTTCCGCATTGGAGAACAGGTTGGCGATCCATTAACGATGTATTTAAACGATATTTGTACAATTCCGGTAAGCTTGGCAGGCGTTCCTGCTATTAGCGTTCCTTGCGGCATGGCTGACGGCCTGCCGATCGGCTTGCAAATTATCGGGAAGGCGTTCGACGAATCGACGGTGCTGCGCGCCGCTCATGCGTTCGAGCAGCACACGGAGCATCATAAACAACGTCCGCAGCTATAGGCGGGTATATATACGTTTACGAAGGGATCGATACGAATGTCTGAACCGAACAAATACGAGACGGTTGTCGGGCTGGAAGTCCATGTGGAGCTGCACACGAATAGCAAAATCTTTTGCGGCTGCTCTACCGCTTTCGGCGCGCCTGCCAATACCCATACCTGCCCGGTATGTCTTGGGCACCCCGGCGTATTGCCGGTATTAAACCGTCAAGCCGTTGAGTACGCTATGAAGGCAGCTATGGCCTTGAATTGTCAAATTGCTGATATTAGCAAGTTTGACCGTAAAAACTACTTTTACCCAGATTCTCCTAAGGCTTATCAAATTTCGCAATTTGATCAACCGATTGGCGAGCATGGCTGGATAGATATTGAAGTGAATGGCGAGACAAAACGAATCGGCATTACACGGCTGCATTTGGAAGAGGATGCTGGCAAGCTAACCCATGTTGACGGTGGATATGCTTCGCTTGTCGATTTCAATCGTGTGGGTACGCCGCTCATTGAAATTGTCTCTGAGCCGGATATTCGCACGCCTGAGGAAGCGAAGGCTTACTTGGAAAAAATCAAAGCGATCATGCAGTACTGTGACGTATCTGATGTGAAGATGGAAGAAGGAAGCCTGCGCTGCGATGCAAATATAAGTTTGCGTCCATATGGACAGAAGGAATTTGGCACGCGTGCTGAGCTCAAGAACATGAACTCCTTCCGCGGCGTTCAGCGCGGTCTTGAGTATGAGCAATTCCGCCAAGCGGAAATTTTGGATGGCGGCGGAGTAGTGATTCAAGAGACGCGTCGCTTCGATGATGCGCTTGGCAAATCCTTCTCGATGCGCGGCAAGGAAGAAGCTCATGATTATCGCTACTTCCCAGACCCGGATCTTGTTTCTCTTCATATTAGCGAGGAGTGGAAGCAAAGTATTCGCATAACGATTCCAGAGCTGCCGGATGCCCGCAAAGCAAGATATACAGCGGACTATAGCCTGCCTTCTTACGATGCTGAGGTTATTACCTCCTCTAAGGAGCTTGCAGACTTCTTCGAGGAGAGTCTAGCGTATACGAAGGATGCTAAAGCCGTCTCGAACTGGATCATGGGCGATCTTCTCGGTTTTCTTAATGCGAACGGTCAAGAAATTTCCGATGTGAAAATCACAGGTCAAGGGCTTGGCGAAATGATCGGCTTGCTTGAGAAGGGCACGATCAATGGTAAAATTGCCAAAACTGTATTTAAAGCAATGCTGGAGACTGGCAAGCTGCCGCAGCAAATCGTTGAAGAGCAAGGCCTTGTTCAAATTAGCGATGAAGGTGCCGTATTGCAAATTGTCGATCAAATTATCGAAGCGAATCCTCAATCCGTTGAGGATTATAGAGCGGGTAAAGATAAAGCAATTGGTTTCCTAGTTGGTCAGATTATGAAGGCCTCCAAAGGAAAAGCGAATCCTGCGCTAGCAAACAAGCTGCTGATTGAGCGTTTGAAATAACAGTATTCGTACGCTAAGACACGGTTCATCGCTATGATGAGCCGTGTTTTTCTTTTTTTGCCGAAGCAAGAAACGCCAGACCTGCCTGCCCTATTTGAAGCATATAATTATGTTACAATAGGCAAAGAGAAAGGTCGGGATCGCTAATGCTATTAAGCTCGCTTCACAATCCTTGGTACATCAGTGAGCTCCATATTTTATTAAGGCTGCTGCTTGCTTTGCTGCTCGGAGGACTTGTTGGATTCGAGCGTGAGCAGTCTAAACATGCGGCAGGTCTCCGAACTAATATTTTGGTTTGCCTCGGCTCGTGTTTGCTCATGCTGCTCTCCATGTATGGCTTTTCTGCTTTTGTTGATGAGCCGAATGTCAGAGTTGACCCTGCGCGCCTTGCGGCTGCGGTCATTACTGGAATTGGTTTCCTTGGAGCGGGTACGATATTATTTACTGGTAAATCGATCACAGGCCTAACAACAGCGGCTTCGTTGTGGGTAGTATCCGCAATTGGTCTAGCAGTTGGAGCTGGCTTTTATTTCGCATCGGCAGTAACGACGATTATGGTGCTCGTGACGCTATGGGCATTTAATAAGCTTGAGAAAAGGTATATAAGCGCGAAGAAGGAGCATCTTCTGAAAATAAAAATAAATCACTACTCTCAAGCGATGCTTGAAATCAACAGCTTGCTGGTAGAAAGAAAAATCGTCATGCGAAAAATGCTGCTGGAGGAATGTGAGGATGACGGCAAAGGTGCGGAAAAGGGAGAGCAGATTATACTTCAGTTCTATATCACTTTGCCGAAGTCGGAGGCGCTGCTTGTGCTGCTGGATAAAATAAAGCATCTGGAGGGTGTACGTTGGGTCAGCTCAGAATAAAACAAACGTTAAAGAGGCTGCTCACCGTTGTATTGGCCTTCGCAATGCCAGGGGCAGGGCATATTTATACGGGACAGCATCCGAAGGGATTGCTGTTAATCTCAGCCTTTTGGCTGGATATAACAGCAATCGTTCGGCTGGCTGATTCTGATGGCGGAAGACATTTGCTGTTAATCGTTTATTTAGGCATTATGCTCCCCATCATATATTTTATAAGTGTGTTTGATTCCTTGCAAAGCACGGAGGCTGAGCATTCAAGTCCCATCGCGCTAAATCTTATTCACGGTATGCTGCTGTTTGCCGCGGGAGGCATCATGCTTATTTTAGTAAAGCCTCCCCATGCTATACTGCCGTGGATGAATGAGCTTGCCGAGCTGAGTGTGGGGCCGATGATTATGATGGTTTCAATAACGCTGCTGTTACGCTTGTGGAAAGGGTCGTTATCTATGTTGAAATTAGGCCGTTTTACGGCAGCAGCACTCGTCCTAACTGTAGGAGCGCTGCTTTTATGGGATCAAATAAAAGGACGGAATGATATTTCGTTACTTGGACAATGGTGGCCGATCATATTTATATTATTAGGTCTTGAAACGATTATTTTCAGCTTGAAATTCAAAGGTGTACAGAAACGGCTTAGGCTGGATGTCACAGGCGGGATGATTGCAATCGTTATTACGCTGACCGCTTATGGGGTAACGCAATACGCAGATCTACCATTTCGGTGGTTGGATCAATTTAACGTTGACCTTAATGGACCGGCAGAGTTCGGCGAGGAGAAGGGCTTTCAATATGATAAAGCTGTCATTAAGGTACCACTGGATGAGGAGGCTTCGCTAATCCGGATCGTTAATCCGAATGGGCAAGTAACCGTACGTTCGGGTGAGGTGCAAGAGATTGAGCTGCTAACGACCGTTTGGGTAGACGTAACGGACCAATCGGAGGCGGATGCTATAGCAGAGCAGACGACAGTTAAAATCGATCCTGGTACAGAATTGACAGTAGAGGCTAAAGGTCAGGCTTATGGAGCGAATGGCAGCAGAAAGCCGAGAATGAATATGATTGTAACGGTGCCTATGTCCTTGTCGGATCAGCTTCAAGTCGAGGAGCTGCCCGTTGAAACAGCTCTTCCAGAGGAAACGGAAAGCGCGATCGATGTGACTGATGATTTAGCAGCGGTGGAGCAAGAAATGGAAAGCAGCACAGAAATAGAAGATCTGCAGGTGATCGAAACAGATGCACCGGGAGCTTTGGAGACGGATTTGAATGAAGAGCCCGAGCAAACTCCGGACATCGCCAAAGAGCAGAAGCCTCTTTTAAAGTTAAAGGTGGAATCGGGAAATGGTGCGGTAGATATTCGTGAGCTAACGCTTTCTGGTGGACTTGATATCCGAAGCAACAGTGGCATTGTCACGGTTAGCAACATTATAGGTGCTGTGTACGTCAAAGGAATTGCTGGCGAAATAGCAGTGAATGGCGTAACTGGAGACAGTACGCTCGAAATAAAGAATGGCAGCATTATGGCCGCGGCGATTCAAGGGAAGCTTTTTGCCAACACGCTTAATGGAAGCTTAGATCTTAAGGATATAGAAGGCAACGTTGAAGCGGAAACGAAGAATGGAAAAATTCAAATGAACCGCGTAGGCGCTTCAGTAAAAGCAGATACGCTTAATGGGGACATTGAGCTAAGCAGCGATATTGTTGGCGGCAACTGGGACCTCGACAGCTCCGTAGGCGAAATCAAGCTTGCTATGCCGGAGAATAGTCATTTTACATTGTACGGATCGGTAACTTTCGGTAATATTACGAGCGAGCTGCCGCTTGAGGTAAGTAAGAAAACTATAAGAGGCACAATGGGAGACGGTACTTTTCGAATTCAAATTAATGCAACGAACAGCATTTCCATTAAACAAATTGGGCTATCCTAAAATGGCGCTTTCATTGACAAACTCTTAAATAAGAACGTACAATAGTTGTAATTACTTTAGGAAGGGCGTGAGGGGAATGGGAGCCAACGTTAACTTAGCATTGGAACAACTGAAGATGAATGGTGTCCGAATGACCCCGCAACGTCACGCCATATTAAGCTACCTGATGGACTCGATGACTCATCCGACTGCAGATGAAATTTATAAAGCGCTCTCTCCGGCTTATCCGAGCATGAGCGTAGCTACCATATATAACAATCTGCGTTTATTTGTAGAAGCTGGATTAGTGCGTGAACTTACTTATGGCGATGACTCTAGTCGGTTTGATTCGGATTTATCCGATCATTACCACGCTATTTGTAAGACTTGCGGTTCAATCGTCGATTTTGATTATCCACCACTGCTTGAGGTAGAGCGTGTCGCATCTCAAGTGACCGGGTTTGTGGTTGAAGGTCACCGGATGGAAATTTACGGACTGTGCACAGCATGCAACACCACATCAGCGAAATAAGGGGCGATTAAGCCTAGAAGAACGTGCCGGGAAGCGATGAAACGCTAATCTGCACGTTTTTTAATAGGATAGGATCGAAACATAAGCTAAGAAATTGGAGCGTGATGACTTGGAAACGATGTACAGCCGAACGCCGCGCCGAAGAGGCAGCAAAGGTGCTCGGAGCTTTTTTATAATTATGATTTTAGCGATAATTGCAGCCATGTGCTGGTACGGATATATTCGTTTTGTACCAAATAACGAGTGGATTGATGCAAGCTTCAAAGCCGAAAATCCGATTATGGTTCGGGGATTAGAGTCACAGCAAGGCGCAATTATTGAAAATGGCGAGGTAAAGCTTCCTTTAGAGGTGCTGCAGCAGGTACTCGGAGAGGACAAGCCTATTCGGTATGAGAAGGATTCAGGCTCGATTGTTTTGACGACAGCGAGCAAGGTTCTTCATCTCAAAACGGACTCCTTAACAGCAACAATTAATCAGAAGCCGTATAATCTAACGATTACTGCTGAGAAATCAGAGGATACCGTTTATATTCCAGCTGAACCTTTGAAAGAGCTATACGGACTGCAAGTAGAGCTTAACGAAGAAACAGGTGTAGTCACACTGCTCTCAGCTGGTGACACGATTCAGCTTGCTGAAGCTATTCCTGCCAAAGGAGCTGCCATTCGTACCGAGCCAACTATTCGCGCACCTTATATTAAGAAGGTACCGCAAGCGGAGTCAGTTAGAATTTGGGGAGATCAGGAAGGGTGGCTGCTTGTCCAGAGCAGTGATGGACTGGCTGGTTTCATTAATAAGAAGGATTTAAAGCTAACGACAATTGATCAAATCGCCAAACCTTCGACTGAGCCGCCTTTCATCGCTTGGAAGGTTCTAGGCAACAAGATTAATATGACCTGGGAAGCGGTATATGAGCGCAAAATAGACACAACGAAGATTGCGCCTATGCAAGGGCTAAATGTAGTCAGTCCAACTTGGTTTGCGCTTGCTGATGACAAAGGCACGATTAAAGGCAAGGCTGATCCAGCCTATGTGAAATGGGCTCATCAGCAAGGATTGCAAATTTGGGCGCTTTTCAGCAATGATTTTGAACCAGATCGAACAACAAAGGTTTTGGCTAATGCGGATACACGATTTTCAATGATTCAGCAGTTGATTGCATTTGCCGAGATTTATAACCTACAGGGCATTAATATTGATTTTGAAAATGTATACACCTCAGATAAAGAGAATTTCGTGCAATTTGTACGTGAGATGACACCGCTGCTTCATGAGCAAGGCTTGGTCGTATCGGTCGATGTAACTCCTAAATCGAACAGCGAGATGTGGTCAGTGTTTCTTGATCGTGCAGCATTAGGCGGAATTGTCGATTATATGATGGTCATGGCTTACGATGAGCATTGGGCCTCAAGTCCAAAATCCGGCTCCGTTGCTTCTCTGCCATGGACGGAAAGCTCTATCGTTCGTATATTGCAGGAGGATGGCGTGCCGTCAAGCAAACTTATAATGAGCATGCCGCTATATACCCGAATCTGGACAGAAAAGAAGGATGAGACTGGTAAAGTAACGGTCTCGTCGAAAGCAGTAGGTATGGAGCGTGTAAAGGAAATTATAAGTACAAAGAAGTTGACGCCGGTGTTTGATGCAGCCGCAGGCCAAAACTATGTGGAGTATACGGAAGACGGAGCATTGCTGCGAATTTGGATTGAGGATGATTTGTCATTGAAAGCTCGAATAGCCATTGTTCGCAAATATGATT